>SIAM01000004.1 GCA_009691785.1 Phycisphaerales bacterium
CAGTTCACCACCGAAAGTGGTGAGACCATTCATATACCGCCAACACTGCTTATTTCTGGTTTGGGAATTGTTGCCAACGTTGAACACTCCATAACCATGGATGCAAAAACCGCTGGAAACGCTCTGATTTTGGTGGGTTTTACAGATGGGCGTATGGGTGGCTCACACAGATCTATGTTGGGGGATTGCGAGAACATGAACATGCAACTTCCAATGGTTGATTTGGAAATTGGTCCAAGGACCGCGCGCGCGGTTGCCACATGCATTGCATCTGGCCATGTGGCGAGCGCGCATGATGCAAGTGAGGGCGGCGTGTTGTTGGCCGCCGCCGAAATGGCGTTCGGTGGTGATCTTGGCGTTGACATTTATTTACACGCAATGCCGTGTGAAAATAATATTTCACTTCAGGCGCGCGCTTTCAGTGAAACGCCAAGTCGTTATTTGCTTGAAGTGGCGCCACGACATGTTGCCGCCATAACAGCGTTACTTGGTGATGTTGCCCACGCTGTCATTGGTCAATTCAACAATAGTGGACAGCTTGTGGTGGGTGATAAAAAAATATTCGTGAGTGTGTTGCGCGACGCCTGGAAAAGCGCCGGGGGCAACTGGTAAACCATGAAATCCCTCAATGCCCTTGTTATTACTGCGCCCGGAATTAATTGCGACCTTGAGTTGTCACAAGCATTTGCCGCGGCGGGCGCTCAACCAGAAAGTATTTTGCTTTCGCGGCTCATGCGCAACCCAAGTCTTGTTGATAAATTCGCGCTGATTGGTTTGCCCGGTGGGTTTAGTTATGGCGACGACATTGCGGCGGGACGAATTATGGCGGCGTTAATGCGCCGCGAAATTTATCCAGCACTCGCCGCGGCTGTTGCGCGTGGCACACCAATAATTTGTCCGTGCAATGGATTTCAGATCGCGGTACAGGCAGGTTTGTTGCCTGGTCCAACCGCAAGCCCAACCTTGAATCTGGTGTCCAACCCCGCAGCAATTTCGGACGCCAAAAAACCCGCGTCCATAAATACATGCACAACTTCTGCCACACCATTTAGCGCGTGGCCAAGTTTAGCCGCCTCTCCAACCGTTGCGCTTGACACAAATATTGGTGAACGCTTTCATGATGCGTGGACGTGTGTGGAAATTCCAAGCAACACAAAATGTGTTTGGACTCGCGGACTTTGTCTAAGCCAAGATTGCGACATGCTTCCCAGCGCCCATGGTGAAGGGCGTTTTATGACTGACGCCAAGACGCTTGAAACGCTTGAAAAATGCGGTCAAATTGCCCTGCGTTACGCGACGCACGACAACTTTAATGGCAGCACAAACGCCATTGCCGGAATCTGTGATCCAAGTGGCTTGGTTTTTGGACTTATGCCACACCCAGAGCGCTTCACGCGTTGGACGCAACACCCTTGGTGGACACGCCTGACAACACACCAGCGGGGCGTTGACACCCTTGGACTTTCTATATTTAAAAATGCGGTGGCTCACTTAAATTGTGGATTTGTGTCTTACGTTGCAAAAAATAATCAGCCCACTCGCCTTCACACAACTTTATGACTACAGATGCAAAGCAAAATATTTTTTGCATGAAGTGTGGATATCAACTTGTTGGACGACCTCTTTCGACACGTTGTTCTGAGTGTGGTTATCCGGTTGTGTATCAAGCCAGGTGGTGTGAAAGTGAATTACATCGCGCCGGTCCACTAATTGTGTGGCCAATCACAAGGCGTCTTGTTGTGGCTGCTTTATTGTTGGGATTTTCGTTGTTAGCCGCGCTTTTTTTATATGGCGAGGTGCTGAATAAATTGCAGTTGATTAAATTTTCAACCGCGTCATGGGCTCTTATTCCATTTTTTATTATTGCTCCAATCGCTGCGTTCTGTTGGCAAACATGCATCAATGGACCTGGATCTGATTTGTGGTGTTTAAACAAACAGGCGACACAAAGAGTTTGGGTGTTACCCTGTTCGCTCTTATTTTGGATTGTCGCTTATTTTTCCATCTCTGGCATAAGCGCCGCACAACAACAAGTAGGTGTTCGTTTATCACCCCAAGTGACAACACAAAATCTATTTGATCAAATTGCCACCTTCGCGCTTGTTCCAGCAATCGCGTTGTGGTCCGTTGTTTTATTTCACGTCAGTAGAATTTCACTCTATCTACGCAATGTGTTTTTGCGCCGCGTTTGGATAGGTGTGTATTGTTTCATGTTGCTTGTTTCTGTTCCATTTATTTTTGTGATTTACATAAACAAAAAATTTGAAATTGTTGAATTTTATGTGTTGATACTTGCTTGGATAACATTATTTATAAGCGTTCTGTTTGCGGCCTTTGTGGCTTGGGATATGGCCAATTGCCTTACGCATTCGTACGAAACAATGGCCCGAGAAGAGCGTTTAACAAAGCAAAATTCTCGGCGATATTCCACGCCAAAATGACTATGCTCAACAACGGCAATGAGCAAGAAAACACTTCGATATGGCGTTATTGGGGCGGGTCGCATGGGCCGCCACCACATTCGTTTGGGAACCCAACTAGCCGCTGTTGAACTGGTTGGTGTTGTTGATCGCGATGCCTCGCGAAGAAATGAAATGACTGAAACCTATGGCGTCAAAGGCTTTGAAACGGTAGATGAACTTATTGCCCATGGTGTTGACTGTGTGGTCATTGCCACACCAACCATACACCATCGCACTGCGGCAGAAGCATTGTTGGCCAAGGGCGTGCACTGTCTCATTGAGAAGCCTCTTGCGCCCAGCGTGGTTGAGGCACGTGCAATTGCCGACGCCGCCGCAAGGTCTGGCGCAACATTGCAGGTTGGGCACGTTGTTCGCTACGACCCAGTCATGGTCGCCATACGCCAACTTTCTCTCAGTATGCCGCGATTTATTGTGATTGATCGCATTAGTCCAATGACGTTTCGCAGCGTTGATGTTGGCGTTGTTCTTGACATGATGATTCATGATCTTGATCTGTTGTTGATGTTGCTTGAGCGTGAACCTTCCGAAGTGCACGCGAGTGCGGTGAGTGTTCTTGGAGACAGCGAGGATGTATGTAACGCCCGCCTTACGTTTCCGCCTGGACCAGATGGATATCGTTGTGTCGCCAATATCACCGCGAGTCGGTTGGCTATGAAGACCGAGCGTAAAATTCGTTTAATTGGTTCAGACGCTTATACAAGCGCCGACTTTGTCGCGCGTAAGGGAACGGTTATTCGTAAAACAGCTAACCAAGAAACTTTGATTTCTGTAAAGAAAAGCCTGAAAGATGGCGAGGATTTGAGCAGTGTGAATTGGCTTGATCTTGTGTCGGTTGAACCACTGGATGTGAAAGCGGGGGAGCCATTGAAATTACAACTTGAAGATTTTATCGACGCCATTCATACCGGTCGAAAACCATTCGCAGACGCGGAGGCGGGGTTTGCCGCGGTCCGTACCGCCGAACGAATTGTTGCGGCAGCAAAATCTATGGACAACGCCAAGGTGTAGCCACCCATGAGAATTGGTTCACATAGAAGCGCGGCAGGTGGGGTTGCAAACGCAATTCTTGAGGCGGTTGCGCTTGGTCTTGATTGTGTTCAATTATTCACCGCAAACCAACGGCAATGGAAACCGCGCCAACCATCTCAACAAGAATGCTCTGCCTGGTTTGCGGCGCTAAAAACCGCGGGTTGGAGCAAGCCTAAAAATAATCATGTTGTAAGCCACAATAGTTATTTGGTGAATCTTGCGAGTCCAGACGCGCAAGCAAGAAAAAAATCTATTGGGTTGCAACGAAGTGAATTGGAGCGTTGCGAAATGCTTGGTATTGGTTTGTGTGTCATGCATCCCGGCGCGCACTTGGGCGACAAGCGATCACCCAAAGACAAAAATAATTTAGAAGCACAGCCAAACCTGGGGGAATTGGCTGGTATCAAGCGTCTTGTGGAAAGTTTGAATCAACTTCATAAAGATTTGCCTGGGTATAAAGTTTTGATGTGTCTTGAAAATACGGTGGGAGCGGGAACAACGCTGGGCTACAACTTCAATCAACTCGCAATGACTAGGGCACTTGTTGGTCATCCTGATCGAATTGCTTTTTGCATTGATACATGCCACGCTGTCGCGGCGGGTTACAATATGGGCACAATCACAGGCGCGAATCAAACCTTAAAATTAATTGACCAACACCTTAAATTCGAACAGATTCGGGTGATTCATGTCAATGATTCGCAATTTCCTTGTGGAAGCCGCAAAGATAGACACGCTCACATTTTTGATGGTGCGTGTGGTTCAACTTGTTTTGGAGCGGTAACCAAGGTGGCGGAGTGGAAAAATATTCCCATGATTCTGGAAACACCAAAGGAGGGTTTGTTTCAGGGCAGGAATTGGGATGTGGTAAACGCAGAGCGTGTGCTTGGTGCAGCCAATTTAAAATTCGGTTTGAAATCACCGAAGAAAAAAACCGTGGGTGCTCAAACTCCAAAGAATCCAGCCCTGGTTTTGTTACTTGTGACAACACTGCTTGTGTTCAATACCGCTTGTAAAACAAGAACGCTTGATCAAATTCGTGGCGATACACCCATTGATAACCAACCCTTGTTTAGTGACACAACCGTTCCAAATGTTAAAGAAACGGCTCAGCTTTCGCACGCTGGGCAACTTATTGAGTCGGGTGATTACGACAGTGCGTTGGCAACCTTTCAAGAAATACTGCAAGAAAATCCAAAACTTCCGGAAGCGTGGGTGGGTGTTGGTCAGGTGCAGGCTCTGAAGAATGATTGGACACAATCCGAATCGGCGTATTTGAACGCGACAAATCTTGATTTAAACAATTTCGATGCTCAGTTTGGTCGTGGCAAAGCACTTCAAGTTTTAAATCAATTGGTTGATGCAATTCGCGCCTATCACCGCGCTCTTTTGATTCGTCCCGAGGATTTTGACACCAATCTAAACATGGCCACTGCGTATCTTCAACTTGATGAAGGACAAAGCGCGGTTGTGTTCGCTGAAAAATCAGTCAAGCTAAAACCTGATTCTGGAATTGCGCGCTTAAATTTGGGCGTCGCTTATGAGTTATCAGGGAAACCAGAATTAGCTATTTCTCAATATGAAATTGCGGCGGAATTGATGGAGCCAACTCCGCAGCTTTTAAGAAATTTGTTAAATGCATATGCGCAAAGCAAGCGTTACCGTGAAGCCGTGAACGCTGCGTTACTGTTAGTAAAGTTGGCTCCCAACGCTAATAGTTACGAACGTCTTGGTTGGGCGTATTTTCGTGTGGGTGATTATGAGAAAAGTTTGTCAAGCTATCGCGAGGCTGTGCGCATTGATCCCAAACATTGGCCATCGTGGAACGGTATTGGTGTGAATTTGCTCAACGCGTGGATTAATAGCGGAAAGAAGGATGTAAATCTGCGCGGGAACGCCAAATCGGCTTTTGAACGATCGCTTCAACAAAATCCAGAACAGCCGAAAGTAGCTAAATTGATAAAGGCTTACAAATTATAAACATGGAAAATTTGAATCCAATTCATGTTTTTCAGTCAGTCATGCTTGCAACAAGTGAAAATACATCGCTTACTTCCAAACAAGTTGATGAAGCACTAACGGCAATTTTTAGTGGGGGGGTTGAAACATCACTCATTGAAAAATGGTTGCGATTGGTATCGACGCATGTTCCCACAACCGCGGAAATATTTGGGGGTGTTCGGGCGTTGCTGCGAACGGGTTCGTCCATTCCAACAGATATCGCTTGTGAAAGAATCATTGATACGGCTGGTACGGGCGGTGCGCCAAAAATGCTAAATGTAAGCACGCTTTCCGCCGTGATTATTGCTGCGTGCCGCGGTGTGGTTGCAAAAAGTGGAAATCGTTCACGAACTGGATTTGGTTCATCTGAAACACTGGCGGCGCTGGGAGTAAATATCCAAGCCGAGCCCATTACACAAGCAAGAATGTTGGCTGAGTGTGGTTTTTGTTTTTGCTTGGCTCCCAAACATTATCCCGCGGCGCGGTTTGCGAGTGAAGCCCGTAAAGCAATTGGTACTCCAACACTGTTCAATGCTATTGGACCATTGTCCAATCCTGCGGGTGCAATGCGCCAGGTGGTTGGAGTTTGGAACCGAGATCTTTTAACACCTGTAGCAGAAGTTCTTGCGCGTCGTGGCGCGGTGCGGGCGTTTGTGATTCATAGCGCGGATGGATTTGATGAAGTGAGTGTGAGTGATCAAACACACGCTGTTGAGGTTGTGCGTGGAAGGGTTATGGGAAATATTGTTTTTGAACCAGAGCAGTTTGGAATTCCAAGAAGTAAATCGCCACCACAAGGCGTCCAAAATCTTCAAGACGCCACAACCTTATTTCGTAGATTGGCATCTGGAATTGATTGTGGGGGCGCGCTTGATTTGGTTTTGGTAAACGCCGCTCTTGGTTTAATGGTGGCGGACAAAGCCAATGATCCAAAAACGGCGGCGGCGTTGGCGCTAGATGCAATTCAATCAGGACGCGTAAATTCGCTTCTTGAAAGAATTGTTGTCTTGTCGAATCAATAAAAATCAAGAAAAACGGTGTGTTTTTTTAGAATCGTGAAGATCGCCCCCATTCTTGGGCAGTGCGTAATGGAATCCTTGGTCTTCTGGTTGCTTTAATTCTTTTTGCGTCTGTGTCTATTGGCTTGTCGCTTAAGCCAGGTTTGGGCGCTGAATTGTTGATTGATTTTTTAATTGCCGCTTCCGCCTGCCTAGCTGTGGTGGTTTTTGCTTGCGGAACTCGTGGCGCTTTGGTGACGGCATTTTTTTCATTAGTTTTTATTGGAATTGCTTGGGGTGGCCATGCTTCCACAAGAGAAAGTCTTGAAAATATCCGCGCAAAAATTGGGTCAAATCCGGCGTTAATTCAATTTAAAGCGGAATTGGTTGAGCAATTTAAACAACCAGAAGCACCCGAAGAGGATGTTCTTGATCAATTTCAAAATGCCGTAGAGCCGCCTCGGTTTCGAGCGTTGGCTCAAATGATTCATGTATCTAGTAAATGCGATTTGGTTCCATGTTCTGGAACAGTAACTTTATTCATTGATGGTGATGGTGCAGAATTTTCAACTGGTGATGTGTTGGAAGGGGTCGGATGGATTCGTGGTGTAGGAATTCCACACAACCCGGGCGAAATTGATTTGCGTGTTCGTTCGTTTCGAAACAACAATGGCGGAAGTATTTCTGTTGCTGGAAATCCTAAAATTGTATTTAAAGCCTCTAACAGAAATAATTTTTATGTGTTGTGTCGCGAGCGGGTGTGTGGTTGGGTGGATAACAATTTACTTAAAACAATATCATTTGTGGCTCCACCCAAAATCCAAGCTCTTGTTGTTGCCATGACCACTGGCCGGGAGTTGGTTGGATACCGCGGGCTTCGTGAAAGCTTTTCTGCAAGTGGTTTAAGTCATTTTTTGGCGATTAGCGGTTTCAATCTGGCTGTTTTATTTGGCGCGGTTTGGATTTGTATGGAGCTTTTTCATTTACCCTGGATTATTCGTGGGTGGTTTCTTGTGTGTACGGCGATTGTTTTTCTTTTTGTAGTCGATGTTGAAACTTCGGTTTTGCGGGCTGGGATTGCGGGCATTTTGGTTGGTGTTTCTGTTGCATGCGATCGCGGTTGGAAGGCGGATGGACTGCTTGCAGTTGCTGCGATATTCACAATCGCCTGTGATCCATGGGCCGCGTGGAACCCTGGATTTCAATTGAGCTATGGAGCGGTTTTGGCCTTGCGTTATGGAAGCGAACCAATAGGGAAATTTTTGGCTTTGCCTTGGAAAATTTTCCCGTATTTACCAAAAATTATTCCATCATTTATAAAGCCCGTATCAGTTGCGTTTTCAGCAAGTATTGCGGCATGGTTGATGTCCACGCCTATTACAGAGTCCCATTTTGGAAGCGTCTCTGTTTGGTCGGCGATTGCTAGTCCCGTTCTTGCTCCACTTGCGGCTGTAATTACAGTTCTGGCATCGTTGGCGTGTTTGGTTGGTTCAATTCCGGGCGTGTCGGTGGTTTTGGGTTACCCACTTACATTGTTCGCCTCTATTTTTCTTTGGCTGTCAGATTGTGTTGGTCAGTTGCCGGCCGCAAATATTCGTGGGGGCGTGGTTCCGTGGTGGTGGTCTGTCACAGAATTGGGGGCTCTTTGTGCTTGTTGGTTATCTAATTTAGTTTTAATTAAGCGTGGCGCATTTTTTTTGTTTGTGTTTCTATTAATCACTGCTTTATTTTTTCCTCTTTCAATTTATGCCGCTCCGTGTTTGGGGTGGAAGCTTCGTATGACAAGTATTTCTGTTGGAGATGGAAGCGCCCACGTTGTTGAAACGCAAAATTCCTGTGTGCTGTTTGATGCGGGAACAATTTCACGGCGCGCGGGGGGGTCAAAATTAATAGTTCCAGCACTAAAGGCAATTGGTTGCTCAAGGTTTAACGCTGTATTTATCTCACACCCACACCTTGATCACTTTTCTGCCTTGCCAGAAATTGCGAACGCATTCGAAATTGATAATGTTTACGCAACTGAGGCATTTATAAATTTTCGGTCAAGCCAATATGCGCCCGGGGTTTTAATTGATTATTTGCAAACACGTGGGCTGAAAATTACCGTGTTAACGGCCGGTGAAAAAATTAAATTTGACGGATTTGTGTGGACGGTTTTACACCCACAAATTGGGTATCACAGCCGAATTGTGAATGATGGAAGTCTGACATTTCAAATTGAACCCGAAAACCCCATGCGATTGGAATCAACCACTAAAATTACTTCACAAGCTTCGTGGTTAACTCTTTGTGGCGACTCACAAACCGAGGCCATTGCCCACATTCTTGCCTCGGCGTCATTTCGTCCTTCATTGGTTATGGAATTACCACATCATGGTGCCTGGTCGGATGGTGTTCAAGAACTTGTTCAAAAAACAAACCCTAATATTTTAATTCAAAGCACTGGCTATCAGCGGTTTCGATTTGATAAAATTGGTCCCGTAGTGCAAAATATAATTCGTGGAGTGACTTGTCGGGATGGGGCGTTGCGTGTGACTTGGTTCGAAAGGGAATTCAACAACCGTATTACAAATCAGATTTTACTGGAGCGATGGGAGGGGGAGGGTTGGATTGAGGTGGCGTGCCACACGAATCCGAAATAAGTATTGCTTCGTTCATACGAATTGCGCACCCAAATGCACCGTGCTTTGATTCATCAAGGCGAACTATAATTTCACAGCTGTCAACTGGAATTTTTATTTGTGTTGGTTTAAAATTTGGTGTCACTTTATTTTGCCAAAGAATTTTTCCTTCGCATTCAATTGTAATTTGACAATTAATTTTTTTTTCTAGTTGTGGCGGGAGACTGAGTAAGGCCGATAGTGTCCCTTTTGTTTGATTTGTGGTGAATTTGAATCCGCCTGGGCCATGTAAATCCATTGGTATTGCATCAAACGACGCGGGTCGAACCTCTGTTTTTATTGTTGGTGGAGAAAGCCTTGGAACGAATGAATCTGGGTTCGTAATTGCTTTCCAGGAACAATTCGCCAGTGCTGAAATAGAGTTTGGGTTTGGCGCAATTGATAACACCTCATTCCAAAAAATGGTTGAAGCCTGCATTTCTGGATTTATGTGTGGTCCTTTCAAGTGGCATTTATTTTTATCGTCGCTCCAGGAATCCACATCTATAACACTGCCGTCAGACATCCAGAATCTCCAACCGGTTGGTTGTTTAATTTTTGTAGACAAGCAAATTTCAACAATTCGTTCTATTGGTATGTGTGTTAATTGCTTTGTTAGCTTTTCGTTAATCGGTGTGCCTGGTGTTGTAACCTGAAGTGCGACCCCGGTTGTTCCATCAATGGACTCAATAAATCCATCTAGACGATCATTATTCACCAACAAAACAGTGTCTTTCAATTTTGTGTCAGACCCACCAATAGATAGGGGCCCAATAGATTGAGCGTGTTCAAGATCAATAAATATGGATTCCAGCACGTTGTTGCGCCATGAAATTTTTGTGTTATCAAACTCAAATATTCCAGCAAATCTTTGACCGTCATCCAGCGCGTAGTAGCTTTTAAGATTTAGTTTTTTGAATATGTTTTTTTGTTGTTGAACTCTCACACCGCACCAACCGGGCCACTGATTACTTGTTGGTGGATTTTGTGTGGTCTCTGGGATAGCTATACCGCTTACAACAGGCTGAAAAACAACTAAATCTGCTGCCAATAGATTTGTTGCAAAAAACATCGCCAGAAAAAGCCCTGAACTATTTATTTTTGTGTATGTCACTTTTGAAAAATTGGTAAATATCGTTTGGGCATTTGCAACACGATAAGCGCCATGGATGTGCTGTAGGCCTGTCCAGCTTGGTAATCCAGCCAACCTCCGTTAACGGCTTGTTTGGAAATCATTTCGTCTCGGATATTTGGCCACCAATCTGTCCAACGCTTGCCGCCCGCTAGATACATGGCTTGCACGGCATAATAATGTCCATAGAAATAATGTGCTTCACCACCAAGGCCTCTTCCATCTGGGTTGACGGTGTCTTGTAAATAATTCAATCCACGATCAATAGAATTATCCGAGTACACGCCCGCGTAATACAGGCTGGCAACACCAGCGGCTGTTCTGGGCCAAGCGCTTGTTCCGACTGTAGACATGTACCGGAACCCTCCGTCGCTATTTTGACACGAGCGTACATAAGCGATTGCGCGTTCAATTGTCTCCTTGGGAACTTTCACGCCTGCGTTTCTTGCGCTTCGAAGCGCCATCACTTCACAAATAGTTACGCTGATATCTGCGTCGAATGGAACAGGGTTGTAGCGCCAGCCTCCCTCTTGATTTTGGCTGTTAATAATAAGATCCACGGCACGCGTAAGTGTGTCGCGAACCCGCGCGTCTTCACTGTTCATTCCATAAATTTCACCCAGGAAAAGTGTTGCAAACCCGTGGCCATACATTGGTCCGTGGCTGTTTTCGGCGGCAAGCAATCCGGTTTCTGTGGCGCTGCTTAACACAAACTCCATCGCCCTGCGAACATTGTCTCCATATGCACCCCTACCTGGTAGGTGTCCATCAGCCATGAATGCTAAACCACAAAGCGCTGTGATTCCTGCGTGACGAGCAAATTGTCCGCGGCCAAACGATCCATCATCGTTTTGTAATGACGCCAAATAGCGTAGACCGCGCTGAACGGATTCTTCCATTGCTGGAGTCATCTCTGACTCCATTGGTGCGTTTTGTGCACTAGCCCCCACCTCGGATGGTCGTTCTTTATCAAGATCAATGGGCACAACCACTACTTGTGGTGGAGCGGAGTTATTTTCATTTGTGTCTGTACTTTTAGAATCGTTTTTAATTTCCTTTAAGACCTCGGCTGGTTTGGAAACCTCTTTGGGTTTGTTATCTTTCGTTTGGCTTGCTTCTTGCGTTGTTTGGTTTGATAATTTTAATGGTGGGTCCTGAAATGATTCGGTAGCAAAGATCGCAAACGAAAAAAAGTTGGTGGCCATGAATGCAGGCATTAGTCTTGAAAATATTGTCTTGTTCAACATCATGGTCCACGCTCCTCTGCCATGCGTCGATAGTAGGCCTCGGTGGCCCGTTGATAGAGCGCGCTTATTCGATCTCGGCGGCTTTGTGACATAATTTCTCGAATGCGTAAGGGAAGATGACCCCATTCTGATCGTCCCTCTTCCATATCGGCATCTGCCTGCAACTGTGCGTCCTCGAATTCTGGCGTGTTTACCTTGTCGCCGCCTTCGCCATTGTTTTTTGGGGAATCAGATTTGTCTGTGTTTCCGATTTTGTTTTTTTGGTTTTTTTTGTCTCCGTCTTTTTGGGGGTCATTACCCTCTTTATTAGTTTCGTCGTTCTTACTTTTTTGTGATCCAGATTGTGAATCTGATTTCTTTTGTTGTGGCTTACTTTTAGAAGATTTTTTTTGTGATGATTTTTCAAACTTCACCGCGGCGTCGATCAAAGCGTCAAGACGAGACAACACTTGGGCTTGGACTCTTTGTGTTCCAATACCCAAATCATGATCTCGTGAGACAAGTTGTTGGGCAAGTTTCATGTCTTGCATGGCGGCTTCCGCCAGGTCTTTAAGTGATTCTTCGTTGAGACCCCGTTCAAGTTTATCTTTGCGTTGTTCTTGTGCCGCCATTTCGCCACCCTTTCCGCCAATTCCCAAAAGTTCATCTAGTGTTTGTGGTGGTTTTTCAATTGGATTTTGTTTGGGTGTTTGTGGTGTTGGTTTGGCTTGTTCGTTCTGCTTACTGTTGTTGAATGATGATATTTCTTGGACAATCTTATTTATAATTAAATGCTTTGGATATAATTCGTTTTTTGGGGGGGCATTTAAGCTGCGTGATTGTAATTTATGAGCTTCGTTTTTTGGTTCCGTCGTTGGGGTTGCTTCTTTATTGGAAGCCTTCTTCATTTTTTCCACCCACTCTTCGCCAAGCGTGCGCACGGTGTCTTGTAATTTTGAAAGATCGCCTACGGCTTTCGCTGCGCCTGGAGAATTTATGCCAACTTCTTCTATTAGCTTGGTGCGTCGATTTATTTGTGCTTGCAATTCACGAACAAGCCTTATTTCCGCAAGTGGTGGAATTGTTTTCTTTTTTTCTCTGGAACCTCCGCTGCCACCTTCTCCGCCGCCCGAATTCTCTTGGGCAAATGGGTCTTCTTTTTGTTCGGGGTCGGTTAATGCTATTGCTAACCCATCAAGTGCCTCGGTAACAAAGTCAAGTTCATTTACGGTTTCTGGTGTTGGTTTTACTTGAGCAAGTTGTTCTTGCGCCGATCCCATCCATTGATCAATTAATTCATGTGTTTTAACAAAAACCGCCGCGTCATTTATTTCGGTGGACTTATTTAAAATATTTTTTACTTGTTGGCGAAGTGTTTTTTGCCGCCCTGCAATTTCTCTAGAAGTAACGGCGTCCTGTCTGTTTAAATCTTTTTGATCTAGTGTAATAATTGCGGCAACTTCTTGACGCAAGACTTTTTGAAGCTGGGCATATTCGCGATATTTGTTTGCTAGTTCTTCGCGTTCTTTTTCTGATTCTTCCTCTTGCTGCCTTGCTTTCTCCTGTTCAGCTTTTTCGAGCGCCTGTTTCAACAATTCAAGCCCACGCGACGAGGTTTCTCTGGCTGTATCTATTTGAATCGGATTGGATCGAAGCGCAATAACAACACCGCTCTCTAGATCACTTGCTCGCACCAATATTTTTGTGACCTGCTCCATAGCCCGTCCGCCCGTCTTGGACTCCTCTATTGTGGCAGCGGTGTTTCGCGCCAATCTTTCGGCATTTTTCTCAATGACAGTTTTAATATCTGCGGCCGCTTCTTGTAGGGTGTCAATTTCGTTTCTACCTGTTTCCGCGTGCGCAACCAATCCTTTAATCGTTTCAACAAGGCTTGATAAACGCCTCTTTAGCTCCTCTGTTTTTGCTTTTCTATCGACCTTTAGTGCTTTTTGAATTTTTTCAACAGCATCAGCTGCTGCCTGCATTGAATTGTCTGCGGCTCCTGTTTGGTTTTTTTCACTTCGGTCGGCTGATTCCTCTAAACGTTTTGCGGCGTCGCCGCGTTCGCCTTCTTCGGCGGCCGCGCGAAGCGATTGAGCTTGAATGGGGTCTTTTTTATTATTTTGTTGAGCTCGATCAAATAGATCCTCAACAAGCGCTCTGGCTTCTTGCGCGGCGACTCGCTGCTTTTGTGCCTGCTCCTGAAGTTGTTCCTTTTCTTGGTCAGACAAGTCTTCTGCTGGTCGACCCGTGGTTTTACTTGCTGTTTTTTGTAGTTCTTTACGAAGCCTAGAAATTTCTTGTGCCAATTTATCTGTTCTGTGTTGAGCGCCAGCCGCGTCGTTATCACGATCTAAAATATCCAGCATGGCGTGGATGGCTTGTAGTGATTGTGCTTGTTCTTTTTTTGCTTCTTGAACTGCTTTTTCATTTCCTGTAGCGCCTTGTTGAAGTTGTTGAGATGCGCTTTGGCTGTGTGTTGCGGCGACTGATGCTTGCTGTTCAACCCCCTGTAGCGCTTCTGTGATGTTGGAGTCTTTCATTCCATTACGCCTCAGTCTTTTTGCCAGCTTGTTTGCTGTTTTTTGTGTTTGATCAATTCGATCACTGAGGTTTTTTTGAGATTGAATTGAGTTCGTAATTTCTGTTTGCTCTATTGTTTCTTTTTGATTTATTTCTAGGCGTGCCACGTTTTGACGAAGAGTGTTTGTTTGTTGGCGTATGTTTTGTTCAAACACGTCTTGATCCACTATACGAATCCGTCGCGGTTCGCTAAGCGTGACTCGCCTCTTGATGCCTTCTGTTTCAAATCGGTCTTGCGCCATGCCGCGCAAAAGCAGTGTGTCTCCACTTTTCGACTCTGTGGTTGAAATTTCTAAAACGTTCTTCAATTCGGACTCTCCTGAATCAACCTGCACTTCTTTTATTTGAATCAATTTTGGAACTGGTTCTCCAGATCGTTGTTGTCTGTCAACCCGCATTCCAATAGAGACCAGTCCCAAATCGTCTCTGGCTTGTATAAGTATTGGAAGAGTCGCCTTGTTGGTTACGATCTCGTCTTCTTCTGGGTCGCCAACCACTACGGTTGGCTCTTGGTCTACAACCACTTGAATTCTTATGCGTAATGGTTGTTGTCCATGAATCCCATTTTCATCGCATGGATCAACAACAATATCCGTGCCTCCTTGAATTGTCCAAAAAAGTCTCCATTGTGTTTGTGATTCCACCACAAATCGAAATGCATTCAGTGATGTGTTGTTTGTGGTGTCAGTGACTGAAATGGTTCGAGCCAACCACGCTGGATCAATTTTTCCGTTTGTGTCTTGTGGTGGTTTTGGTGGTGCGGATAGATTTAATTGCAGACTTGCTGTTGCGCCAACAAGAACTGTTGGAAGCGTTGGCACAGTGCCGCCATTCCAGTTCATTTCCACCACCTCGCGCTTACTTACTGCATAACTGGGGGGATGAATCACAAGTTTCGCGCTTTCGACCGTTGGTGGCTCTATTACTTCTATTTGTATGGGTGGCGTCTTTGTGTCTTCGGTAAAAAATACAACAGTCATTAATTCGCCCTCTGCCACAACAGGTTTTTCCCAAGAACCGTCTGTTTGTGCTGTCATTTCAAATATTTTTTTTGAAACCACCTGATTTTTTTCTTTAATTTCACAAATGACGCTTACGCGGGCCCTGTTTATCTTTTTGGGGTCCTGATTTTCGTCGGCTCGCGCCCGAAGCAAAACTGTTTCGCCTTTTGCAACATGTGATATTGAAAGCTCTGGATGAATCAATAGTTCTGGTGGCCAATCTGTTTGGCTCCATGGAATTATTGTTCGAGTTAATCCTGTCTTTGTGGCTTGCTCTGAAAAATAGAAACTGGTCAGCCAAAGACCCGTAATAATTATTGTGGTGCTGGTGGCATAAATTGCTGGCAGCCACTGAATGTGTTTGTTTGGTTGAATTAATTTCCAAAGGTTGTTTGCGCGTTCGACAACCTTGGCGACAAGGTGATTTGTTTTATCCACGCCCCCCAATTCAAAATCTACCGCACTGGCTAAATATCCACGAAGCGATGGTTCAACATCCTCTATTCGAATTGCGACACTGGTTATTGTTGGTGTTTGATTCCAGGCCGGCTTGACCCAGCGCTTAAATATTTTGTGGGCAATAGCGATGGTGACCAAAAAAATTACACTGCGCGCCGCGATTGGCCAATGAACAACAAAATCAACACACACACAGACAGCTAAATAGCAACAGATTGCCGTGGTGCTGAAAGCAACTGCCTGAATTCGGTTTAGGACAATAATTCTTTTTCGAAGAATTGCGATATGTCTACTAATTTGTGCCATAAACAACCTTGATTTAAAGCGTAGCGACCTGGTGGAAATATGCGTGTTTCAATTTCACATGAATTTCAAAATTCTTCGTCCAATCCATTCTGTGGTTAATAGTGTTATTAAAATCGCAAAAATTATCCATTGATTCCACAGCGGAATTTGTATTGGCTGGCGTATTGTGAATGATCGTCGAGGTATAAGATTTTCAAGGGCGTCGATATTTGAAGTTGCCACCACTTGCCCCTTTGTTGCGACGCTTAATTTTTCCAGGGCGGCGTGATCTGGTGTTGCATCAATTCTCTCTGTGTCTTCTTGTATTATTGTTAGAGTGGCTTCGGGTGTTTCTGGTGTCTTTGGTTGTCGAATTCGAAACTTCCAAACGCCCTCACCGTCGCTTGGTGCAATCCAAACAGTGGAAAATTGGTTTCCGCCCTCTGGTTTAAGGGTGATATCAACATTTTTTCCACTTGTGGCCTGAAATGCTTCAACAATGACAACATCACTTGCTTGTGCCTCGGCTAGATCAACAACAATCCGAACTGGTTGATTTGTGGCTGCTCTTGGTGGATCAACCAGTAGTGATAATCCGGCATTGTTTCGCAACCCTGATCGCGCAAGGTGTCTTATGAGTTGAATCCAAAAACGTTCTGGGAGTGTTTCTCCTCGACCATAACGCCATCTCCACGTTTCATCAGTCGCCACAAATGTTGATTGGCCTGCGCCATATCGCATGGTTAGAACCATTGGTGTCCCTTTGTTTGATTCGCTTGTGGTATTTAAATTCTCTGTTTGTTGTGTGACGGCGTTCGCCAACACTTCAGTGGTTGGTTTAAGGTCTCTTGTATCAATGCGCTGAACCCATTCAAGTTTGCCCCAGGATTCGCCACCGGGCGAAATTTCTCTGGGCCACGACTGCTCATTTTCTTGTGTGTTACCAAGTCGAAACATGCCAATCCTGATCGCCAATTCTGTTGGTTCCATATAAGCCGGTTGATCCAGTCTCGGTAAATCAAGGGAGCCACGAAACGGAAGCAGATCCTCCATGGGGGTGCCACGCCAACTTGATGGGGTGCTGCGATCTCCAGCAATCCACAATATTCCGGTGCCGCGTTTGGCAACCTGGTCGCGAATAATTTTTTGCTGTGTCGTGTTGAGAAATCCGGCGGGAACATCGCCAAGAATTATCACGTCAAATGCGGCAAACTCTTTTTCCGTTCTTGGAAGCCTTGCAAGCGGGGTGGTTCCCTCTTGCGCGAAATCACGATCAGCTGATAGCAGCATAATTGAGCTTTCGATTCCTTTTTCTCTTAATAAAATGTTTTTGATATAGCGAAACTCCCATCGCGGCCAACCATCCATATACAAAACGCGAATTGGGCGCTCTATTAATGTGATATCCACCCGTTGTGAGTCGTTTGATTGATCGGCGTCTGGATCGCCCACGATCGCTACTTCCCAAATTGCTTCTCCCGGCTTACTTCCTTGGCCAACCAGTGTCACGCTTACCATTCCATCCGCACCAGAGATGACTTCTTGTTCGTCTATTTTTCTTTGCGAATCTTTTTCTTTTAATACAACGCGAATTTTTTTGTTGGGCTTTCTTGTGTTAAGTTGGGCCTGAATTGGAATTTGATCTTGTAAAAATCCGCTTTGTGGCGCTTCCACAGAAACAATGGACTGGTCGTTGACGCCGTTGGGATCACCCAAAGCTATGGTAAAAACTGGAACCGCTAGTGTTTGAATTTGACGAAGGGTTGTTGAATTGATCACATCTTGGCTCCTTCCATCGGAAATCACCACAACCGCCGAAAGGGGTCGTCCTAAATTTCTTTGTAGTGTTTCACGCATGGCGGATGCGAGCAGTGTTCTGTTGCCTTGTGCCTCGGGAAGGGCTTGCTTGTTTGGTACCACTATGGAGTTTCCAGTAACCGCCACCCATTCCAATTTGTGGTCTTGGGCGAGTCGATCCCAAACTCCGTTTTGTAAAATTTTGTTTTGATATTCAACTCGCGAAATTATTTTATTTTGATCGTCAACCATGTCACGAACTTGCAGGCTGGAACTGCGATCAACCAAGACTTCCACAAAATCCTGTTCTATTTTTTCTTGTGGCCACTCAAGAACTGGTTGCATTAATAGAAGCGCGATAATAAAAAGGACCGTTGTGCGAAGACTTCCTAAAAAAAACCTTGTTCGGCGCGATCCCTTGATATTTGTATATGAAAATATCGATATTGAAACCAAAGCAATGGCGACCACCAACCACAGCCATGTTGGGGCTGGTCTTTCAAATACAAAATGCCACGGTTGCCCCCGAAGCGTGGGTGGAACTCCAAGTTGTGTAAAAAACCACTCCATTAGGCAATCACCCCAACAGGCTGTTTTGTAACGCGTGGTGTGCCCCTGCGTGAAAGCAGGCTTTCGGCCAGGGCGCAAAGCAGTCCTAATAGAAAAAGTGTTCCACTAATGGCTGGATCGGCGACACTCTGTGTCATCTGCGTGTTGTTTGTTTCTGTCTCATCCTGAAATTGAATTGGCTTAACCGCACTAAACCATGCTCGAACAGCGCTCTCTGTTTGTGGTTGTATGGATGCGGCGGCTGGTGACAAATTCACGGCGAATGTTTGTGTTTTTCCAGATTTTGTTTGAAGCGTCCACAGACCGGGAACAGAAACGTGGGTTTGTGATTGTCCGTTCTGATCAAGTTCAATTGTCGCCGCGCTGCTTTGTGGTGGTGGAATAAAAATTCCACCCGCCGCCATGGATCCCAGAGAAACAACACTGCCTGTTTCTATCTCTTGCTGCTCGGTTGCGATCATTCTGCCACCACGAATAAGTTCCTGAAACAGTGGAACCATGAGTGGTTTCAGTGGTAAATCGCTCCAAGACAAAGTGGGGGAAACCCCCAAAACAACGATAATTCCACTGCCGTTTTTAGGTTTGGACCAACAAATTATGGGGTTTCCGTTTTCAAGTAATAGCGCGGGTTGCGCGGCGGCATCTGTTATTTCAAGTGGGAGATACTTTGAAATATGAATTGGTTCACACAAAACATCCAACTCTACGCCCAAAAGTGAAAGCGGTCCGCCCCGTGGTTGTTTTGTTGATAGACGGTACTGGCCAGATTTGGTTTCCTTTGGAGCACGAATTGGAACCTGTAAAAGTCTTTCAATATCAGCGGCCCAATTTTGTTGCGTGCATTCTGTTGCGGGGGTAATGATGAGGACGCCGCCATTTTTTGAAAAATTTTGTAGCCATGACCAACCCGCCTGATCAACCAGATCTGGTCTGGTTAAAATTAGTGTGTCCGAAATTGGGGGTGGGCGAATTGAAATTGTTTCAGCGTCTGTTTCTTGCACGACCATGCTGGCTGATTCGATGGCGCGAGAGATCCAACTGGAAGCCGGAAGGTTTTCAATATTTTGATCAATGGATTTTCTTCCTAGGATTGTTACCTTGTGATTTTCTGTTGCGTCAAACGAAATAAATATTTTGTTGTCAAATGGTTGGGCGTCTTCTTGTATTGTTACTTGAATTCCTTTTTGCAATCCTCGATCAAGTTGTACTTGCGCATCAAATTCGTTTTCAATTGAGTCCTTATTCCAATACACCTCGCTTTTTGCAACTATTTCGTTTTTTGTGTTTTGAAACAAAACTGCCTTTGTTACCTGTTCAAGCAAGCCCTCGCGCCGGATCTCTACTTTGATTTGGCGTTGGTTTATATCTTCGTTTTCGCCCGCTGAACGACTGCCCGTGCATTTCCAAAGAGTTTGGTTTGTGGGTTGGCTTTGTAGTGGCTTGGCAACTATAAGCGTGACTTGTTCGTCCGTATTTTTAAGTGTGGTGGGGAGGGGTTTCTCAAGATTTGCGCTTCCGCGTCTAAATCCACTCCATACTTCAACCCGTCTTGTATTTAATTTGTTTTCTTTTTGTGAAAAAGATTTTTCAAGGGCCGTGGGAATATCGCTTGGAATCTCTTTTGAAACCAATTTCGAAATTACTTGAATCACCGCTTCTTTGTTTGTTGTTGGTTCAATCAGTGTGCGTGCGGGTATAGAAGCCAACACGATTGCGAAACGATCGTTGACTCCTTGGGTTTGAATGGACTTGATAATGTTTTGTTTGGTTTCTGAAAGAACGCTGTGACCGTCTGGTTTTATTTCTGCGCTTGCTGCGCCATCATCGATAATGATCCAGTGTTCCTTGATTTGGCCTTCTTGCGTCCACGTTTTGGCGAATGGCCCTGCGGCCGCGAATCCAACTAGAACAATGACAAGGATTCGAAGGGCAAGTAACAACCATTTTTCAAATCGACGGTGCTGTTGTATTTTGACAAGCGCAATTTGAAGAAGATAATTTGAACCCCAGGTTGTAATTCTGGGCCGGCGAAGAAACAGGTGTAAAATGATCGGAATAAAAGCCGCGCCAATTGCGGCCCACGCAAGTGTGGCGCTTGCGAAAATCATGTTGATCTCCGCTGTTTGCTGTGCGCTTCGCGCCGACTTAACAGACTAGAAATAGGTGGGCCGACCGAGTTGTGGCTATCTATTCTGCAAAGATCGAACGTTAAACTGCGCGTTAGTTTTTCCAACTCGTTGTCATGTTGTTTAAGTGTTTCCAGATAAGCCGCGCGAATATTTTCTGCATCGGTCTCTATATCTTCAGCCCCTTCAAGATCCTCAAATCTACGCAGTCCATCTAGTTTAAACTGTAATTCTCCGCGATCAAGAATTCTGACAAGGACAAGATCGTGTCCTTTAAATTTTAATTTTGCCATTGAATCATAAATTTTGTCTAGTGGATACAAAAAATCGCTTAATACAAACAGAAGGCAGCGATTTCCTAAACCGGCAATGAGTTGATCTATTGCGCGCGGGAAATTGGCAATTCCATTTACTGGCGTGGTTGCCAGGGCTTGTACCATGCTTTTCCACTGACCCCGATTTCCAGATCTTCGAACAACAGACTTGGTCTCATCTGAAAAAATATGTAAACCAACTCGATCGCGTTGTTGCAAACATAGATGCGCTAGTGCGACCGTTATTGCCGCGGCACAATCAAATTTTGTCCATTGATTTGTTTGGCGCCCGGCATCAGTGCCGCCCCAACCTGATTTTGTTCCAAGCGTGGAAAACCTCATTGAATTAGATGAGTCAACTAAAATCACAACATCAAGACTGGTTTCTTGTTGATATCGTTTGATGTACAACTTGTCGCTGCGTCCAAACATTTTCCAATCAAGGTGTCGTAGTGATTCTCCTGGTGTGTAGGGCCGATGTTCGGCAAACTCCACAGCCATGCCTTGCTTCATGCTTGTGTGCATTCCGCTTGAAACGCCATCAACCACCATTCGCGCGCGTAATTCAAATGATGAAAGTTGTGCCAGTGTTTCTGGCGCAAGATACGCTTCTGCTCGCAGCGGTATTTCACTCACTGGATAAGTGTGCCGAGTGGTCGTTGGTTGGATGCGTCATCAAGAGTTGTGGTGTTTAACAATGTCTGCACCACAACATCGGAATTCACGCCATCAGCTTCGGCATTAAAGTTGGTGACAATTCGATGTCGAAGAACTGGAAGTGCAACTTCCTGAATATGTTTTGGAAGCACGTGGTATTCACCTGAAAATAGAGCCTTGGCTTTGGCTGCCAGAACAAGAAATTGGCTCGCCCTGGGACCGCCACCCCAAGACACATAGTCCTTCACAATTTTTGGGGTTGATTGGTTTGAATTTCCATCCCGCTCACCAGATCTGGTGGAGCGGACAAGTCGAAGCGCATAACGCACAACATGATCCGCCACGGGAATTCGGCGTACCGCGGCCTGAATCCTTGTTAATTCTGTTGCGTCAAGAACTGGCGTCGCCTCAAATTTTTCCTCGCCGGTTGTGCGCGACACGATTTCCAATTCTTGTTGTTCGTTTGGATATCCAATACGAATGTTCAACATAAATCGATCCAACTGTGCTTCTGGTAGGGAATATGTTCCTTCTTGCTCAATTGGATTTTGTGTGGCAAGAACAAAAAATGGATTAGCAAGTTTGTGTGTTATTCCGCCAACCGTCACTTGCCGCTCCTGCATTGATTCCAAAAGCGCGGCCTGTGTCTTTGGGGGTGTTCGATTAATTTCATCCGCCAACACAATGTTGGCAAAAATTGGACCACGAACAAATCGAAGAGTTCTCATTCCTGTGGAGCGGTCTTCTTCGATTACTTCTGTTCCTGTGATATCTGATGGCATTAAGTCGGGCGTAAATTGAATTCTGCTGAATTGCAACGATAAACATTTTGCCAGTGTGGAAATTAAAAGAGTTTTTGCCAACCCTGGTACTCCCTCCACAATGGCGTGCCCGCCACACACCATTGTTAATAAGACTTCGTCCAGCACTTGCTCTTGCCCCACAATTACCTTGTGAACCTCTGTGCGAACCCTTCCTACGGCATCTAGTGCCCATGCAATTTCGTTGGTAATTTCATCTTCTGACATGCTGTTTGGTGCGCTTTCATTCATGCAATGAGTATAGAGTTCAAGTGTGCCGGAACTACCTGAAGTTGAAACAATTTGTCGTGGTTTATCGCAGCATTGTGTGGGCGCGGTTGTTCTTGGCGCGCACGTTCACCGTCCCAGTTTTATTCGCGGTTCCATTCAGCCGGCTGACCTATTTTTTGGCTTAACCATTGAGCGTGTTTCCCGTCATGGAAAACAATTTGTCTTGGAGTCAGGTTGCGGGCGGGCAATATTGTTTCACATGGGCATGAGTGGGTCTGTCACAATTCGTCCGTTTTTATCTATTCGCGCTACCCACGTGCACGTTCACTGGACATTATTGAAAAATGGAAACAAGTTTGAAATTCACCATAAAGATCCACGGCGATTTGGGTTTGTGCGAACCTACAGCCAAATGAAAACCGTGCGTGAAAAAATATGGTCCAAGCTTGGTCCAGACGCGCTTGTGGTGACCGCTATGAATTTGTCACAAAGTTTTAAAAATAAAAAACGGTCAATTAAGGCGGCGTTACTTGATCAAAAAGTTGTCGCTGGTATTGGAAATATTTATGCGGATGAATCTCTATTTCAATCTAAAATTCACCCGTTGCGTAAAGCAAATTCGATCACTTTCCAGGAACTTGAGTTTTTCATTCGAAAGCTTCGTTTAATTCTTAATCGATCCATTAAAAACGGTGGTTCAACTATTCAAGACCACACAAGTGCCCTAGGAACGGCTGGAACCTTTCAGAACGCTCATCAGGTTTATGGTCGCGGCGGAGAGCCCTGCAGGGTTTGTGGTGCGCTTCTAAGGCAATCAATATGTGTGCAACGAACAACGGTTTTCTGCTCAATATGTCAACCAAAAAGACCTTTTAAAAAATCATGATTCCCGTATGGTTAAAATTTTCTTTCTATGTTTCTTAAGAGATTTATTCATAGTCATAGATAAAGAGCCTGTCTGTTTGTGGATAACAAGACGGTAAGTGTTCTAATAAACCACACAACAAGCATTTACAAACAACAAAAAACAGTAACAACCTGTCAACAAGAGGTCGTTTGTCTTTCTATAAATTCTATGACATTGCGGCAAAGCAATTGAACGAATAAATAAAGCCACCCCAAGTAATTTATAGCGACAGCAAACAAACAAACAAGACAGGTAATACACACCCAAAATCAAGAGTTAATTTAGTGTGCAGAAGTTGTAGGGGAAGGTGAAACAAGCCTTAAGCCTTCTTCTAAACGCTCAACATCAGAGCGAAGGCCATCGTCCATATTGCTTCGCGCAGTCACGGTTCGGACCGCGTGAAGCACGGTGGTGTGATCGCGTCCACCTATATAGCCGCCAATTTCTTCCAGGCTGTAGCGGGTGTGACGACGAGCAAGCCACATACAAATCTGTCGCGGTAAAACAATACTTTTATGGCGGCGCTTACCCAAGAGATCGGTCATTTTTACATCGTAATAAAGGGACACAGAATCAAGAATGGTCTGCATGGATGGCTGATTGTTTTTTGAACCAACAATCAAAACATTCACACCCAGGGCTTCTTTGGCAAGATCAAGATCAATGCTTCTTCCTAGAGCCAGAGCAAAGCCACGAATTTTTGTAAGGGCGCCTTCAAGTTCACGAATATTGGAATCAATTCTGGCCGCAACATATGCGGCAACATCATCCAGAAGTTGAAGGTCGTGCAGTTTGGCCTTGGACTTCAAAATAGCCACGCGTGTTTCATAACAAGGTCGATCAATTCGAGCCACAAGACCGCTGTTAAATCGGCTTATTAAGCGCTCTTCAAGAGCTGGAATTTCAGAAGGAGCCGCGTCAGAGCTAAGAACAATCTGCCGACCCGATTGATGCAACATGTTAAAGGTGTGAAAAAATTCCTCTTGAGTTTGTTCGCGTTTGGACAAAAAGTGAATGTCGTCTATGACCAACAGATCGACGTTTCTAAAACGAAGGCGGAAGTCACCCATGCGACCAGCTTTCACGCATTCATGAAACGCGTCCATAAAAGTGTTGCAACTGATATACAAAATTCTGGTGGCAGGCTGGTTACGAAGCGTTGTTTGGCAAATAGCCTGGAGCAGGTGGGTCTTACCCAATCCAACAGCTCCGTGAATAAAGAAAGGGTTGTAGGCGCGCCCGAGCTTTGAAGCAACAGCCAAAGATGCGGCGTGAGCTAAACGATTTCCAGGACCAACAACGAAGGCGTCAAAGCAATAATCCGGACAGAGAAGCATTTGCTCATCAAGCAGCATTGGAGTTTCTGTAAAATTATTTTCAGAGGAACCACCCGATTGGCGAACAAGCCTTACAGAAGTGTCGACTTTCTCAACTTCCGATGCAACAAAGCGAACCGTCATTAAACGACCAGAAGCGGCCTGGGCCGCCTCAGTAAAAGAAGCAACACATGTTCGCTGTAGATATTTCAATCGAACGGGCTCGTTCACGACCAAACGCAATAAGCCGCCCTCAACACCAGCGACGAGGATTTCATCAAACCAATGACGACAAACTTCCGGATTATGTCGCCGTAAATAGGCGTACATTTTTTCTAGAAGTTCTTTGTTGTTCGTGGACATTTTGTTTTAGAAAGATGCGAGAAATTTGGAGCAAGACGGAAGGTGATTTGCATCCATTCAAATCACCAACAAAGAAATTTTGAATCAATCACACACAATGAAGTCCATAACAAAGTGTGGTACGTCAATGTAAATCCACATTGGCCATTCGTCAACTAAATTAAAAGATTTTGTAAAGATTTATATTTCGGCGCTTGGCGCCGGAGAATTCTTTGAGACCGCTTCTCCGCTTTCAAGAATCTGTTGTTCAAAGCGTTGTCTATTGATTCGGTGGTCCATTAAAATATGAACACGGTTCATGTGCGAACCAAGAACCTCAATCAGGCGCTCGCGCGCAAATTGCAGATTTGTTCGACGACTAATATGAGTGATAACAACATGCTCTGCTTTCCAGGCTTCCATAAGCGGCAAGAGATCATCCACGTGAATGTGTCGACCCACACGAGCTCGATCCCGATGCTCTTTTTCAAAGAAGGTGCATTCGGTCACCACAATCTTAGCGTTAGTGAACTCATCGCGATAAAGAAAGGGACCAATTTCTGTGTCGCCGGTGTAGGCCACCAAAGGAATTTCCGAGATGCGAGAAATTTCCGTGCCAGAAACTTTTAATTCACGCAGACGATCTTGTGGGAACCCCTGGAACTCATCTTTTAATTTGCTCCTATTTTCAATCACGCTAAATCCAAGAGTTGGCGCAGAGTGACCGACCTCAATCGCGCGCACGTTTAAATTTGGTCGCAATACATAGTGGCTATCAGGTTCAACACCCACAATCTCATGTGGTGTTTTCTGGTGCTCCAAATCGATCCAAGACTCCATCATGAGCTCAAGTGGGCGAACAAGTTTTGGATGGCACAACACTCGACCAGTACCCAGCTTTTGAAACGACCGCTGGCTAAACCAATACGCCAACCCAGCGACATGATCCATGTGTGTGTGGCTTAAGCAAACCGTTCCAGCAGCTAGGGTTGCGCGCGGACACAGGCCAATATCAAAAACAAGGTCCAGTTCCGGAATGTGCACAACGGTCTGCTCTCCAGCAACACTAATACCCTGGATTCGGTAGGGCGGCAAATAAAGGAAGCCTAATTGCCCTTCTCTGGGCGGTGGCTTTGGGACCATAGTTCAATCTCCTGAAACGGCGCTTTCGCGCGGCTAGGCTTGGAAAAATTCGATTGTAGCGATGTTTTAATCAACACAAGTCATAAATCGATAATTCAAGCAGATTTTGAAAAATATGTTTGGTTATGTGGAAAATAGAACAGATATTTGTGATAACAAAAAAAGACGCGCGTTTTGGTGATACACGAAGCTAAAATAATGCAAGGAGCCCGCAGAATGCTGGATGACGACAAATTACCAAACACGCCCATTGTTAGTAGTTATATAAATGACGACGGAATGGCAAAAATTATCAATGTTTTTTTGGATAAAATTCCAAAAAGTATCGCGGATCTTGAAGCGAACTTTACGAGCGCAAACAAGGACAACTTCTGCAAATTAGTCCATCAATTTAAAGGAGCCGGAGGCGGATATGGGTTTGCAATAATCACGAAGACGGCGGCCGGCATAGAAATGAAACTTCGCATTTCCAAAAAAGAGTGGAAAGAAGAAATACAAAAAAACATGGATGAATTTATAACCGTCTTGCAACGCGTTCATGCAGGCAGGGGCCTTTCTGGGCACACTTAAATCATGGTTGAAGAAAACCAAATTCCAATAGTGCTTGTGATAGACGATTCAGAACTCATCCATCGCCTGTTAGAAACACGCCTACAGGGGGAACACTTGGTGCTTCACTTTACCAAGAGTAGCGACGAGGGATTCAAGAAGGCCGTCGAGAAGAATCCAGATCTAATTTTGCTGGACGTAGAAATGGAGGGCATGGATGGTTTTGGGTTGCTTGAAAAATTAAAGGAAGACCCGCGAACACGAAACATTGCCGTGATATTTATCGCCGCCACCAGCGAATCCAAGGACCGAGCAAGAGGTCTTGATATGGGTGCGATTGATTTTATATCCAAACCATTTGATACGTCTGAGTTGAAGGCGCGCGTGCGCAACGCGCTTCGAACGCAACACCTTATGAAAATGTTGGAGCAGAAGGCCCAAATTGATGCACTCACTGGTATTGGGAATCGTCGTTATTTCGATCAACGTTTGATTCAAGAGATTTCCCAAGCGAAACGACACCCGCGCCCATTTTCTCTTGTGCTGTGCGACCTTGACCGATTTAAAAGACTGAACGATCGGTTTAAACACACGTTTGGTGATGTTGTTCTTGAGAGGGTTGCGCAAATACTTTCAGGTGGCAGAACAAGTGATATTGTCTGCCGCTGGGGGGGCGAGGAGTTTGGCTTGATTTTGCCTTCGACAAATGTCCAACAAGGCTATGAAGTCGCGGAACGACTTCGTATAGATATCGAGTTGGCAGTTTGGCCCGGCAAACAAGATTTAGTTGTTACGGCGAGTTTTGGAATATGCGATACCGAAATTTTTTCGGAGGAAGTAACACCAAAAGCCATGTTAGATATGGCGGATTCTGCTCTTTATACAGCGAAACAAAACGGGCGCAATCGTGTTGAGGTTGCGCGAAAAAAAAAATCAATTAAAATTCCGCTTGAAAAAAACAACTCTCCAAGCAAATAAAATCAGTGTCAGTACTCATTGATGATGCTCTGTGTATACGCCACTGGGATTGGTCTGAAACAAGTCAGACCACCGTGTTGTTTACAAAAACAAACGGAATTGTTCGCGGCTTGGCCAAAGGAGCAAAGCGTGACAAAGGAAAATTTTCTGGTGGCTTTGATGTGCTTTCACGGGGAGAAATTGGATTTATTCTAAAACGGGAAATCGAACTTGCGACACTGACAGAGTGGGATGTCCGTGAAACATTTCCAAAACTTCGCGATAATCTTCAGGCGAATAGATCAGCTTGGTATGTGGTCGACATGATTGGGCGAATGTTGCCAACCGCTGATCCACATCCAGGGTTGTACGCTACCACCCTTGAACACTTGCGAAACTTGCAAGCCGATGTGGGTCACAATCTTTCATTGTTGCGCTTTCAGTGGTCGTTGTTGGAAGAAACGGGTTGGCGCCCGGAACTGAAAGATCCAGATCCACACGCACAAACATTGGCGTTTGACCCAATTGGGGGCAGGTTTACAACAGATTCTGGAATACCAACACACTGGAGAATTAGGCGTGCAACAATATTGGTGCTTGAATCACTCGCGCTTCACAAGGAACCATCAACCGATGACGAAGGCTTGAACAGGGCAAACCGCCTGCTTGCCGCGCATCTTCGGAATGTTTTAGGCGAAGAACCAATGACCATGGCAGCGGTTTTTGGAAAGCTTCCAACAAGCTTTCAGAAACCATTACGGGCCTAGAAAAATCCGCAACACCCACACGCCTAGAAGAATCGAATTCCCGCCTCGTAATTTTGAATCTCGCCAGTTTCACCCCGCACGGTCCTACACCATACGACGATCGACGGTCGGTCAATTCGGATGTTTGTTGGTCTATGAATAAGCGCGAGGCCAGTTAGGCCATCCGGCATATAGCAATCAACAACAATCCGCGCGCCATTTTCACTAATATCAAGGGTTGTATAGGAGCGAAGCACATCGGGTTCATGGTGCCAGGAGATTAAAATTTCCCCCACACCGGTCGCTCGTTGTTGGGTGCGACGATTTTCTAAAGATACAGAATCACCAAAAGTTTGCGTGACTTTTTTAGGAAATAACGGAGGCTTAAAATCCATACAACAATGATCACATTCACCCCCAAAAAATAACGCTCGAACACGAAAAACATTAATAATTTACCTGTTTTTACGGTGTTTTAAAAAAAAACTCCATCCGATAATGAGCGGTTGGCGGGTACAAACTAGAATCGCGCCATGACATTTGTGTATAAAGAAGCGCGTCTATCAAACGGGTTGTTGGTTGTTGGTGAAGTCGATCAAACCACACACACCGCCGCCACAGGATTTTTTGTTCGCACGGGGGCGCGGGATGAATCAAGCAATCTCATGGGCGTGAGCCACTTTCTTGAGCACATGATGTTTAAGGGATCCAAGCACCGAACAGCGTTGAATGTGAACAATGATTTTGACGCCATCGGCGCCAACCACAACGCGTTTACCAGTGGCGAGATGACAGCGTTTCACGCGCATGTTTTGCCTGAACACATTTTCTCCGCCATAGAAATTTTATCCGACATTCTTCGACCCGCCTTACGCAACGAGGATTTTGAGGAGGAGCGCGGAGTTATTTTGGAAGAGATCGCCATGTACGAAGACAATCCATTTATGGGTTTGTATGAGCAAATGATGGAGACCTACTACAAAGGCCACCCACTTTCTCACAGGGTGCTTGGAACCAAAAAAACAGTTACTGATTTGTTAAAAGATGAAATGTCCACCTATTTTCAAAATCGATACGCCGCGGACAACATGGTCTTGGCTGTTACTGGTCCGGTTGATTTTGAAAAAGTGGTTGGTGAAGCGCAACGCCTTTGCGGTCAATGGCCGCAGGGAAAGCCCGGCCGCGTGCATACGCCATTCACGCCGTCGCCAAATGAATTCACGCGTGTTATGCCCAAAACCAACCGTGCTTATTTAGGCATGATGATGCCGGCGCCGGCTCTTGGTGATCAACGGCGTTATGCAAGCAGCCTTATTAGCCAAATTCTTGGTGATCGAGAGGGAAGCAAATTTTATTGGAGTGTTGTGGAGACAGGCCTTGCTGAAGAAGCCTCATGTTCATTTGAGGGTCGCGACGGTCTTGGCGAATATTTAGTTTTTGTCGCATGCGAAATACAAAACGTTAATGAGGTGGAAAAAAGGCTCAATACTGAAATGAATCAACTTTCCCAAACCATGCAACAAGGGGAATTGGATCGTGCCCGAGCCCGTATTGCCACTGGAATTGCGTTAACCAATGAACGACCGTCGGGTCGAATGCATCGCCTGGGTTCCCAGTGGGCATATGGGTTGCCACCAATTTCAATAGAGGAAGAAATGCAACAGATTGAAAATCTAACACTAAACGACCTACGCCAATGTTTGGTTGAATTTCCAATGAGACCAGTCGTTTCAGGAAGAATGCTTCCGCCAGAAACTAAAGATCACTAATCAAGGCGGCTTGTTCATCGGCGCGGTAACTGCTTCGAACCAGTGGACCGCTTTCACAAATTCTGTAGCCACGATCCAAGGCCTGTTTTTTAAATTCAATAAATTGATCGGGGCGAACCCAGCGATCGATCGGAAGATGATTTCTTGTTGGCTGCAAATATTGGCCAATGGTCAAAATGTCCGCCTGAGATTCGCGGCGTACATCATCCATAAGGTCTAGAACCTCCTCGTCGTGTTCCCCAATACCAACCATGATTCCAGTTTTGGTGAGCAAGCCACTTGCCTTGAATTGTTTAAGAACACTCAACGAGCGTTCATAACGCGCTTGTGGGCGGACGGCGGAATGCATGCGCCGAACGGTTTCCATGTTGTGACTAATGATTCGTGGTCGCGCATCACACACGGTCTGAATTGCTTTTTCGTTGCCACAAAAATCGCCAACAAGAACCTCAATACTCATCTGTGGACACGCGGCGCGCGTAAGGCGAATTGTTTGCGCCCAAATTTCAGCGCCACCATCCGGCAACTCGTCACGGTTCACGCTGGTAATTACCACATGCTTTAGAGCCATAAGCCGCAAACTTTCCGCGACGCGGCGGGGTTCATCAAAATCAAGAGCGGCGGGGCGACCGGTTTTGACATTACAAAAACCACAACTGCGCGTGCACGTGTCGCCAAGAATCATAATTGTGGCCGAACCACGGCTCCAACACTCGCCCATGTTTGGGCAACTTGCCTCTTGGCAAACCGTATGAAGTTTGTGCTCGTCCATAATTCCCTTTAGGCGCAGATAACCCTCGCCACCAGGGACGCGGGCGCGTAGCCAATCAGGCTTTTTTCCGATTCGTAAATTTTGGCGGGTTTCATCACCATTATTTAAAATGAACGCAGAAAGACTTATGGCCGGAACGGGAAGATTTCTGGCTGTGTCACCACCAAGTGGCTTTGGATGGCGCGCAAGAGTTCGGTTGTTTGCGGATTGTGGAGTGGTCACAGATACCTAGCGTAGCCCCAACAAGCCATATCATTCAAGCCAAATTAATGCATACTTCAGCCATGTTAAACGCAGCTATTGCGCAGGCGGCGCGTTGTTTTAAATACCCAGCGGTACTTTGGGTATTCGTGGCGGTGTTTGGGTGTGTTGATACGCCCACACCAAACAACACGCCGCCCGTGATTAAAAATGAATCACGGTTACAACCCCAATCATTAAATAGTCAAACAACCAGCGCAAGGGTGCCAATAACAAACATCCCCGCCGAGTTGCCACACGTTCTTGTTTTCACAAAAACAATGGCGTATAGACACAAGAATATTTCCGATGGCGTGTATGCGCTGCGCGAAACAGGAATTGGAAAATTTATTGTGGAGCAAACAGAGGATTCGGGCGTGTTTACCCCCAACAACCTAAAACGATTTTGCGCCGTTGTTTTTTTTAGCACAACAGGTGACGTGCTCAACAAGGAGCAACAGGTCGCGTTTGAACAATACATACACGACGGAGGCGGATTTGTGGGCATTCACTCTGCTTCCGATACGGAATATGACTGGCCCTGGTACGGGAAACTTGTTGGCGCTTGGTTTAAAGATCACACCAAAGTTATTTTGGCGACAGTGTGCCGCGAAGACAAGACACACATTAGCACCAATGATTTTCCGGATATGTGGAAACGCGAAGATGAGTGGTATAGGTTTCGAACCAACCCGCGGAAAAACGTTCGGGTGTTGGTGACCGTCAATGATCAAGATTTGGGCGAGGTCACAATGAATGGCGACCATCCAATTTCTTGGATGCATGAATTTGAAGGTGGACGGTCCTGGTACACAGGCATGGGGCACACGAAAGAATCTTTTTTAGAGCCAGAATTTAGGAAACATGTTTTGGGTGGAATTTTGTGGGCAATGGGGCCTTGTGCAATCGCAGATTTAAATCAAGCAAACACGAATTCCAAGTAAACAATTACAACATGGGTCAGTCGCCGAATGTTGAAAAAAAACAAGTTGCGACCGATTGCATTTAGGCCACCCGCAGCGGTTTATTCGCCAAGATCCCAAGACGAAACGTAGCGACCGGTTTCAAGTTTTAAAATTTGCCGCAGAATGTCGTTTGCCAGCGAACTTGCTCCAAAGCGGAAAAGATTTGGCGTGAGCCAATCGTCACCAAGGGTTTCCTTCACCATGACCAGATAATGAAGAGCCTGTTTCGCTGTTCGGATTCCGCCAGCAGGCTTCATGCCAATCTTTGGACCACCCGCGAGAAAGGTGTCTCGAATTGCTTCCAACATGACAAGCGTAACTGGCATAGTCGCGGCGGGTTGAATCTTTCCGGTGCTTGTCTTGATAAAAACCTCACCGTCCGAAAGGGGTTTTGCGTCGCGCCGGCTCAGAAGCGCGTTGATAGCAAGATCACTTGCGCGACGAGCGTTGTCGAGCGTTTCAAGCTCGCCCGTTTCTAGAATAATTTTTAAGTGCGCCGCCCCACACGCGTCTTTTGTTTCAACAATCTCTTTTCGAACAGCATCAAACTGCCCAGCCAGAAATAATCCACGGCTGACAACCATATCTATCTCGTCAGCGCCAGACTCTACTGCGGAGCGAACATCACGAATTCGAATATCAAGTGGATATTGACCACTTGGAAACCCAGTGGCAACCGCCGCAACCTTGATGTTGTGCCCCACCAGCGCTTTTTTTGCGATAGCTATAAGCATGGGGTACACACACACCGCCGCAACCGACGGGACAGGGATTTTTAAAGGCGTGCTGGAAACATGCGGACAAATTGCCTTTGCACAAAGGGCGCGAACCTTTTCCGGACTGTCTTTGCCCTCAAGCGAGGTGAGGTCAAGCATGGACATTGCAAGGCGAAGACCAGAAGATTTTGAGGTGGTTTTAATGCTTCGGGTAGTGAACGCGGATGCGCGTCGTTTTGCCATGACCGCATCAACCGCGGGGCTTTTTCTGAATGAATCTTGAAACATCAGCGACCCTTTCAATCAAAACCGAGCGCCCGGCCAAGAAAAATATTGGTATTAGTTTCCGCGCGCTTGTTTAAAGATGTCAGCAAGGTTTTTTACCACGCGCACATCAAGAACTTTGTTGTACACATCACCATAAAATATCATGAGTGTTTCACTTCGATCATCAATAAGCCAAAGAAGGTCATAGGTTTCTGATCCCGTCTGAATACCACAGGTAATGGTTGACATACAAAAACCATTCGTGGTGGCCACAGAATCAGCCTGCGCGTTTTGAACGCGACCGGCCTGGGTTAAAATAAGTCCAGCAAGAAAAAAAGCGCTTGCCCACAACGCAACGGTGTTCATTTGAAAATTATTTGTTTTGCGTTTCATAAAATTGACCCGCGTTAGCGTGTTTTTTGATTTTGCTCAGTTAGTTTTGAAATACTTTTATATCCAACACCAAACAGGTTTTTAGAACCATCGTTCCACGATAAGGAAACAAGTTCTTGATTTGATTGATCAAGGATGTACGCGACACCAGCTTGGTTTAAAACATATTTTCCACCAACCATGAGATATTGACCGCGAGAACGCACAGCCTGCGCGCGGGCACTGGGACCCAGCGTCACCGCACCAAGGATTAGAAGCAGACAAGCATTCAGTGTGATAAGGGCAACTTTTGGTTTCATAAAATCTTTCTTTGTTATAAAATATTTCTATTTAATATTTGATCTTTTACCGACATACATGCTCACAAATACGGCACCACCAACCAACAAAAAGGCTAGACCATACCCAACAAGGGGCCAACCAGGCGGATTAGCAAGCTCTGGATACGGAGCAGCTGTGGTTTGTGCTGACACAAAAGAATTTGTCGCAAGCAAGCAAATCACCAGGGCAAAAGTATTCTTCATGGGCGCATTCTATCCAATGATCACAAACAGATAAATTGAATTTTGTAAAAAAAACACACCCTAAACAAGAAGCCTGTCTGGATTTTCCAGAAACCCCAACACTGTGTTTAAAAATTTTGCACCCTCGGCGCCATCCACAATTCGGTGATCACACGAAAGACTGAGCGGAAGAACAAGGCCGGCGTAGAAGGTCCCATCTTTGGTTAAAACCTGCTCCCTGGCGCGGCCAACAGCAAGAATGGCGACCTCTGGATAATTGATAATTGGCGTGGCGAACGCGCCGCCGTAACTGCCCACATTGCTCATGGTGAATGTTCCACCCACAAGATTCTCGCGGGCAACAGTGCGCTCTTTGCAAGACTCAGCAAGCTCTTTCACAAGCGTGGCCAACTCGCCAACATTTTTCTGGTGCGCATTTCGAAGAACTGGAACCATGAGTCCATGATCCGTGTCTACGGCGCAACCAAGGTGAATTGGTTCCTTGATCAAGATTTCCTCGTTGGCGTCATCCACATTCGCGTTCAGTGTTGGGTGTTTGCGCAACGCCTTGCACACAGCCAGCATGACAAACGGCAACATGCTGAGCTTTGTTCCCAAGGCGGCCGCATATTCCTTTCGCTTGCGATCAAGTTTGGTGACATCGGCGGTGTCGACCACGGTGAAATGCACGGCGGTCTTTACAGACAGGTCAAGAGCCTGCGCAATCTTTCGGCGGATTCCACGGAATGGAATGCATTCCTTGACGCCTTCGCGATTCACGCTTGGATACGCGACAGAAATTGCGGCAGGGCTTGTGGTGATCGTGTTGTTGTTTGTTGCAGAGTGGGTGATTGGTTGCGCAATGACAACACGCGAAGCGGTTGTTTCACGCGCCACATCCGCCGCGCCCTGACTGACGGCTTGAAGATCGCTGGCGGTAACGCGACCACCGCGACCAGTTCCGCGAACTTGTTGAATGTTCACACCAAGTTCCTTGGCGATCCGTCGAACGGCGGGTGTGGCAAGCGATTTGTTGGGGCCAGAAGAAACACTTTCGTGCTCTGGCTGCCGAGCAAATCGGCTTGGAACACCAAGTGATCCACTTACATTTCCAACAACGGTACCAGCGTCCTCGGTGGTGTCTGCTTTTGTTTCAATCTTTGCGGCGGCGACAGGCGCGGCGGGTTGTTTTACGGGCGCGGAAACAGTTTTTGGCGCGCCGGTAACAGCGGCTCTCTTGGCCGCATAGCGGACAAGAACACTTCCAACCAAAATGGTGTCTCCGGCATTTCCACACAGCTCGCCAATGACGCCATTCCAAGGACTTGAAACTTCAACCAACGCCTTGTCGGTTTCCATTTCGGCCAGTGTTTGATGTTCTTTGACGACATCGCCAACCCGTACGCGCCATTTAATAAGTTCGGCTTCGTGAACACCTTCGCCAAGATCTGGAAGAATGAAATAACTTTTGTCGTCAGGTTGTTTTACGCCAGCCATGTGAGGTTCTCCAAGAGCAAGTGGGTTTGGTGCGAGATGTGTTGGTCATAAATTAGTACGCGGCGGTTTCCTCAATCGCGCGGGCAATGCGATCCGCGTCAGGCATGTAGTCAAGTTCAAGTTTGTAGTAAGGCATGATGGTGTCAAATCCAGTCACGCGTTGCACGGGAGATTCCAGATACAAGAAGCATCGCTCCATAATGCGCGCGGCAATTTCGGCGCCAAACCCACACGTTTTTGGTGCTTCATGCACAATCACGCAGCGACCAGTTTTCTTAACACTGGCTTCAACCGCGTCCATATCAAACGGATACAACGTGCGAAGATCGATGAGCTCAATGGAACGACCGCCACGCTCAATGGCTTGCATGCATTGAACAACACTGGATCCCCAACTGACAATGGTCATTTCATTTCCTTCACACACCACGCGCGCCTTGCCAAGAGGAAGCGTGTATTCATCCTCAGGAACCTCTTCGCGGAAAGCGCGGTAGATGCGCTTTGGTTCAAAGAACATGACGGGATCTGGATCGCGGATTGCCGAGATCAACAAACCTTTGGCGTCATATGGACTGCTGGGCATAATCACCTTGATGCCGGGTTGATGAATGTAAACAGTTTCAGGGCTGTCGGAGTGAAGTTCTGGCGCGTGAATTCCGCCGCCAACAGGAATGCGAATAGTGAGTGGCACAGTCATGGCGCCACGAGTGCGGGTGCGCATGCGCGCAGCGTGACTGCAAATTTGGTCGTACGCGGGACCAAGAAATCCTTCAAATTGAATTTCTGGAATTGGACGCAAGCCAGCCATGGCAAGCCCAATACTTGTGCCAATGATTCCGCTTTCCGCAAGCGGCGTATCGACCACACGTTTATCACCAAAACGTTTGTGAAGACCTTCGGTCACGCGGAATACGCCGCCGTTCAGACCAACATCTTCGCCAAGAATGAGCACGCGTTCATCGCGCTCCATTTCTTGAATCAGCGCCAAATTAATTGCTTGCACAAGCGTGAGATTTGCCATGGCGTTATTCCTTTAGTGTGAAGTTTTTGCAGGCAGCTCAATAACCGCGCCTTCAATTTGAGATGGATCTTGGCCAATACCATGAGTTTGCATGGTGTCGCGTTGCAGCGCAAGGTCTGGTGGAATTGTCGCGTACATGTTGTTGAAGAAGTCGTTGCGGTCTGGCGGCGGGATGGATTCCGCGCGCTCAACCGCCGCGGCCACGTCGCGTTGCGCGCGCTCCGCAAGCGCGGCCTCCTTGGCGTCGTCCCAAAGACCACGGGTGGTTAGAAACTTTCGAATGCGAAGAATTGGATCGCGGGTTTTCCACGCGTCGACTTCGGCTTGATCACGGTAACGACGCGCGTCGTCAGCGGTGGTGTGATCGCCCAGGCGATAAGTGACCGCTTCGATAAAGAATGGGCGACCTTTTTCGCGCGCAAGCGCGGCGGCTTTGCGCACGCAATACACAACGGAGAAAATATCGTTTCCATCACACTGAATAGTGTCCATTCCGTAAGCCACGGCGCGTTGAGCAATAGTTGGAGCGGAGCACTGAATTTTTCCTGGAACACTGATGGCCCAGAAATTATTTTGGCAGAAGAAAATAACAGGAATGTCCAGGTTTGCCGCGAAATTCATGGCTTCATGAAAGTCGCCCTCGCTGGTTGCTCCATCGCCAAAGAACGTGCACGCCAAACGTTTTTCACCACGATATTTGGCGGCCCACGCCAAACCCGTGGCGTGCAACAGTTGCGTTCCAATTGGAATGGCAAGCGGCATGCAATACAACTCGCGCGGAATGGCGTTGCCGCGCTCGTCGCCCATCCAATGCAACAAAATCATTTCCATTGGAAGACCGCGCCAAAACAGGCCGGCATTTTCGCGGTAACACGGAACCAGCCAATCGGTTTTGTCCAGCGCATACGCCGCGCCCATGCTTGCGGCTTCTTGTCCCATGTTCTGCGGAAACGTTCCCATGCGACCAGAGCGTTGAAGTTTGAACGCCACCTCATCAAGGTGGCGACATACGCACATGTGCTCATACAAACGGACAAGGTCGCCATCCGGAATCAGACCCGCGCCCAACTTCTCATCAAAGTTGGCGTTGACGTCCAGAATGGAGACGTGGTCAATGGTGGTCGTGAAGGCGCTTTTGATTGGCATGGTGATTTCCTAGAACAAAAAAATTATTCAAACAGAGAGGGCGGACTTTGTATTCAGTTCAAAAGTGTAGCGAATGTGTTTGTTGATTTAGGACGCGGTGCTTGTGATTTGATTTGGATTTGTGCCCGTGTGCGCGTTGCCCAATTCATGAACCCGCTCAACACTTTGGGCACGGCCATGTTCAATGCGACGCTTGGCATACGCCACCGCCGCCTCATGCGTGCTGTGGGCGGCGTTGCCTTCTTTGAGCACGGACGTGGTTGTGTGCTCAATTTGCTCAATCTTTTGATTGATTTGAGCTTCGGTCATTCCCAAATACAAACCAGCCAAACGAATAAGACCGCCAGCGTTGACCACAAAATCTGGACCATACAAAATGCCACACTTCTTCAGGCGCGCGCCATCATCAATCGTGTGCAGCAATTGATTGTTGGCGGTGCCACACACAATTTCACACTTGAGATTGGTGATGGTGCGGTCATCAAGCACTCCACCAAGCGCGCATGGCGCAAGTATGTCGACCTTGGTGGTGAAAATATTTTCACTATCGCCCACGGCGCTAATGCCAAGTTCTTTCACGGCCTTCTCAAGCGCGCCGCGGTTCACGTCGCTTGCAATTACTTTGGCGCCAGCTTCTTTACACAACCTAGCCAGGCGGTAGCCCGTTGCGCCAACACCTTGCACACCAACAGTCATGCCGGAAAAATCAACCTTGCGGCCAATGTGCTTCAAGCACGCCTTCATGCCGTTAAAGCAACCGGTCGCGGTGAACGGACTTGGGTCGCCACCATGACTCACGGTTTCACCGCCCATGACGTGTTGAGTTTCTTCCGCCATCCAATCGCAGAACTGCGGCGTTACACCAACATCTTCCGCGGCGATATACGCGCCATTCATGGTGTCGACAAAGCGACCCATGGCGCGGGCCTCAGCTTCGGTCGCGGCTTGACCAGGCTTGATCAAGATCACGCTTTTTGCGCCGCCCATGGCAAGTTCCGCGGCGGCGGATTTGTACGTCATGCCTTCTGAAAGGCGAAGCACATCGCGGATAGCCTCGGCCTCATCGGCGTAGGCCCAACGGCGCGTGCCACCAAGTGCGTTGCCAAGCACGGTGCTGTGAATGGCAATAATGGAGCGAAGACCCGTGATCGGATCGTTGTGAAAACAAAGTCGTTCGTGTCCGTGATCAGCGAGCGTTTCAAAAAGTTTCATGACTGCAACTCTCCGTATAAATTGAATAAAGAAATGAATAACAACACCAAACTATTTACCAACCTTGATGCCTTCAAAAACACTTCCCGAACCAAATTGTGGAATGGGCGATTGATTTACCTTGTGGCCAGATCCGCGCGCCTTTAAATCCACGGTGCGCTCTGGAATGGCGTAGTTGGAATTTGCAAGCAGATCAGAACGCTTCATGGCCGCGGCTGCGGCGCGCCTCATTGTGGAATCTGTGTTGTGATGTAACGAGCGGATTTCACTCTGAATTTCAAGATTTGCCATGGCCACCAAATGTTCAACCATGGCCATGTCGTGTTCAAGCGCGTTGCCTTCAAGACCGTTGCGCAAGGCGCGGTCAAGCTTGGAAAGCGAGCACACCACGGCGTGAATCCAAAGCGAACACATGGAAAGGCGGGCCTGCACCATTTGGTTGGTGATCAGTTTTTCCTCGTACTCTTTGAAGGCCATCTTCACTTGATGGCTATGCTCACGAATGTGCATCATGGTTGACAAACCAAATCGCCGCAACCGCGGATGCAGTGTTTGCGCCTTTGGAAGGCCACCGCGAAGGCCAAGGAATAGTTGTCCACCAATCTGAACCGCGCTGCTGATGGCCTTGAGAGGATTGGCGCGAATGGAAAGCATCCACTCACCAAGTTGCTTGGAGCCATAGGCAAAAATGAAACTGTGCATGACTTCGTTGGCGCCTTCAACAATGATGTTGATGCGCGAGTCGCGCCAAATTCGCTCGATGCCATTTTCGGTCATGTAACTTTCGCCGCCCATGATTTGCATGGTGTCATCCACAACTCGGTACCCCATTTCGCTGCAGAACACCTTGCACATTGCGGTTTCCAACATGATGTCGTCGTCATGTCGATCCAGGAAACCCGTGGTCATGTACAGAATGGCGTCCATGGCGTACAGGCGCGCGCCCATACGCGCGATTTTTTCTTGGATGAGGTCAAACTCGGCGATAGGTCGATCAAATTGATAGCGATATTTAGCCCACTTACACGCTTGTTCATAGGCGAAGGTGGCGCCGCCCAACATGCCGGCGCTTAGCGTGCAACGGCCATAATTTAAACAAGTGAGCGCGACGTTCAGTCCGCGGCCCTCCTTGTGAAGAAGATTTTCTTTGGGCACTTTGACATTGGTGAGCTTGATGCGCGCTTGCCACGTTCCGCGAATGCCGCACTTGGAACGATTACGGCTGAAGATTTCAACGCCCTCCATGTCCGGCGTGCAAATAAGCGCGCTGACCGCGTCCTTTTCTTTTCCGGTTTTTGGGTCCTTCAGTTTTTGTTTTGCCATGACGGTGAAGAAACCAGCAAGCGCGGCGCTGGTGGCCCATTTCTTTTCACCATTGATAATGTAGAAATTTCCGCACGGACTTATTTCACATCGGGTTTCTTGGCCGCCAGCGTCGCAACCAACATTGGGCTCGCTTAGGCAAAATGCGGAAAGCGAATCTTTGGCCATTCTTGTTAAAAAGCGATTCTTTTGCTCAGCATTTCCAAAAAGCATAAGGGCCTTGCAGCCTATGCTTTGATGCGCGCTGACAAGCACCGCTGTGCTGCCGCAATAACGGCCAATGAGTTCAAGCGAGCGGTTGTAACTGGTGATACCAAATCCGCCGCCGCCATATTCCTTTGGAATGGTCATGCCAAGCGCGCCCAAATCAAAGAGTCGCTTCACAACCCAATCTGGAATTTCCTGTTTTTGGTCAATTTCAATCGCTGGATGTTCTGTCTTGAGATATTGCTCAAGCGCCGCAAGAAGTTGATCGCAACGCGCGGTTTCCTCCGCTGAACTTTCCGGATACGGAAACGCGACGCTTTCGCGGAAGTTGCCCCAGAAATAATTTTTAACAAGACCCATCTTGTCTGGATCTGGTCCAAGCATTTCTTGAGCCTGCTCGATTTGTTTGCGATCTTTTTCAGAAACATTTTTCAAATCGGTGGCAAGATTGGCGGCGGCCATGGGGTGCTCCTAAAGATTGGCAGTGCAAGATTGTCTATTCAACGCTGACAAGCGTGATCGATCAACCCCCAAACGCGTTAAATGTATAAAATTGATAAATATGTATTCATGTGTAGCAGGCCCCGTATTTATCGCTTCAAAAACGCATCAAGGCACGCGCGGGCTTCGGGAGTATGTCGCAACTCAATAAGATGTTTTTGCTCGCACAACAATCCGGCCTGAAAGCCATGTTGCAAACCGGCCCTGACTGCATCAAGGGCGGCGCGCGCGGCGGCGGTGTTTGGCAGTTGTGATTCAAGTTGTTCAAGCACTTTCAATGTTGCTTGGTGAAATTGCGCGTCGGCGACAGAAAGCGGTGAGCGACGCGTTTGTATTTTTGGATTGGCGTGAATCCACGCGACCGCGATTTCTGTGGCAGATTCACCAGCGGAAATTTTTTTTACGAACAGGCCGCTTGGAATTTCTGTCGAGTCAAATGGAGTACCGGTGCATGTGGCCATGATGGCTTTGGAAATATCCATGCGCGCGGCCAACATCATGGTGCCGCCCCAGCCAGGACAAATTCCAAGACCACATTCTGGAAGTCCAACCTTCCAACTTTTTTCGCCAGGAGCAGGGACCGCGCCAATCAACGCGTCGCAGTGCATGGCAAGTTCAAGACCACCTCCAAGCGCGGCTTTGTGAATGACCGCGACACTGGTGAACGCAAGGGCACTAATGCGGCCATACGCAACGCTTCCGGCGCGCAAATACACATCAAGATCGGCGTCATTGAGCGCGTCTATTTCCGCAAGATCCGCGCCGGCCACAAACACGCGCGCGCTTGAGCTTTGCAAAATAAGACCAGAGAGATCTTGTTTAGCAAGTTGGCACAAGGCAGCGTCCAGCGAATCAATCAACCAACGATCAAGCACAACAACGCCACCGCGCGGCTTTTTTGGATTTGGAATAAGTGATAGAACGGCAATGTTGTCCGCGCGAATTTCAATTGGAAGGGCGGGTTCACTCATGATTTACTTTGGGTTGTGTCAAAGCGGGCGCGCAGGCGTTCTTGCGCTTCATTACCGGAAATAATTTCCGCGGAAAGATTGGCGGCCTTGGTTAAAACAGATTCTTCAAGAAGGCCATCAAGTTGGTGTAACCAACGCTTGGTGGTGGCAATGGCGTTTGGACCACCAGAAGATAATTTGTGCGCGAAGTCAATGGTGGCGCTATCAAGTTGTTCAACACCAACCAAGTGTGTTGCCATACCAATGCGCGCGGCTTCTTGGCCATCAACAATTCCGCCCGCCAGAAGCAACGCGCGCGCGCGACCGGCGCCAATTTTAGAAATAAGAAATGGCGCGACAACCGCGGGGCAGACACCAAGATCAACCTCGGGGCAGCCAAACTTGGCCTGTTCATGGGTGAATGCAAAATCACAGGCGACTACAAGTCCGCAACCACCACCAATGGCGGCGCCCTGAACTTTTGCAATAACGGGAATGGAAAGTTTGCGAAGCGCCAAACCAACACGCGCGAGTCCGTGCAACATGAGACCCATTTTTTGTGAGTCGTGTAACACGCCGCGAAGATCCATGCCCGCGCAAAATGATTTTCCGTTGCCCGAAAGAATAAGAACGCGCGCGGCGGAATGTGCGGCCACCGTGGCCACGGCGCGTTCAAGTTGTTCTATAAGTTCAAAACTGAGCGCGTTGCGCGCGTCGGGCCTGTTCAGCGAAACGTGCACAATTCCTGCGGCTTCCGGCGTTGAATTGATTTGTACCAACTCATTCATATATGAAAGAGTAGCGAAATGAAACAAGAATTGGTTCAGCGCACCCGAAGCCAGGTGGCGCACAAGCCATATTTTGGGCGTGCTGAAATGGTGGGAAAGTAAAATTAAAATTCATGTTGTCTAAGAACGCTTTTTCCAAACAGCGGCGACTCGATCAACGCTTTCGCCGCCGCCAACACCGGACATGCTGGCCGCAAGGGCAGACGCGCGATGTGTGTGGTGTGAAAGCGGGTCAAGTTGTTGCAACCACCGCTTTGTTGCCAAGAGCGCGCGTGGACCTTTGGCCAACAAGGCGTGTGTGAGCTTGGAAGTTTCTTGAACCAGCGCGCCGTTGTGATTGGGCGTGTTGCTTGTTGGGTTCTTCGGCTCCGGTTCTGAAGCGACCATGTGTGAAGCAAAACCCAATTCAAACGCGCGCGCACCACTTATAAGTTCACCCCCCAACAATAATTCTCGCGCCGCGCCAAGGCCCATGCGCGAGGAAAGTGTTGGCCCACTGAGAGCCGGTGATAATCCAATGGCGTGTGTTGGATATCCAAATTTGGCGTCGGCCGTGGCGATGACAAAATCACACGTGGATACAAGCGCGCAACCACCAGCAAGCGCGGCGCCAGACACGGCGGCAATTGTGATGGCAGGCAGTTGCGAAACCATGTCAATGCAGTGGTGAAGTCGATGTAAATAACCGGCAAGCACTGGTTGCGCGCTGGACGCATCATTAGCCACCGCGTGAAGATTGAAGCCGGCGCAAAATGCGGGACCATTGGCGCGCAGAACAACAACGCGAATTGTGGAATGTTTTTGAACATCCGCCAGGGCGTTTTCAAGCGCAACGAACATGTCATTGTCAAGCGCGTTGCGGCGATCTGGATTATTCATCGTGATAGTGGCGACATCGCGCTCGTTGGTTTCACCATTACGACCACCTGAATATTCAAGAAGAACCAATTCGCGCGCCGGCGTTGTCATCGACCAACTCCGGGCCCAGACGGAACCGCGCCCATGCTCCAAATGACTTTGTTGGTGTGTTCCCAACCAAGCACATTGACGCTGCCGGCGCGAATTGCAAAACTTCTGCCACGCGTCACCGGCAATTCAAGCCATGTGGCAATGAGCACGCGCGAAAAATGTCCATGCGTGAACAAGGCCGTGTTTCCAGTGAGTGATTTGCAGCGATCAAGCAATTGCACGGCGCGCTTGTGAACATCCGAAAGATGTTCACCACCAGGACAACCGTGATGCCATAAATCCCAGCCAGGATTTTTTGCGGCAATTTCGGGCGAGGTCCAACCTTCGTAGTCGCCATAATCCCACTCCGCTAGAAGCGGCTCAACCCGAACCTGTTTTTCAAGCCCACATAATTGAGCCGTATGAAAAGCGCGAGCGCGCGGGCTTGAAAGAACTGTTTCAAACCGCAAGGCGCTGACCCAAGGCTTTAATTCAACAGCCGCCGCGTTTCCGCGCGCGGTTAATGGAATATCTGTTTTGCCCGTGTGTCTCCCACTCAAACTCCATTCAGTTTCAGCGTGGCGAATTACCCAGATTTGCGGAAGGGATTCATTCATAAAAAAACCATTTTTTATTTTTTTGTGTTCTGAACGGGATCGGATTGGGGAACTGACGAAATTTGATTTGGAAGCGATACAAATAGATCGCGGTGGTACACAAATATGATTCCATCGCTACCCCGAAGCGCGAGACGGTCCTGTTCCACAATTGGAATAAACGATAATTCCACGCGTTCTGGTGGTGGATCAAGGATTATTTTTAAGGAACCAGACGAAATTTTCCACGTGCCTCGACGCACAAATTGCGCAATTCTGGCCGTCATAATTCCACCTTCGCCCAATGAAATTGAAGCACCAATCGGGCTTTCAATAACACTATCAGCCGTCGCCGCCTTTGGGTCTTGGGGTAAAGAACTATCGCCCGGAGAAAAAATCCAACGACCCACAAGTTGCGGCATTCTTCCATCAACGGCCCGTAAGGTTTTTGGACTCGGTGTCGCAACGCACGAAGCCAAAACCATTGTTAAAGATAAAACATGAACGGCGCGAAGAACCATGGCGGCATGTTACGAGCAAGCGTGAATTATTGCGATCTTTAGAAAATAAATTCGGACGCCCTACAAAATAAATGACAGTGCGTTAATGATTTAAATTGAGGTTGTTGTTAAAGAATTGGCAGTTGAATGTCCAGTCGATACGCGAACGCGCGAAGCAACAATAGCTCTTGTGTGTTATAGACATTGTCAGCGGCGGCAACGCACACAAGCGCTTTGGCAAGAAGTTGTCGGTCTCGTGGTCCAAGCGCGTCTAGTCCTTCAAGCGATAAATGAAGCGAGTCAAGAGCGCACTCCGCTGGCGCGGGAATGCTGAGGCCACTCAAACCACACTCCAGGGTTGCAAGATCAAACGCGCGGGCGCAATGATCCGGACCACAAACTCGCGCCAGCGTTCCTAAAACAATTCGTATGTCGTGAGAGCATTCTTGAATTGAGCGCGTCGATTTCTTTTTTGACAGCGCACCAAAACGTGTTTCAATTCTTCGAGTTAGAACAATGCGTGTCATCCACTCGAATAAATCAACCTGACCATCCGAGCGCATGGCTGCGGTAAGTGTTGTTCGGAATGCGACATACTGTTGTTTATTCAGCTGGATCAATGTTGGAACACAAAGATCAAGAACAACCAGGCGAATTTCATCGGGCAAATCCAACATATGTAAAGCGAGTTGATCCCAACACGCGACCATTGCTTCGCCAAGTTGTTCCAGTGTGAGCGCGCGCACTTTTTCCCGAATGTCTGGCTGAACGCCAGTGATGAGCAGCAACAAAACCGCCTGCGCGTCCAAAGGCTCATGCGTCGCTTTTTGCACAGCGTCTGGGATTTTTTTCAATAATGAACGCGCCGCGTCAAGAGATTCTTGCCCAAGCGATTTGGACATGGTCGCTTTAAGAATATTGGCGCGCGTCATCGAGCCACCACCCGTGTTTGTTGCCGTGCTGGTGATTTGAAATGAATCAGAGATATTTTTCTTCGAGTCCACGGACGCTTTTTGTGCGCCGCCAGCCATAAATCCAGCCGCTAATTCAGTCGGGCTACCTGAGGCAACCCCCGTTAAAGAATCGTAGTTGGCCGAATCCACGCTTGTTGAGCGCGATGATTGGTCAACAACATCATTGATAAACCCACCTTTTTCAATGCGTCGAATGCGCTCTGGAAGTGGGGGGTGCGTTGAAAGCCAAGAGTGAATTGACTTTGAAAAAAAGAAATGATTTAGGCCGGACGCCGCGGGCGACTGAATTGGCGTGAAAGGTATACCGCCAATGCGGCGCAACGCGCTTGCAATGCCCGCAGGATTTCTTGAATACTGAACAGCCGAGGCGTCGGCAAGAAATTCTCGCTGACGACTTACAGCCGCTTGAAGCAGTCGACCAAAGAACGCGCCAACACCGCCGACCACAAGAAGCCCAAGACCAACGGCAACAAACATAAGCGCCGCGCTACCGTGATCACCTTTTTTGCTTGAGATGCGCGGAGACGTGGCAATGCGCCCGGCCACCTGAAGCATTACGCGACCAATGAGTGCGATCAACATGACGCCAGCCACAACACATGCAATGCGCAAATTGAGTCGCGTGTCCTTGTGCGCAACGTGGCTGAACTCATGTCCCGTGACGCCTTGTAATTCATCGCGGTTCAATTGCGTAATGGCACCACGGGTGAAACCAAGCACGGCGTTTTGCGGATTATTTCCCGCGGCGAACGCGTTGATTGCATCCTCTTGCAAAATATAAATTGGTGGAACGGGCATACCACTGGCGATGGCCATTTCTTCCACAACGTCGCGCAATGTTTGCTCTTGCGTATTGTTGGTGGAGCCTTGTAACAATTGACCGCCCAACGCCTCGGCCACTGATTTACCAGTGCCACCAAGTCGCAGTCGCTGCACGCCCGCGCCAAGAAAAATAATCAAGCAAACCGCGCCAGTGATTTCCAAGAAGATTTCCGAGTTCCACCAAATTTCCACACCTGTTGCGCCACGATCTTGAGCCTGGGGAATAATGACAAACAGGGCGAGTCCATAGAAACTAAGCGCGACACACGCAATAGCCAGTATGAAAAGAATCACAAGCCAGATGGTGCGCCGTCTTGCCTGATCTTGGTGCTCGAAGAAATTCATTGATTTTTATTTACAAGAAACGCGCTGGAAACAAAACAAATACAGCGCGGCCACCTTTGAAATTGTTGTCTTGATTTATGTAAGCCAATACAAATCCGCACGATATTGGAAAATTTGCGCGGACATTCTTGGGCACCTTGCATTAGGAAATTCGCGCGGAAGGAACCGAGCGCGAGTCCTCCGAGGTTGTCCAAAGTTCTGCTTGTTCAAATCGAAAAAATCCCGCGACTACATTGCCAGGAAATGTGAGCACGCCCTCGTTATAGCGCATGGCCGCGTCGTTGAATGCTTGTCGTGCGAACGCCACGCGGTTTTCCGTTGAGACCAATTGCTCTTGAAGGGTAAGAAATTGCGCGCTGGCTTTTAAATCTGGATATGCCTCAACCCGCGCGAACAATCCACGCAATGCGCCGCCAAGCGCCATAGAGGCGGTGGACAGCGCGCGAATTGCGCCAAAATTTCCAGTCGAGGCTTCGCCCGCCGCGGCGTTCACATCGCCCCGCGCGCGAATGACCGCCTCCAATGTTGTGCGTTCGTGTTGCATATAGCCCTTCACAACTTCAATTAGGTTAGGAATTAAGTCGGAACGTCGTCGCAGCTGCACATCAATTTGACTAAACGCGTTCGCCATACGTACGCGCCGAATGGCAAGTCCGTTGTATAAAATAATCAAAACCACAAGCGCAATGAAAACAAGCGCGATGCTTCCAACAATCAATTGAGAATTTATGAACGCGGCAAGTGTCATTGTGAAAGGCATTATGACGAATTTTGTGTTGGTGATACATGGCGCCAACACATTCACCCAATATTTAAATTTGGAGCCACCAACCAAATAAAATCCACCGTTATTTAGAGAGCGGGGTCTGCAACGGATTCCTGACTCGCGCCGCCACAAGTAGCGCCACTTCTTCAATGGCGGCTGAAAGGTCATCATTGATTACGAACGCGTTGTAAACACCATTCTCGCGGGCTCGTTGCATTTCAACGGTCGATTCGCGGAAGCGTCGCTGAATTGCGGATTCATCCTCGCGACCACGCTGGCGCAGGCGTGTAAGCAGCGACTCGTCGCTGGGGGGAAGAATAAAAATTCCAAGCATTTCTGGATATTTTTCGCGCACAAGTTCCGCACCTTGCACATCGATATCAAGCACCACTAACTCACCACGCGCCAACGCCCCGTCAACCGGTTGGCGCGGCGTTCCGTACCAACTGCGACCAAACACCTGCGCGAATTCAATGAACAACTTCTGGTCAATCATTTGTTGAAAAAATTCAGGCGTGATAAAGGAATAGTCCACATCATTTTTTTCCTCATTGGTTGGCGCTCGCGTGGTGGCGCTTACGCTGAAATGTCCACCAAAGCGGCGAAGCATTTCATGCGCGATTGTGGTCTTGCCCACGCCCGAAGGGCCACTGAGAACCAAAAGTAATCCTGCTGCCATAGATCGATACTACGGAGCGCGCTGGAAATTTGATAACGCTTAATTTTTAGCCGAAATAAAGCAAGATTATTGTTGTGGCTGCTCCGCGCGAAACAGTTGGTAAAGCTTTAAAACAGTCTTGTCGGGCAGCGTTGTGCGCCAACGCGGTCCATATTCCGCATTCATTTGTTGCGCGAAGATCCATTCTTCTTGAACAGTGTGCGATAAAGTTTTCTTCCACCACGGCAATCCGGTCCCAACAAAACTATTCGAATTACCGTTGTATGAGGCCGCACCAGATGGACGCGATACAACACTTGCCGCAACCGTGCCAGCAACACAAATGAAAACCAGAAACAGAATTCGTGTTCTGCGTTGAATATTTAAGCTCCGAGCCATCTGGCGCCTCCTTCTGCGTTAACAAATCGCGCTTCATTTAAGATGCGCCAACCGGCCGCGCGAAAATTTGGAAACCGCCCCATAGTCCCCGCAATAATTCGCACCTCCTCATCATCAAGAACCCACGGCTCATTGACAAGGCGTTGGTGGCGCTCTAAATCCATATGAAATGCGCGCTCGCGCAAACTCCAGTTTTCCAAACGGTCCGCAATTTCCATTGCCTTATTTGTGAAGATGGCCATGCGCATTGAAATTACGTCCTCTGGAAAATGTCGCAGCGCAACGTTGCAGCCAAAAATGCACCACCAACCCCAACTTTCAAGCCAATCACCAGGCTCGTGAATTGCTACATCAACAACGCGATCAAGAGCCACGGTTAAGCGCTCCAACACTTCGCCAGGCGTCATTTCACCAAGCACGGCCCCAACTTCAAGCAAGCCTCCGCGACAAGTATTTGCGATCGCCGCATATCGTTCATCAGCGAATGTATCGGCAAGATCCTCATACTCCTTCAACGCCTGCACCAATTCGTTGTGGGCGTGCTGGGCATGAATGCGGGCCAAATCACTTTCAATAACAATCATTCGGCGAAAACTATTTCCACGCACATAGTGCGCAAACGCATGACACACACGCTCGCGCCGCTCCGTCATGGTGGTGGCTTCCAACAATTCCAAAACTTCATGCGCCGCGGCACGACTTTCCGTGAGGTTCCACATGGAATAATGCGCGTTAGCCAAATTCACCGTGAGCATTAAGCGAAGACCAGACGGAATTCCGCGCTCAGCAAGAGCCGCCTGCAAACACGGAACACTTTTGTTGTATTGACCAAGCCCGTCATACGCGCCAGCCATACGATTTGCGGCAAGTGCCTGCTCGCTTGGCGTTGTTGCAATGCGCCTCATTTGATTTGCAATCGCCAACATTTGACGAAATTTTCCCTCGCCATGCGCGGCGCGCGCATTGGTGTCAAGCAACGCGTAGTCGCCTTCAATTTTCTGATCGGTATCGGCGGTCCAAACACCGTCAATCACATCGCCAACACTCCAATCAAGGGCGTCGGCAAGACCAACAATTAAATCTAATTTTGGATTTCCACTTTCTGGCAAAAGCTTTCCAGCGTCACGACCTAACGCACGTGAAACTTCTCCGCGCGACCAACCCCGATACACCTTGGCTAAATCAATAAATTTTGCCAAACGTTCTCGCCGATCTTCGGCTGTTCGCATTCTGTCCTATCCTTTTGTCGGACCCACGTGACCGACATGCCGCATCTACACAACAGAATGATGACACGCATTGAGCGGGTTTCAAAAGATAGAAGGAAATTTCACAGTTATTTTACCTTCGTATTTAATAAGCCCTTAAATAGTTACGACCACGGCGTGACTGTTTACGGCTTGCACACAAATGTACATTAACTTAAAAATTAACAAACCAACCCGGTTGACAAGAGGTGTGTGGTCTGGAGATGGTTTGTTCATGACAAAGAATATCTCGCTTGATTGGGCTTCCAACCCCGCATCAACCGTACATCAACCCAGATTCTGCTTGCGCCAAACCGCGCACCCAAGCACATGTCTGGTTGCGCGAAAAGTGTTACAGGCACACAGAAAATTATCCGTGAATCACGCGGCCCTCGGACGCCAATGCGGCCTCATGAATACTTTCGGCCATTGTTGGATGCGCATGCACCGTGGAGATAATGTCCTCGATTGTGGCTTCAAGACGCTTGGCAATGCAAATTTCATGGATCAATTCGCTGGCGTCTTCGCCAAAAATATGAGCGCCTAAAATTTCACCGTACGGCTTGCTGGCGATAAGTTTGACAAGGCCCTCGGTGGCGCCAACGGCAATGGCTTTGCCGTGCGCCTTCAGTGGATATTTTCCAACCGTGTACAACAAGCCCTTGGCTTTCGCATCGCGCTCGGTCATGCCAACGCTTGCCACTTGCGGATTGCAATAAGTGGCGCCTGGAATGCTTGCGTAATCCACACCCAAAGTATGGTGGCCCATGAATCGTTCAACACACGCCACGGCTTCTTCGCTTGCAACATGCGCCAACCATGGCGGCCCAATCACATCGCCAATGGCGTACACGCCTGGCAGGTTGGTTTGATATGTCGGTTCAGATTTTTCCGTGTAGTCCGTCCATATATGTCCACGCGCCGGACCCGCGTCCCACATTTTTAAACCAAGCGACGCAGCGCACAAACCTTCAACGCGCGCACGCACACCTGCGGCCACAAGAATCACTTCACACTCCAGAACTTTCTTGCTGCCATCCTTCACGTTTTCAACCGTGATCTTGGCGCCACTCGCGCCCTTGTCAACACTGGCCGCTTTGTGACCGGTGAGAAATAGAATGCCTTGCTTCTCAAAAGACTTTTGCGCCGCGGCGCAAATATCATCGTCTTCTACAGGAAGAATGCGATCCTGCATTTCAATAACCGTGACCTTGGTGCCAAACGAGTTGTAGAAATAAGCGAACTCCATGCCAATTGCTCCCGAACCAATAATGACCATGGTCGCGGGCTTTTTGGGCAAATTCATGGCTTCATAACTTGAGATAACAACCTTGCCGTCGTTTGGAGCGAAGGGAAGTTGCACGGGTTGAGCGCCAGTGGAAATAAGAATGCGGTCAGCTTCAATGGTCTCACCAGCGCCGTCGCCGGAACCACCGTAGTACGCGCCCGTGGCTTTGCCTACCAGAATTGTGCACGGCGCGGCGCCAGCTTTGCCCGAAAGAATTTTCGCGTGGCCAACAATGTGCTCAATTTTATTTTTCTTGAACAGGTACGCAATTCCAGAATTCAACTGACCCGTGATGTTGCGGCTTCGACCCACAACCTTGCTCCAATCCACCGCCACATCGGTGGGCTTGAATTGAAAACCCCACTCCGCGCCGTGAGTGATGGCCTCGCGGTAAAGTTCGGCGTTATGCAGCAGGGCCTTGGTTGGAATGCATCCCCAATTCAGGCACACGCCACCAAGTTTGTCGCGTTCAACGCACGCCACCTTTAAACCCATTTGCGCGGCGCGAATGGCGCCAACATAACCACCAGGACCGCCACCAATCACCACAAGATCAAAGCGTTTTAGGACCATAAATGCAATCTCCAGATCGAATCAATTTGAACAATGTGAATTCTTGGGACATCCAAGAAAATATATACAAGTTTCGTTTGAGAAGTTATCGTAGCGATGGTCGAGGCGTTGGGCGGGAAGTTTCATTTATAAAATTACTTTCTTGCAAAGAGTTTTATAATCGGAAAGTGGTGATCTATGAGCAAAAAACCTACCAACGAAGAAATGCCAGATCCCCAAGATCGATTAGCCGCGTCATTGGAAGCTGCTGGGCCCAACGAAGAAATGCCAGATCCCCAAGATCGATTAGCCGCGTCATTGGAAGCTGCTGGGCACGCCGCGTGGCATTGGAATTCGACCACCGGTTCCGCCTGGTATTCGAAGACGTTTCTAAAACTTTTAGGATTTAGCCGCGTCGAGTTTCCAAACCGCTTTGAAAGTTTTGCCAGCAACCTGCACCCCGAAGATATTGGTCGTGTCTTTCACGCCATTGCCTCGCACCTGCACGCGGGGTCTGAATTTGATTTGGAATTTAAAATGCGCACTAAGGAAGGAACTTGGCGTTGGGTTCGCGCGCGAGGTAGCGCGAATATTGATGGCGGAAAATCAAACGTAATGATGGGAACGCTTACGGCTTGGCCATTGTTCGCCGCACGCGATCGTCTGGCGGCATCGACCAGCGATCAACTGACCGCGGCATTGCAGGATCAAAGCAAGAGTTCGCGTGATCTTGAAATTGTCCGCAAGGATTTGGTGGCGCAAAACCGGGCGCTACAAGAGGCACAGGCTTCTGCGGAAGCAATCACGAAGTTAAAAAGCAGTTTCTTGGCCAACATGAGCCACGAAATTCGCACGCCCATGACCGCCATACTTGGCTATATCGATCTTCTTTCAGAGGAGCAGGAGGACCCCAAAGACCGGGCGCTTGCGATCAGCGTCATTCAAAGAAATAGCAGGGACCTTCTTACGATCATTAACAACACTCTTGATCTGTCAAAAATTGAAGCCGGAGGAATGGGTGTAGAAATTATTCCGTGCGCGCCGCTGAACATGATTCAAGACGTTGTTGCCCTACTGCAATCACGAGCGCGGACCACAGGACTTGAATTGTTTGTTGAGTTGAAGTCGCCCGTTCCTGAAATTATTGAAACAGATCCAACGCGTTTGCGCCAAATTTTAAGCAATCTGATTGGCAACGCGATTAAATTCACGGAACACGGCGGTGTAAATGTTATGGTTGATCTCACCAAAGAAGCGCTTGAGCCCCGCGTGGATCCCGATGCCAGCGACGCCCCGCCCGCGCCAATTCGACTTCGAGTGCAGGTAAAGGATACCGGTATTGGTATTGATGAAGAGCAAAGACTGCGATTGTTTAAACCTTTTACACAAGCGGATCCATCGATCACGCGGCGATTTGGCGGAACAGGTTTGGGACTCACCATAAGCCGGCGTTTTTCGCGAATGCTTGGCGGCAACATTACAAGTAGTAGCGAGGTTGGTCGTGGAAGTCTTTTTATTATTGAAATTGGAATTGGAAATTCAAACCTTGGCAAAATGATTTTAACTTTGCCGGAATATTCGCCTGGAAAATCTAATTCAAAATTACAGATGACGGGTCACGATTCTGTCACAACAAAAGATCTCAAAGACATAACCGTGCTTGTTGCGGAGGACGGCGAAGACAATAGAAGATTGATCGTTCATCATCTCACGCGCGCAGGTATGAAAACCACCGTGGCCAACAACGGACTTGAGGCCATCAAACTTGCTCTTGCCGCACAGCGACAATCACGCGCGCACGACTTAATTTTAATGGACATGCAAATGCCCGTTATGGATGGATACGAAGCCACAAAAAAATTACGGGAGAAGGGGTGGCTTGGTCCGATTGTGGCGATCACCGCGCACGCCATGCTCGGCGATCGCGAGCGTTGCATAGAGGCGGGTTGCGACGAATATTTAACCAAACCGATCGAACGTAATGTGCTCATTCAAATCGTGAAAAAAATGGCTCAAAAACCACAAAAAAATCAAAATAGATGAATTTGGTTGTAGCAGATTTCAAAATATATAAAATGTGTTTTTGACGCATCTGGTGCGAAGCCGTAACATTCGTTCCCCTTGGAAATCATATGCGAATAGGCATCATTAGCGACGTTCATGGAAATCTGGAAGCACTGCAAACAGTGCTGGCCGATATTGACAGCAAGAGCGTTGACGCAATTGTTTCTCTTGGCGACATTGTTGGCTATGGACCTGATCCAGTCGCGTGTGTTGACTTGGTGGCCAAGCGATGTAATTGGAGCCTGATGGGCAATCACGATTACGCAGTGATGTATGAGCCAACCAATTTTAACAAGGCCGCAGAAGAAGCCGCGTACTGGACACGCGAACAATTTGAATTACAGGCCAAACAGGATCGCGAAGAAGCGATCAGGCGATGGGAATTTCTAGGTAAGTTGAGGGTTCGTGTGACTATGGGGCAATTTCTCTGCGTTCATGGGTCGCCACGGCGACCGATTAACGAGTACCTATTTCCAGAGGACGCTGAAAAAAGTAAAATGACAGCCATTTTTGAGCGAATTGATAAATTTTGTTTGGTGGGTCATACGCATGTTCCTGGTGTTTTCACTGGCGACAATGAATTTTATCCCCCGAATGAAATAGGCAGTGTTTATGAATTCAAGGATCATGAAAAAGCAATCTTGAATCCAGGATCTGTTGGTCAACCACGGGATTTGGATTCACGCGCCTCATATGCGATTTTAGATTTGAAGGAAGAGTCCGTGAATAACAAAGTGACCCTTGTTGCAAATCGCGCGCACTTTTACAGGTTGGATTATCCAATTCAAACCGTGGTTGACAAAATTCACGCAATTCCAAAATTAACAAATTGGTTGGGCGACCGATTGCTTGAAGGGCGCTAATAGTTGAGCGAGCAGAAGAAAAAATCACGATTGCCGCTTACGCTTGCAGCAATTGTTGCCACGATTGGGGTAATTTCCGCGGCAATTTGGGGGCCCGGTTCCAAGAAAAATGGCGGCATGGATCCCGCAATGCCGGCGGCTCAGGTATCTAAAGGTGTGGCGCCTTCGTCCGCCGCAATCACAACACCCTCCGCCACAACGGCCACAAACTCTGGCGCCACGCCAACAAACACAACCACCGCCGCGCCAGTGCAAACGTCCGCGCCAACCGCAACAATAAGCGCGCCGACAACGCAAAAGTTCACCGTGCGATTGCCATTGGGAACCACGGCGCCCACAACGCCCGCAATGTTGGGATCGCTTGATCCAGGCAAGTTCAACTATCAAATTCAATTTTCGCCAATCAGCGCTGGATTTTCCAGAATTATTTTCAGCGACTTTTGGAACGATGCAGTGGCCGCGCAGCAGTCGCGACGACATCAAGCGGCGTTGAATAGCAAAGAGGCAAATGTGCCAGCGTTGCCAGCGGATTCTTTGCGCTATGAATTGCAAACCGTGCAAACATTGCAGGGCTATCAAGTGCCACTGTTTAGCGCGCGCGGCGTGGAGATAGATGGAAGCACGGTAAGTTTGTATGGAGCAGTGTGGGCTGAGCGATCTCCGGGCGTGTTTGAAACCGAAGTGGTTGGAGAAAACGGAAGTGTCGTGTTGCGCGTTATGCGGCAATTCACGCTGGCTGAAAATTCATACGACTTGACCCTGCAACAAACCGTGCAAAATGTTTCGCCAGACGCGCACTCGGTCCGCTGGATTCAATATGGTCCCGGCGATTTGTCCATAGATCAAAGCGGCATGATGGACATTCGCCGATTTCAGTTTGGATACTTGTACAACGCGCAGCGCGATCCAGGCCGCGCCAATGTAGTGGTGCACGGCGCAATGTTTGAGCGCTCTGAAGCGTTGAAGAAAATCACCGATGGCACGCCGCAGTTGTGGCCGCAACCTGATCACAAGGCGCAAGGATTTGAGTTGAGTTGGTACGGCACAACCAATCGATATTTTGCGCTTGCGGTGCACGCTCCGTTTGCTCCGCCAAAAGACAATTCAAAAAACATGAGTGCCGTGGAAAGCGTGTTTGCATTGGCGGACGCGGACGCGGCAACACAAACAGTGGTGTGTGAACTTCGCAGCGAGCAAATCCAACTAGAGGCTGGTGCGACCGCGCGCTTTAACATGGGTATTTACGCGGGTCCACTCAGTCCCGAAGTGCTCGCTGTTACAGAGCCGTACCAAGCGTTGCGCATGGACGGCTTAATTGAATATCTCATGGGAGGCTGTTGCAGTTTTTGCACTTTCAGTTGGCTTGCTGATTTGATTGTGATCATGCTCACATTTCTGCATGACTATGTTGTGTTTGACTGGGCCATTGCCATTATGGTGTTGGTTATAGTGGTGCGATTTTTTCTGCACCCAGTCACCAAGCGCAGCCAGATTTCAATGACCAAGGTGACGCGTGGAATGGCGTCGATTAAGCCAGAACTTGAAGCGTTGCAGAAGCGCTATCCCGGTGACACCAAGAAATTGCAGGCGGAGCAAATGCGCCTGTACCGCGAGAAAGGCATTAACCCAGTGGGTTGCGTGGGCGGCATGTTGCCAACATTCTTGCAGACACCAATTTGGATCGCGCTGTACGCCGTGTTGTATTTTGCTTTCGCGCTGCGCCAACAACCCGCGTTCTTTGGCGTGTTCCAAAATTTCGGCGGCTGGCAATTCTTAGGCGATCTCAGCGCGGCGGATCATTTCATTCGCTTCTCAACGCCTTTGATCAAGTGGCCATTTGAGTTTGCGTCCATCAATCTCATTCCAATTCTGATGGGCGGACTTTTCTTCCTGCAGCAGAAATACATGACGCCGCCGCCAAACGCGTCCATGACGCCGGAGCAACTGCAGCAACAAAAGATGATGAAGTGGATGACAGTGGTGTTGTTTCCAGTCATGCTTTACAACGCGCCAAGCGGATTGACCCTGTACATCATGACCAGCACCACGATTGGAATTTTTGAGGGCAAACGCATTCGCGCGCAAATGGACAAGATGGATTTCACACCCAAGCCGCGCGATCCAGCCAAACAAGATCGCATTGGTCGTTTCTATGAGAAGGCTATGGAGCGTGCGCGCAGCAAGCGCGAGACGCAAAAGCGATTTAAAGATCGCGAGTGAGTTGGTGGTGTTGCGCGCCCGCGCCGCGTTGTGGGCGGGTACAAGTTGTGTGTTGACCCAGCGAATATCCAGCGTTTATCCAGCGTAAATTCAGTGTTTATTTAGGAAGTTGACTTGTATGAAAAACAAAACAACTCCCACAGGAAACCAGAATGATCAATGGCAACTGAATGATGTCATTGTGGCGGTGTCGAGCCCAGTCGGTCAATCCACCCGCGCGGTGATACGAGTTTCTGGAAACGGCGCGCTTGAAATACTAAGAAAAACGGAGCGAGTTTCCGCCATTCACCGCCGCGGAATATTTTTCACCACATTGTTTTTTGCATTTGGTGAATTGCCCGCGCTGGTCATTGTCATGCCCGGGCCAAACTCATACACCGGCGAAGATTCATTTGAATTGCTTGTGCCCGGAAATCCGCATCTTGTGCAAATGATCGTGTCGGAAATTGTTCGCGCCAACAACAATGTTCGACGCGCCGGGCCAGGTGAATATTCATTACGCGCATTTTTAAGCGGCAAGTTGACGCTTGAACAAGTGGAGGGCGTGGCCGCCACTATTTCCGCGCGCACCGATGCGGAACTTCGCGCCGCAGAGCAGTTGCGCAAGGGAACGCTTGGACACATTGCCGCACGATTGTTGGAAGCGCTTGCCGATATGTTGGCGTTGGTGGAGGCGGGAATTGATTTCACGGATCAAGAAGATGTGGTCGCAATTTCGCCCGCGGTGTTGTGCGCTGGATTGCGCGCGGCGCTGCACGAAATGCGGAATATTTTAAACGCCAGCATTCCCATGGAGCACTTGGAGTGCGCGCCGTGGGTGGTGCTGACTGGAAACACAAATGCCGGCAAGAGCGCATTGATGAACGCCCTGTTGCAACAGGACCGCGCCGTTGTGACCAACCAAGCGGGCACTACGCGCGACGCGTTGGTTGAGCCATGGGTTGTTCCTGTGGCTGGCGGAAATTTAGAAGTTTTGCTGGTGGATTCGCCTGGATTTATTGGAGATTTTACCAGCGAACTTTTATTGCTTGATCAACTGGGCCAAGAAGCCAGAGCGAAAGCCATTGAACACGCAACGCTTATTGTGCGCTGTCATGCGGTCGGTGCGCCAGTTGTGGTGAAAGAGGGTGGCGCCACAGTGACGGCGGGGGAGACTGCGGCAGCGAATGAAATTATTGTTGTAACCAAATGTGATTTGTTAGATGCCGCGCAAGTACCAAGTGAACCCAGTGTGTTAGACCATTTTTATGATTCCGCGGGGGCGCGCAGGTCTGGCGCAACCCACATGAACCACGCCGCGGGCGTGATATATACAAGCGCCAAAAATAAAATTGGATTGAAAGAATTCGCCCACGCGGTTGGCGCGGCGCTTTCTGGAAGCGGAATTTCCAACACTGGTCAAGGCATGGCGCTTGCGCAGCGGCACCGCGCGCTATTGGCGGCGTGCGTGATTGATTTACAACAGGCGCTTGCCGCGGCCGTGGCGGATGAATCTTGTCGCCATTTGAGAACGCCAGAACTTGTTGCAAGCGCCATGCACAGCGCGCTGGAAAATCTTGGCGGCATTGCCGGTCGCATGACGCCCGACGACATTCTTGGCCGCATCTTTTCAAGGTTTTGTGTGGGTAAATAAATACGAAGATCAAATTGTGTTGCCCATGTATTTGGGTGCGCAATACAAATTACGCACCAGGTCGCGCGCACAATCGCTACCTTGCCCACATGAAAGGTTCCCTGACTGTGCGTGTGCGATATTGCGAATGCGACCCAATGGGCGTGGTTCACCACACGGTGTATCCAATTTGGTTTGAAATGGGGCGCACGGAATTGTTGCGCTCAACTGGAAAGACCTACCGCGAAATGGAAGAGGCCGGCGCGTTCTTGGCCATTGTTCGTTTGCAGGTGAGTTATAAAAAGCCCGCCAAGTACGACGATGAAGTGCGCCTAGAAACCACCATGACAGATATTGGCCAAGTGAAGATTGAGCACACGTACGAATTGTTTCGCGGCGATGAATTGTTGTGCAACGCGTCCACCACGCTTGCCTGCATTGACCGCGAGGGCAAGGCGCGGCAGATTCCAGAGAATTTATTTTTGGCGTGAGCGCGGAGTTTAAGCGAGCCACTTTGGGGCGGCGGCGCAAACGCACATCATGTTCTACATACATTGAGCAAGCCGAAATTTTGCCGCCACACTAATCGCGTGGCTTGGGGTCGTCTTGAAATTTTCCAAGCCGCGTGCGCACGCGCAACAATCCCTGAATCACATTTTTCAGGTCGTTCTCCAAACCTCCACGCAATGCGCGGTCCACTTCAAAGGCCGCGGCTGAACTTTCCACCAATAATGTCAATGTTCCAGCTCGCATGGATTCAACTGATGCAACTTTTTGCAGCGCAAGCGGCGCAAGTTGCATCCACGCATCACTTGCCGCACCGATTGATTTTTCCGTACGGACAAACTGTTTGGCAAATATGGAAACATCTTTATTGATGGACCGATCAGGCTCTCGCCACGCGCGCCAGGCGCTTAGTTTCTGAAGTCGTTGCTCAAGTGGATCCACTGAATCATGGTATCGCCCAAGCACGCGCGACTGAAACGCGCGCCAATGCCAAGGATTTTTGTCACAAATGCAAACCATAGTTGCTATGGACGCGCCGCCTAAAACGCCGCACGCCGTCGCTGCCACATGAACGCACTGGAGTATCCTTTGGTCACCGTGCTTCCAATTCGCCTAGAAAAATTGCGCTGCGAGTTTGGATCGACCGTTGCGGTGGATTCAGTTGATTTGCACATTCCAGCGGGCTCGCTGTATTTCATGTTGGGACCGTCCGGTTGCGGCAAGACAACGCTGCTGCGCATGATTGCGGGCTTTCAAGAACCCACCAGCGGAAAGATTTTTTTTGGCGACCGCGACGTCACGCACACGCCGCCAGAAAAGCGCAACGCCGGAATGGTTTTTCAAAGTTACGCGCTGTGGCCACACCTGAGCGTGTTTGACAATGTCGCATTTGGACTGCAAGTGCGCGGCGTGTCCGCCGCCGAGCAGGGCAAGCGCGTTGGAGCGGCGCTTGAAATGGTCCGCATGGGACATTTGGCGCAGCGGAAACCGAATCAACTTTCTGGTGGTCAACAACAACGCGTTGCCTTGGCGCGCGCGATTGTTTTTAATCCTGAGGTGTTGTTGCTGGATGAGCCGCTTTCAAACTTGGACGCCAAGTTGCGTTTAGAAATGCGCGCCGAAATTAAGCGTATTTGCGCTGAAATTCATATGACCACCGTGTATGTCACGCATGACCAAAAGGAGGCGTTAAGTTTGGCCGACGACCTGGTGGTGCTTCGCGACGGACGCATTGAACAAACGGGCGCTCCGAAACAGGTCTATCAACAACCGCACAATTCATTTGTGGCGGAGCTCATGGGCGAAACCAATTTTATTCAGGGCACCGTGAAATCATCCAGCGACACTGGCAGTGACATAAAAACCGCCGCTGGCATATTGCAAAGTAGTTGCGCTAGCGCGGACGTGGGTGCGCAGGTGACGCTCAGTATTCGTCCCGAGTCGCTGCGAATTGCCGATGAGCCCAATTGTATTCGCGGAGTTTGCAAGAGCAGCCTATATTTAGGCGAGATGTCGCAACACCACGTTGAAACGCTCGTTGGTATTTTGAAAGTGTTCGAACTTGATCCACGCGAGACCACGCGCGTTGGACAACAATTGTCGTTGCGCGTGCAACCCGACGCCGTAGTGGTGCTTGCAGGGAAATAAAATGATTCAAATTGAAGTCAATAATGTCGTTGTTGAATTAAAGCCCCAAGAGCGTCAAACTTTTGCTCAATTAATGAGCACCATGTTGCCCGGACTAGTGTCTGGGAAAAAAATTATCGAGCTATTTTGCAGCATTATTGCCGAGGGCTCTAAGCGCGGTATTGAAACAACAAATCCCACATTTCAAGCGACACTTTGGGCCATGTATCAAATTGGCGTGCGCGGCGTGCGCATTAACAAAGAGACCAACAACGCCGATTTAAAAACAGAAAAGTCATCAAACTTTGACAAGCAACCATTTGAATCACATTTCACAATGGGAAATATTTCAACAGGTCGCGCCATGGTGGCGTCCATGATTTTATTTACAAACCGCAATATTCGTGTGAACCAAGTCATGCAGTTTGTTGTTCCACAAACCATGGAGTTAATGAAACCAACTAACGAAGCAGTTATGAAGTCCCGCTTGGCTGGCGAGGAAATTCATATCACGGCGGCGCGCTATTTTGTAAGGATGATCGAGGCCGGTCACACCATGGATTCCGCCGAGGTTCGCTGCGCTTTACAAGTGTTGGCGGATCTTTCAGTGGCCGCGTTTTCCTACAGCGTTGAAAATAAAACCATCAACATAGAGGGTTTCAACGAAGCCAACGCGTGCGCGCTTGCGTACATGCAAGGAATGGATGCCGATCAGATTGCGCAAATGCATTCACGCGCGGCCAAAGCCAACGCGCGTATGCGCGGAGTTCCAACACCGCCGATTGCCATGGCTCGTAGGCGGCGTTCTTAAATTTGCAATTATTTGCAACACAATAGTTCGCGCTTCTCGCCCGAGAAAATTATTTACGCGGCCCGCAGGTGGCGCTGGTAGAACACCATTGCTCTAGGCCTCTGGTTAATTGCGTGAACACCTCGTCGGGTAATTTGCCGGCGTCCACCACAAGAAAATCATTCGGGTTTTGCTGCGCTTGTCGCAAATATCCCTGGCGCACGCGCGCGTGAAAATCCGCGCCTTTGCCCTCCATTCGATCCATTAATGGATTCAGCCTGGCCATGGCAATGGCGGTGTCCACATCAAACAACACATTCAGGTCTGGCCAACGGCCGCCAATAGCAACTTGCGCCACGGCGCGAATGTCATGCGGCGGCAAACCACCAGCGGTGCCTTGATACGCCAACGTGCTTGCGACAAATCGATCGCTAAGGACCATCGTTCCCTCGCGAAGCGCCGGCTCAATGCGCTCTTTCATAAGTTGCGCGCGGCTGGCCATGTACAAAAGCATTTCGCAGCGAACATCCATTTCACCATGGGTTGGATCAAGCAACACATTGCGCACGCGTTCACCAATAGCCGTGCCACCCGGCTCGCGCACGGTGAGCATTTTTAAATTTTTGTCCTTGCAAAATTTTTCCAGGCGCGCAATCTGCGTTGACTTGCCGCTGCCATCGGGACCCTCAAACGCCAGAAACTTTCCGCGCAAGTTGTTCCACCAACTGTCGCCCATGATTACTCTTCGGTGGTCTCGACCACTTGTGGATCACCAATGACGGCGGAACCCACGCGCACCATGTTGGCGCCGCACTCAATGGCCACCTCAAAGTCATGGCTCATGCCCATGGAAAGAATGTTGAACGCGCCGCCACCGTCGCCACTTCCGCGAATCTCTTGAAACAATTCGTGGCAGCGCTCAAAGGTGCGCCGCGTCGCGTCAGGTCCGCCGTCAAGCGGACCCATGCACATAATTCCACGCGGCTTCATGTTGGGCATGCTAAGAAGTTGCTCCACCAAATGTTTCACGGCTGGCGGCGCAATGCCGTGTTTGTTGCTGTCGCCAGATACATTCACCTCTAGCAACACCTCGGTTGGTGTTGCTCGGCGCGTGGACGCTTCTTGCACCTCCTCCGCAATGCGCATGGAGTCAATGGAGTGGATCAGGCGCGCGGCCTCCAAACATTTTTTCACCTTGTTTCGCTGCAGCGAACCAACCATGTGCCAACGCACTTGAGGCAGCGTTACCTTGGGATCCATTTCTTTGCGGCGGGAAACCCATTCGCCAATAGTTGCGGCGCGCTGTGAAAGTTGTTGCACGCGGTTCTCGCCAAAATCAATTTGGCCCATGTTCACCATTTCACGGATTTGTTCAATGCTTCCGGATTTAGAAACCACGATTAACACAACACTGCCTGCGCGCCGACCAGATTTTTTTTCCGAGGCGGCGACGCGTTGACTGACTGAATTCAAACGGTCGCGAAGAGCGGTGGCTTGATCAGCGTCAAACGGAACGGATGCTGTTGTTTCTGACATGCGCTTCAAGCGTAACAGCATGGCGCAAAAATCGGCAACATAAAATGCGCCCACAAATTGCCGCAAAAACAGACAACAATCATGCGGCGTTTAGTAACGTGCGCCGACGCATGGCGCACATTTGAAATTGCATGGGCGTGCGGGATTGCGGGGTATGTGTTAACGCGACGCATTTATGGTGTGCGGCGAATGCGCGGCTGTATCCTGACGGGGTGAACGCAGCGCAATCGCAACACGCAACTGGTCCCGTGGTTCTGATCATTCGCGATGGCTGGGGAAAAAATCCTCACCCCGAGCAGGATTCCTACAACGCCGTCAAACTTGCACGCACGCCGTGCGCCGACGACCTTGAAAAAAATTGGCCGCACACGCTGATCAAGACCAGTGGCGAAGATGTTGGTTTGCCAATTGGTCCCACTGGACCCGTGATGGGCAACAGCGAAGTGGGCCACCAAAATATTGGAGCCGGTCGAATTGTGGACCAAGAACTTATGCGCATTACGCGCGCTATTCGCGGCGGTGAATTTGCGCTCAATGCGCCAATGCTTGCGGCGTTTGAACACGCAAAGAAATCTGGCGCCGCTGTTCATGTCATGGGCCTGCTCAGCGACGGCCAAGTGCACAGCGATCTGTCGCACCTTGAGGCCATTTTGAAAGCGGCCAAGGCCAACGGCGTGAATGACGACAAACTTTTTGTGCACGCATTCTTGGATGGCCGCGATACGCCATCCCAGGGCTCGCTGAAATATGTTCCGTGGTTGCAAAATGTGTTGCGCGCAACTGGCGGACGACTTGCCACCGTGTGTGGGCGATTCTTTGCCATGGACCGCGATCACCGCTGGGAGCGCGTGAAGAAGGCCTATGACTTGTTGACAAAAAAATCCGTCACCAACACAAACTCCATCCCCAACACAAATTCTGCCGCGAGCTTGGGCGTCAACACTAACGCCGCTATCAATCACATGAACCTTGATGTGATGGAAGCCATTCACCAACACATTGCGCACCCCGCAAGCAACACCGAGCGCGGCGACGAGTTCATGCCACCCACGCGCCTGTTGCGCGAGGGGGTGATTGAAGGCGGCGACTCGGTTATCTTTTTCAACTTTCGCGGCGACCGCCCGCGTGAATTGTGCAAGGCGTTTGTGCTGGACGACGCCGCGTGGAAAAACATTCAGGGCGGTGGATTTGACCGCACTCCGCACCCAACGGAATTGCACTTTCTCACCATGGCGCAATATGAAAGCGGCTTGCCAACGCAAGTCATGTTCATGCGCCCAGCCAAAATGAAAAACATTTTGGGCGAGTGCGTGTCGAGCGCGGGCCTCACGCAATTTCGCTGCGCTGAAACCGAAAAGTTTCCACATGTCACATTTTTCTTCAACGATTACCGCGAGGAGCCGTTCTCAGGCGAGCGCCGCGAAATTATTCCAAGCCCACGCGACATTCCAACCTACGACCTGAAGCCAGCGATGAGCGCGGACGGCGTGTGCGAAGCGGTGTTGCGCCGCATTGCCGCGCCCGATTGTGAATCGCTGATTGTGGTGAACTTTGCAAACCCCGACATGGTTGGACACACTGGTTCGCTGCCCGCCGCAATCAAGGCGTGCGAAGCGACCGATGGGTGCGTGCAGAAAATTATGCGGGCAACACTGGCGCGCGGTGGTCACCTTGTTATTACCGCCGACCACGGAAACGCCGAACAAATGAAGAACCCCGCCACTGGCCAGCCACAAACCGCGCACACCAATTTCACGGTGCCTCTATATATAGTTTCGCCCGCGTTTCAAAAAGCAAAACTACGCAACGACGGCCGCCTGGCCGACATTGCGCCCACGCTTCTTCAGTTGCTTGGCGTTGCGCAACCCGCGGACATGACTGGTTGTTCGCTGATTGCAAGGTGAGCGCGCCGTGGCTTGTGAACTTGCGCATGGACCCATTTGAAAGAGTGCAACACGAAATTACCATGGGCTATCAGCGTTGGTATTTGGACCACATGTTTGCCATTGAGCCCGCGAGCGCATGCGTGGAACAATGGTTGCAAAGCTTCAAATGTTTTTTCACCGCGACAAACGACCGGCAGTTTTAATTCAGACCGAGGTACGGAAGCTTTAACAATCATCGCGACAAACGACAGGCAGTTTTAATTCAGACCGAGGTACGGAAGCTTTAACAATCACCGCGACAAACGACCGGCAGTTTTAATTCAGACCGAGGTACGGAAGCTTTAACAATCACCGCGACAAACGACCGGCAGTTTTAATTCAGACCGAGGTACGGAAGCTTTAACAATCATCGCGACAAACGACCGGCAGTTTTAATTCAGACCGCGCTACGAAATCTTATATAAAGCCGTCGCAGTGTCGGTCAAGTGCGGATTGTCATCTTTAGGCATAAGCGCCAATCCAACAAGTCCGCCCGCGGCGAACACCATGAACAGCGCGCCAACGCCAAGTGCGCCAAAATTTTCCGCCACCAAGAACATGACAAAGGGTCCGCTGCCGCCAATCAACGCCGCGGCGCAGTCGTATGAAACTGCGATACCCGAAACGCGCACCGGTGAAGCGAATAACCGCGGCAACAGCCCCAGGTACGCGCCAATAAACGCGCCGCTAAGCGCCCCCAACGCAACAAGCCAGGTGGCGCCGCTTGTTTCAACAGACGCATACGCGGGAAGCGCGCACACAAACATGGCCAGCAACGCCCACGCGCAAAATCTGCGAGCGCTAACATTGTCGGCAATCCATCCACTGAAGACATAGATCAAGGACCCGCAGCCCGCCGACACCAACGCGATAAAGTCCGCATGAGATTGCGTGGTTTTGCAGGCGAGCATTAAAAAAGATGGCAATGCCAAATACAAAGTGGCCACAACCCATGCATGCAAGCTGCACATTAAAAATCCAGACACCAATGCGCGCGGTGATTTGCGCATCAACGTTCGCAGCGGCAAGGGATCAACTTGTCCGCTGGATTGTAATTTTTCAAATTCCTTGCTTTCACCAACATGTCGGCGCACGAAATACGCTAACACGCCAATGCAACTGCCGAAGAAAAATGCCAGGCGCCACGCCCAATTCATGACGTGTTCGTCTCCAAATACGGATGAAATAATCAGCGCCACGGTTTGTCCAAGCAGTAATCCAGAGTTCACTCCCGCAAGCAGGATGGCCGTGACCAAACCGGCGCGCCGCCGACCCGCATGCTCGCTAAGCCAACACAGTGATGACGGTATTTCTCCGCCTAGCGCCATGCCTTGCACAAGTCGTAACACCACCAGCAATATTGGGGCGGCAATTCCAAGCGTGGCGTAACCGGGCAAAATCCCAATTATGAAGGTGGTGGCTGCCATTCCAAGCACCGTGTGTGAAAATACATACGCGCGCCCGCGACGGTCGGCAATGTGCGCCCACAAAATGCCGCCAAGTGGTCGCGCGAAATAGCCCACGGCGAAAATGGCGAAGGCTTTCAGCGTGGCGGACGCGCTTGACTCCTGGGGGAAAAATGCCGCGCCAATTTGCGGCGCAAACAACGCGAAGATGACAAAGTCATAGAACTCAAAGATCCCTCCAAGCGCCGAGATAAAAGTGGTTCGCCAAAGCGGGGATACCATCGCAGAGACATTACCACACAGACCTGCCATGAATGTGGCGCTGCGTTGTTGGCAACAGTAGCCGTGTAAGTGAAATTGAAACCCCACGCCGGCTTAGGCGCGCAGCTAAGATTGTTTCTAGATAAAATTTGCGGTGGAATTGTCGGGCGCCCGTCCGCGACACGCGCAAGTTCGAATGCAAGTGCAAGTTCAAATGCAAGCGCAAACTGAAATGCACACGCAAGAGCAATTCATTTCAGCGGAGAAAACAAAATGCAATTCAAACCCACAACGACGCAACCCGGCCACCCATATCCGACCACCAATTTGACGGCGGCTTCTTCCGCGCGCTCGCGAATTCGCACAATGGCTGCGCCCGCGTTGTTGGCACTTGTTGGTTGCGCGGCGTTGTTGTTAGCCGCGCGTCCAAGCGCCACCACGCAAGAGTCACGCGGCAAGCCCACAAGCATTGCCACCGAAAGCACGCCTTTCGGAATGAGTTTGTTCCGATTGTGGAGCAACGGCGACATTGAAGTCATGGTGCTTGGCCAAAACAATGTCTGGTCAGATTGGAAAGGCGTCGCGCCCGGCAAGAGCGGTTACATGCCAGGCAACAATCCCAACCAGTGATATGTAATTGGGGCTCACCACGCCAAGGTGATTTGCAATTTGCAATTTGCAATTTGCACATGACCACACATTCAATTGCTGGCGTCATGCGTTTTTCACAACAGCCGCTCGGTTTAGTGCGGGCCGATCATCTTTGACATATTGAAGATGGGCATAAGCATTGCGCTGGCAATTCCACCAACCACCACGCCCATGACCACAATCAAGATTGGCTCCACCATGCTCGTGGCGCTTTTCAGCGACACTTCAAGATCTTCCTCGGCAACCTGCGCGGCGCTTTGAAGAACTTCTGGAAGGCGACCTGATTTTTCACCGGCGGCAATAATTGCGGCGACATTGCGCGGCACAAATTTGAACTCACGAAAAGTGGGGGCCAACTCACCGCCGTGGCTCACGCGCTCCTCGATCAATTTCCACATGGCGTCGTAGCACAAATTACTGGTGACATCTTTCAGAATGTGAACCACATCAAGCAAGGGCACGCCCGCGCTGAGTAGCGTGGCCATGGTGCTGGAAAATCTTGAAACATACAAATGGCGAAACATGGGACCAACCACGGGGAAAGTTAATTTGGCTTTGTCTATGACTTGTCGACCCATCGCGCTCTTCATCCAAAACCAAATTGCAAATCCAATCGCCACCATGCCTGGCGCCCAATACATCCAACCGAAGCGGATGAAATCAGAAAGTCCAAGCAACAATTTGGTTGGAAGCGGAAGCTTGTCGCCCTGTATGGCAAACAATGGAGCAAAGCGTGGCATGACAGCCGTTAAAATAATCGTGACCGCAAGCACGGCAACAATAAGCATGATGGCGGGGTAGGCCATGGCGCCTTTCACTTGGCGGCTTGTTTTGCGCTGTTTTGCAAGGTCTTTAGCCACGCGCGCCATCATCTCGTCCAGCATTCCGCTGGCTTCGGCCGCGCGCACCAAACTAATCATGAGCGATGGAAATATTTTTGGCCACTTGGCAAGGGCCGATGAAAAATCTTCGCCCTCGCACACGTCGTCGCGAATGGTGCGCGCCAACTCCCCAACAACGGGGCGCGACGCTTGTTCAGCGAATGTGTCCAGCGATTCTTTCAGTGTGACGCCGGTGCGAAGCATGACCGCAATTTGCGAGCAAAATGAAACTGTGTCGTCTTTGCGAAACGCATTTTCAAGTCTTCGCTTGCGGCTCTTTGCGCTGACAGCTTCACCAACAGAAGCACTAGAGTCGCCAAGAGAAACCTCTAAAATGGCAAGACCCTGTCGGCGAAGTTCGCGCACGGCGTCGCTGTGTGTGAGAGCCTCCAACACACCGCGCGACAATTCTCCGCCAGCCTTGCGGGCCTTGTAATTCCATTTGTGCAATGCATTTTCAGACGACTCAATGGCGGCAAGCATCGTGCACCTCTTCGGGAGTGGTCATGCCGGTCAACACCTTCTGCATGCCGTCGTCCCACAGCGATTCAAAACCCTGCTCGCGCAAAAGATTTCGGATAAGAGCGGGATCACAAGTGCCACACAATAAGTCGTTCATTTTTTCATCGGGCACCATGAGTTCATATAAACCAAGTCGGCCCTTCAGGCCGGTCTCGCGGCACTTGCGGCAACCCACGCCCTTCATTGGCGTGCCTGGTTGATACGCATAAATACCCATCGCGGTTTTTTGTGACTCATCCAACGCGCGCGCAACCGCGCAACTGGAACAAATGCGGCGCACAAGTCTCTGCGCCAACACACCGCGCAAACTTGCGGCGATTAGAAAGTTTTCAACGCCAAGATTTCCCAGGCGCGTGATGGCGCTTGGCGCGTCGTTGGTGTGCAGCGTGCTTAACACAACATGGCCAGTGAGCGCGGCCTGCACGGCAATTTGCGCGGTTTCGCTGTCGCGAATTTCACCAACCATGATCACGTCGGGATCTTGTCGCAGCAAAGAGCGCAGCGCGCTTGCGAAAGTGAATCCCGCCTTGGGATTGATTTGCGCCTGATGCACTCCCTCAATGTTTGATTCGACAGGGTCTTCAACCGTGCTCACATTGATGGTGGTGCGATCGAAATTATTTAGCACGCTGTAGAGCGTGGTGCTTTTACCAGAGCCCGTGGGACCGGTGACCAAAATAATTCCGTAAGGCTGTTCAATGACCTTCTGGAATTTATCCAGCATGGTGGAGCGGAAGCCAAGCTTTTCAAGACCAAGTTGCGCGCCGCTGCTGTCCACAATGCGCATCACTATCTTCTCGCCAAACTTTCCAGGCAGCGTGCTTACGCGCAAATCAATGGGGCGGCCATTCACGCGCACACTAATTTCGCCGTCTTGCGGAATGCGGCGCTCGCTAATGTCCATGTGCGCCATAATTTTAATTCGACTGGAAATAGCGGCGTTCATGCGCCATGGTGGTGACATGCGGTTGCTCAGCACGCCGTCAATGCGAAAGCGCACGCGCATTTTTCCGTCGTCAGGTTCAATGTGAATGTCGCTGGCGCCTTCTTCCACGGCGGAGCAAATGGCAAAGTTGACCAACTTCACCACGGGGCCCATGTCATCACTGTCGCTGCCGCCCATCATTTCATCGATTTGTTTTTCTTGCAGTGTGTAGTTGCCGCCCCGGCTCTCATCCAACATTTCATTCACAATTTCCTGTGCCTTCTCTTGCACGGCGCCTTCGGTGACAACATTGCTCAGCATGGCGTCAAGAGAATCGCCTGGACTGGCCACAAAGCGCACGCGCTTACCACATTCACGCTGGGCAAGTTCACGCACATGATCATTCTGTGGGTCGGCGGTGGCAACAACAAGCGTGTCTTGTTCAAGGCGCAGGGGAACAATGCGGTGCTCGCGGCGCATGGCTTCGGGCAATAATTTCATAACGGCCGCGTCTGCTCCCTCGCTTGGATCTGCAATAAAATGTATTTCTAAACTGCGCGCCACGGCTTTGAGCATGGTTGTGGTGTCGACCAACTTCATGTTCAACAACAACTCCCCCAACAAAAGTCGTTCGCTGCTTGCGGTTTGGCGGCGCAACGCAACATGCAATTGGTCCAGAGTGATCGCGCCGTCTTCAATTAATATTCGGCCAATTCGTGGAAGCGCGCGCATTTCCGCGCTTGTTGGCATGGGCCCAATTTCATGAATTTGTTCTGGTTGATTCATTTCAGGCCTCCTATAGAAGTTGCCTTTGATTGACTTGCCGCGCCAAAGCACACCTCAATCACGCGGCCGTCATAATCAACCGTGACGGAACGATCGGCGATTGCGCGCACGCTTGCAAATGTTCCATCTGGCAGCGCAATGGCGTCGCCAACCCGAACAGTTTGATCACCAAACACAGCTAACTCGCCGCGAATGACGGCCTTGAGCATGAGTCCGGGCAACAACCCCGGAACTTTTGTTAGGGTGACAACCGGCGCATAGGCAACCCTGGTTGTTTCAGATTCCGGCGCGCCAACTGCTCGGAATGGATCGCGCAATGGAGCGTTGTCAAATGTCATTTCAATCACGCGCGATGCTGGATCGGAATCCGCGCTTGGATAGGCAATGGTTGTCGCGCGCGAATCACTTGATTGGCTTTGGTTTGGCACGATCTCTGTTGATGGATTTGCATTCGAAGCTTGCGGAATTGGCTTTGAACCACGCGGCGCGAATCTAAAACCCAATCCAACAACGGCTACGGCAAGCACGCCCAAAAGCATTGCAAATTGCTTGGGTTTTACACCAAGCCGTTGGCTGAGCAAATTCCATTGTCGCTGTGTGGCGTTCATTTTGCCTTATATTTCACGCCACCTGGTGCGCTCATGTGAGCGGTGGCATCGATTGCGCGCTCCGAGAAATATTCATCAAACGCAAACGAGGCATCGATGACGGAAATATCTTGCGGGGCTTTTGGATTGCACGCAAACTCAATCGAGCGCACCGTAACCAACGTCGGCAACTTTTCCGAGGCTCGCACCGCGCTAAAAAGCGAATCAAATGTTCCAGTCATTTGCACATCCACCGTGCGGCGCATGGCCTTGCCGCCTTGCACACCGGGAATATCCATGGAAGCCAACTTGCCCGACTTGGATTGGTGTGTGTACACGCCCTTGTTGTCGGCGGCGTGGGCCAAACTGGCCAACAACCCGCCCTTGTCTGGCGTGTTTGGAAGCATGCGTCCACGATTGCCAAGTTCAATTCGCAATTGTTCCACATCGCGTTGCATTTCTAAAAGACCATCTTGGCGCGCGGCGGACTCATTGGCCACCGCGCGATATGAATGTGCCTCTTGTTTCCAATTGCCGGCGTTCCAATAGTTTGGAACTATGAAAAGACCCAGCAATCCAAGCGCAATCGCCATTGGAATCCACGCCGTCAATACTTCAACACCATGTCGTTGATTATTCAATTCACACCTGCCTTTGCAACACGCATGGTTCCGGGCTTGCACACCTGCACGGACAGGGGAACCTGCAACGAAACCGTGAACTCTTCCACGCGCTTGCCCATGAATTCGCCAATCTTGCTTTCGGAAATAGTCACACCACGAAACGCGCTCGATCCCGCAAGTTTTTGTTCGAACTCAACCAATTCTTTGTTGGTCTTGGCGACGCCGTTCAACACCACAAGCATTTGCTTTGGCGCGTCCGAAGTTTCAAGTCGCATGCCAGTGAGCGTGACTTGCTCGGGCAACATATTTGTAATTGTTGCCACCACGGACGAGGCCAAAATGGCTGGCACAAGTCCATCGGTCACGCGCAACGCACGCGCTAAAATAGATTGCTCATTTGCAAGACCATTCATTAATTCATCAACGCCGGGCGCATTTGCAACCAGCATGGCACCTACGGCACGCTCGGAGTCTGCAAGCCGCGCGCTGTTCCAACTGTGCGCGCTCACGCCAACGCTGAACACCAACAATAAAATTCCAAGCAGGGCAATTCGGCGCTTGGCGCGCACAGCGTTCACGGCGCGGCGTGATTCACTTGGTAAGAAATCCATGACGGGAAGAATCATGCTGCCCTCGCTGAAGAAATATTTTTAAAATCTAAACTAGCGGCGCCCAACGCGGCCGCCCATGTGTCGCTTTTTAATTTTTCATTGCCAACGCTCCAGCCAGCGCTGTCAACGGAGGTGCTGTCAATGCCGCACACACCCTTGAGCGTTTCCAGCAATTCATGATCACTTGATGGCGCCCCAGAAACCACAATGCGTGTGGGCCAACTTGTGCCCTCGCAATTCTGGCGCAGGCAACGCAATGTTTCCTCCGCCAAAGAACTCCAACGCCACGCACCGCCTGATTGAACAGGTTCCAGCGCGATTGAATTTGAATTTTGATTGTCTGAAGTTTTTTGCGCGCCCGCAACAGCGGCCCAGTCGCCCTGCATAGCGCGCACAAATTGAAGTTGTCCATCCTTCATCAAAAGAAGAACCGCTTGCTGTGGTTCAATGTGCATGAATGTAATCAAGCCACTATTCAATCCATCATGTCGCAACTCCGCGCCGTGAAGCGCCGCGCACGCCGCATTTTCAATGCTGCATGGCGAAAGACCAGCAGCCATAACGGCCTGCGTTGCGTTGCGAATAATGAGCAGAGGAACCGCCATGAGTAACAGCGCGCAACGGCCAGGTGCTTTGCAAGGAAGCGGGGCGTGTTGAATCATGACATCAGCCGCGTTCACATTAAAGCGACTATGGGCTTCAAAGCGTGCACTGGCAGCGAGTTCTTGTTCGTTCATATTTGGAAATTGAGCTATGTCCATACGGAATAAATTGGACGCAATAGTGACATGGCAATTACAGCCGGTTAATCCAGCCTCCGAAACCTTGGCGCTGAATTCCCGCACCGCCGAATCTTCCATTGATCGATCAAGCAACACAGTTGGTAGTTCAAACGCAACTCGTCGCGTCCATGTTCCATCGGCCGCGCGTTCAATTGCAATGCAACGCAGCGCATCCGCCGCAAAATCCACCGCAATTGCCATTGTTTGTTTGGTCAGAATGTTTTGAAAGTGTCGCATAAACATACTCCTTCATCGCCTGAATTAGAACGCGTGTTCAGTTTGCCTTGGATATATCAGTAGAACCCGATTTCGGATTTCTTCACTTACTCCGACACAAACAAAACAAAGGAACTCCATTTCGGAGTTCCTCTGTTCTTTTATTTCAATACCACGGTCGTTTCCGACCGCGTTGCATCACACCAAAATTATGGAGTTGGTGTGAACTTATTGGTGGACGCAGTCCAGGTCCAACCCTTGGCGCTGTCGACTTGGTTGGTTAAATCTTCGGCGCTGCAATACTTTGCAGTAACCAAGGCTGCCAGCGTGCCGGCCGTATAAGACGCACCATCAGTCAAAGTAATTGTTGCATTATTAGGCTTAAATTGATTCAAACGCGTCACCATGGTGGTGATTTGTGAAGCGCGAGCAGTGGCAGCGCTTGTGTTTGCATCACCCAACGCGCTGACAACGCCTGGAATAACCAGAGCCGCCAACACGCCAAGAATCACAACCACAATCAGAATTTCAATCAATGTGAATCCACGACGCTTCAAGCACTTCAAACCCGATGAGTTGTTCTGTTTTTCAATTATAGTTTTTGCATTTGTCATATCAGTGTCCTTTCAAATAAGTGTTTCATGTCCATAACCAACTCAGTATCAACGTTGAATACAAATCGTCGACCTGCAAACACAACTAGGAAACATTCCCAGCATTTACAACTTTCGGACTTTGCTTGTGGTGACTTAAGTCAGATATCTATTTAATTTAAATAAATCTATGAATTTTATTTTTTATTTGTTTGATCTATAGATGCGGTATTGAATGGTCGAAGCATGTACACCATGAGGTCTTGCAACAGAATCATTCCACGCACGCGCGTCCACCAAGGTTTCACCCTTGTGGAAGCCCTTGTGGCAATAGTTATTGTTGCCTTGGTGGCCAGCGCGGCGGCGGTCGGTGTTGGATTATCGGCAGCAACCCAAGAAGACGCGTGCCTGGCGCAACTTGCAACACAGGCGGCGCAGCAACAAGTTTCATTTCTTATGGAGAAACCATTCGCAAGCATGGTGGACTATGCGGGCACGGAAGAGCTTGGTCAAATGAAGGCACCACCAGACGCCGGCGCCACTGATCGCAGCACGGTGTTAACTGGCGAATGGGCCAAATTAAGTCGCGTGACCACATTCACCAGCGAGCCAAGCACATTTACGCAATACAACAGTTTTGTGGTTGATGGAATGCGCATCGATGTGCAGGTGAAAGGTCCAGACGGAACAATCTACGCAACCATTCGCAGGCACCGCACCAACGAGGACTCATTATGAAGCGCCGCGGTTTCACTCTTATAGAGGTTCTCATTGCTTCATCAATCACCACCGTGGTTGCTGGTGCTGTGATTGGAACTATTCGTGCGGTGACCGATACCACACAGGCCCTGGATATTTCCGCGCAAGCCATGTCGCGCGTGGCTCGTGCCGATGTGCGCATTGCCGATCATGCAAATCGCGCGCGCATGATCTTGTCACAATCGGCGCTGGAAATACTTCTATGGCTTCCAACGGAACCATTTACCTCTAGCGCAAGCAACACAAGTGATTACGACTCCATTCAGGCCAACGAGCTGGCGTGGTATGTCATGAACACAACCGCGGGAACGCTTTCGCTTGTGTACACCACCAACCGAAATGATCAAACCAAGTATTCGCTTAGCACGAACTGGGCAAATTTAAGAACCTCTCTCACTTCACAGGGCGCGTTGACAACCATTGCGGTGTTGGAGGGGTTGACAAAAGATCCAAACTCATCACGCGAAAGCGGTTTTCGCGTGCAAGACAGCGACCCATGCAGCGTGCGCAGATTTTCATTTGATGGATATTTGAGAGATGACCTTGGCGGTCTGAATGTGCAACTGAGCGGACGCGTGCTGAACGGCCAAAACCACCCGGATTGCCAATGAAAAACAGCGTAAACCACAATCATACATTTCTTGGCGCGCACACCTGCGCGTATGGTGTATTTGTGCGCCCCCAACGCGCGGGAGTTGATCAGCAACTTGCCAAAAAATTTGTCAGGACTTGTCAACAAATTCATCACAAGCACCAGCGCAAGGGCGCCGCCATGGTGTTGGCAATCTTTGCACTGCTTGTGGTGGGCACAACCACGCTTGCTTTCACGGCCAGTCGTCAAACCACATTTCTTTCTAGTCGCAACGCGGTGAATTCCATTCGCGTGCGCGAGTTGGCGGACAGTGGCCTGGATTTAGCCAAAGCCATTTTGCGCAGCGACACAACATCGTGGCGCACAAACCATTCAAGTGGAAAGTTGCTCAACAACTACGCGCTTGACGGCGGCACCATCACTGTTTCGCTAATCGACATTCTCAAGCGCGAATCGGGCGCATCTGCCGCCATGTGTGTTCCAATTTCCACAACAACCGATGTTGAAATTTCCGTCACCGCCAATTTGGATGGAGCCACATGGACCTCTGTTTCTGACATGAGCATTCCGCAAGTGGTGAAGGGGCAGTACGCCATCTTTGCCAACAAATTGCTGTGGATTTACGGCGCAAACAATCAAATTGGTCGGTGGAATCGTTCGCCCCTGGCAAGCGAGAAACGCCGCGTGAACATTGGAACACAGGCCGACTTTGCGTTTGCAAACTTTAGCGGCGTGTGGATTGACAGCGATGTTCAATTTGAATCAGAAGTTTTTCCAACGGATCCCACGGATTCACGCACACTAAAAAGTACATGGGTGTACTACCCATACAACGGCGGAACAAATACGTCGAGCAGTACGTTTCCAATCAACGGACCAGGCCGCGACACAGTAGCCACCGTTCGCATGAGTGCCGACGAATCCATCCGCATGGCTGCGGCGCCTGCTCCAGTTGCCGCTGTGCCAGCGCAAGCCGCAATTTCTGGCGGCAACAACATCACAAGCGGCACTCCCACGCTTGGACCATTTCGCGTGGGCACGCCTACGGGTTCTACCAACACCAATCTCACAACCAACAATTGCACGCTGTTGCTAACCGCGGGCACATATGAAATTTATGGAAGTTGGAACGCGCTCAACGCAACTATTCGCATTCAGGGCGCGGTAAAGATTGTGGTGTCACCAAAATGGTCCTGGTCCAACTGGTTTCCAAGTGGAATAAATTGGACTAACACCACGGTGGAACTCACCACCGACGCGGACTTGGAGGTGAACAACGGCTACAGCCTCACCATGAATAAATGTTGGATTGGCAGCTATTACCAATGCGTAAATGAACCTGATCCGGTGAAAGCCGTGGGCGATCCGCATATGAAAGCCTGGAAAGGCTCGGCGTTTCAAGAGACCGCGTGCGACGAATATGTTCCAGATGAACCGCGTTACATGCAGCCTTGGCATGTGCGCATTTATCCAATTAAAAGCACGCTGAGCGCGCTGTTTGTATGGAACTTGACGGACACCAGCGTGGTTGGAAGTTTGTTCTTGCCCAACAACACCGTGCGCTTTAACGGCAAGTCGCAAATGTATGGACGCATTGCCGCCGACAGCGTGTTCATTGATGGCACAAGCCGCTTTCGATATGACCACGCACTGGATGACATTGTTGGTTTGACTGAAGGCCGCGCGCCAAATCGTGGCGGCGATCCCGAAGAAGTATTTCCAGTTCGACCAATCCGTTGGGGCGTCGACAAGGGGACGGGTCCATGAATTGCACAACTGGCACAACGAACTTTTATTTTTGCATGGCCACACAACCAGTCGCCCGGAGCGCCACGCCCCAATCCATGTTGCGCGCCACGCCTTGTCGACGCGGTCAAACGCTTGTTGAAATTTTAACTGTTGCCGCAATCATTGCCGTACTTGGCGCACTCAGCATTGATTTGTTGCGGCCCAGCGCCGAGGAAAAAATTCAGGGCGCGGTGCGCATGTTTGCCCAAGATGTGGAATGGGCACGCGGCGCAACGCTGACCAATCCCGATGATCCAGCAAGCATCCGTTTAATGGAGGATCAAACGGGTTGGATGGTTTCCAGAAATTCAACTCCAACTATCGCCATGGTGTCTAGCGACGGCGCTGCCATGAGCCGAGTTATGGGAGTTGGAATGTCGGAAGCCGCAAGTGGGGTGAGGCTTGTGTCATCAAATACATCTCAACGACAGGTGCAATTTGATCCATTTGGAGGCGTACAGACTTCTCCAGCATCAATTGCTATGTATTTATCAGATTCTTCTAGTAAATGCACAATTACATTCGACTCTGTTACGGGCGCCATGCAAGTGAATTGGATAAATCCATAAAACTTGGGCGCAAGTCACTGGCAAATTAGGTCGAACAAGGGAGGGCAATGATTATGAATCACACCAACATGTATCCAAGAACATCCATTCTTATAAGCGTGGTGCTAGGTGTGTGCGCCACTTTTGTGTGTGCGCAAACACAGACTCCAACTTTGGCGTCAACTCAGGTTCCATTTCAGGAATTAACACCAGCAACGCGGGCACCAAAGCAATCAACCGCGCCAACCACCGGCGACGCAACGCAATCTGGCGCGCAGTCAACTGCGCCCGCAACGGCCGCACCCGCGACACCTGCAACAGCAGCGCCCGCAACGGCCGCACCCGCGACACCTGCAACAGCAGCGCCCGCAACGGCCGCACCCGCGACACCTGCAACAGCAGCGCCCGCAACGGCCGC
>SIAM01000036.1 GCA_009691785.1 Phycisphaerales bacterium
ACGGCGATACGACGACCCACGAAGCGGCACTTCACGGGCATCTTGTGTGCGATACGAGCGAAGGCTTGCTTGGCCAACTCTTCTGGAACACCGGCGATCTCGTAGATCAACGTTCCGGGCTTGATGCATGCGGCCCAATAATCCACGGGAGCCTTACCAGTACCCATTCGAGTTTCCAGCGGCTTCTTTGAAATTGGTTTGTCAGGAAATACACGGATGTACAACACGCCTTGACGACGCAAGAAATGCTGCGCCGCAACGCGGCCGGCTTCGATCTGCCTGGCGCTGAGCCAATGTGTCTGCAAACTTTGCAAACCATAATCGCCATAGGCGACATAGTTGCCACGCGTGGCGTTGCCCTTCATTTTGCCGCGCTGTTGCTTGCGGAACTTGACTCGTTTTGGCATGAAACTCATGTGACTGATCTCCTAAATACGTAAGTATTAATTTTCAATAACGACCGCGGGCACGCGCGCGGCCACCCGCTGCGTTTGACACCACTTCGTCTGGTTGTGATTCGTTGTACATACCCTTGAACACCCACACCTTCACACCCAGCGCGCCGCTGGTTGTGAACACGTGCGTCATTGCGTAATCCACATTGGCTTGCAATGTGCTAAGCGGAATTGTTCCCAAACGCGTGTTGAGAATGCGGCTCATTTCCGCGCCACCAATGCGGCCGGACACTTGAATGCGCACACCCAACGCGCCGTTTTGCATGGCGGCTTCGCAGCGTTGCTTGAGCACCTTGCGGAAGTTGGCGCGCTTCTTGACTTGTTCGGCAAGTGAATCCGCGATCAACTTGGCGTCGATTTCTGGATTCTTGATTTCAATAATGCGGATGACCACTTTGCGACCGGTGAGAATTTGCAAATCGGCGGTGAGTTTTTCAACCTCGGCGCCCTTGAGACCAACAACTTGTCCTGGTCGCGCGGTCTTGACAATCACGGCAAGCTCTTCGCGGGTGCGCTCAATGTGCACATCGGAAACGGCCGCGTAGGGCGGCGTCTTGTTCAGTCGCTTGTCAATGAATTGGCGGATCTTGTAATCCTCGATCAGCAATTCACCGAAGAGCGCTTTTGGTGCGAACCAGCGGCTTTTGTGCGCTTCTGTGACTCCGACGCGGAAGCCGAATGGATGTGTTTTTTGTCCCATGGTGTTTATTCCTTAGCGATCAGCGGGCGTCCACTGACACATGAAGGTGGCAGGTGCGTTTATGAATTGGATGAGAACGGCCGCGATCTTTTTCTTGAAAGCGCTTGAGAGTTGGACCTTCGTCCACACGGCTCTCGCTGACAAACAGACGACCCGGATCAACGCTGGCTTGCTCCGCTTGCGCGATGGCCGAACGAAGAACGTAACGAATGAAACACGCGCCACGCTTGGTGCTGAAGTCGAGCGCGGTGAGCGCTTGATCAACGGGCTTGCCGCGGATCATGTCGGCCACAAGGCGCGCCTTGCGGGGAGCGATTCGAGCGAAACGATGACAAGATTGATAGGCCATTTTATTTTTCCTTAATTTCTATTCAAGTCACTTCTTCTTTGAGTCACTTTTGCCACCACTAGTCGCGCCGCCCGCAGGAACGCCAGCACCAGGACCGGCATCAAGGCCTTCCTTCTTATTGGTGTGGCCGCGGAACACGCGCGTTGGCGAGAACTCGCCAAGCTTGTGACCCACCATGTCTTCGGTCACGAAACAATCCAAGAATGATTTGCCGTTGTGAATTTGAAAGGTCAGACCGACAAATTCAGGCACAATTGTGCATGAACGGCGATAGGTCTTCAGCGGCGAGCGACGCTCTGAAGCTTGCATCTTCTCCGCCTTGCGGTAGAGTTTTTCATCAACGAACGGTCCTTTTTTAGTCGATCTACTCATAGTTCATCTCCACAAATCAAAGTTTCAATTGGCCATAACGGCGACTGAAGCGCCGACGAATAATCAGATCATCACTGGCAAGTCCGAACCGACGAGTTCGACCGCCCTTGCTTCCGGTGCCGCTGGCATTGGATGGCTCTTGACCACCCTTGCTGCGACCTTCACCACCACCGTGAGGATGTTGATGATGGCTCATGGCCACGCCGCGGGTGCGCGGACGACGACCCAACCAACGAGCGCGACCGGCCTTGCCAAGAACAACATTGGCGTGATCGGCGTTGCCAACCGCGCCAATGGTGGCGCGGCATTCAAGCAACACTTGACGAATTTCACCGGACGGCAACACCAATGTCGCCATGCGGCCTTCTTTATTGGTGAGGCGCGCGCTCATTCCAGCGGAGCGCACCATGGTGCCGCCCTTCATTGGAATCATTTCCACGCAGTGAACATCAAGACCAGCGGGAATGTTTTTCAGCGGCATGCAATTGCCAACATTTGGATCGATTGGGCTTTCGCTTGACAAAAGTTTGTGTCCAACGGTGATGCCCTTTGGAGCCAAAATGTAGCGCTTATCGCCGTCGGCGTAGGTCAACAACGCAATGTGGCACGAACGATTTGGATCGTACTCAATGGTGGTGACGGTGGCGACAACATCATCCTTTCGACGCTTGAAGTCGATCAGACGATAGCGGCGCTTGTGGCCGCCGCCTTGTTGAATGACGGTCAACTTGCCCTGGCAATTTCGGCCGCCAGTTTTTGACAAGGGACGACACAGACTTTTTTCTGGTGTGGAGCGCGTGACTTCAACGTGCATGTTCACGCTTGCGTTGCGGCGACCAGCTGATGTTCTTTTATAAACTCGAATAGCCATTGGAATTCCTTTGCTCAGAAGAGCTCGATCTTGTCATCTGCGTGAATCTTCACCATCGCGCGCTTGGTCAACTTGCCGGTGACCAAACCAAACTTCATGGCGCGATCGCGTGCCTTACGAATGGAAGTGTTGACGCTGAGAACGCGAACGTTGTACAGCTTCTTCACGGCCTTCTTGATGTCCTCTTTGGTGGCTTTGCCGTCCACTTCAAAGGTGTATTGATTGGATTTGCTCGTTGCGAACGAGGCTTTTTCCGTGACGATTGGACGACGGATGACAACTGTTGATTCCATTACGCGGCCTCCTTGGAGTCATTGGCGGTGAATGCGGAGCCATCGATGAATGATTGCAACGACGCCTTGTCCACCACCAAGAAGCGGTGGTTGAGAAGATCAAACGCGGTGAGTTGCTCGATGCGAACCACGCTGACGCCTTCAATGTTGCGCGCGCTGATGATGGTGTTTTGATTATCACCGCGCACGGCGACCAAGCATGTGCGATCAACGCCACAGGCCTTGAGCATGGCGGCGAAATCTTGGGTCTTTGGATTCTTGAAGGACAATTCCTTCATGCACTTCACTTCGCTGTCGACCAACTTGGCCAACAACGCGTTGCGATTTGCAAGCTGACGCATCTTGCGCGTCATTTGCGTGCGGAAATCCTCGCGGGTTCGGGTCTTGGAGAAAGCAACACCACCGCCCTTGCGATGAGGAACGCGCGAGGCGCCGACGCGGGCGTTACCCGTGCCTTTTTGCTTGTACAACTTTCGGGTGGAACCCGCGACGCTTCCGCGACTCTTGGTTCGCGCGGAACCTTGGCGCTGATTGCCGTGGGTGATGACGTAAGCTTGTTTCAGAAGAGCGTGTCGTACTTCACCGCCAAGAAGACCTTCGTCGATCTTGAGAGTGTCAACTATCTTGCCGCTGCTATCTAGAATTGGTAGTTCAATCATGGTTCTTACCTTTGGTCGGTTGATCCGACCGTCTCGCCTACCCTCCGCACCCGTTACATCAGGGTTTGGTAGGGATCGACTCGGTTTATTTCTGCAAACTGTCGCGACTGGGTGGTTCCGTTACGGCCTTCCCAATCTTTCAGACGGTTACTTTGCCGCCTGAAGTACTGCCTTTGTCTTATATAGACGTTTTGGGGTGCGAATTAACAAATATCCATTGCTCGCCCCAGGCACCGCGCCTTTGACGACCAGTAAATTCTTTTCTACATCAACGGAGATCAGATCAAGACTGCGAATGGTTGTTCGCTCGCCACCCATGCGGCCGGACATTTTCTTGCCCTTCTTAATCTTGGCGCCGTGACCGCGATCGGTTCCGTGGCTGCCGATGCTTCCAGGTGAACGATGCTTGCGTTCAGTTCCGTGGCTGGCGCAAATACCTTTGAAGTTCCAACGAACCATTGTTCCTTGGAAACCCTTGCCCTTGGAGACGCCAGTCACATCGACAAACTTCATGCCGGTGAATGTGTCAACCGAAAGAATTTGTCCAAGCTCGTAGGCCGCGGCTTCCGCATCTTTTTCAAGACGAAGTTCTTGATGCACGCGCTTTGGAGTTGAACCAGCCTTGGCGTCATGGCCAATGAGTTGCTGAGTTGTGGCGCGTGGCTTTGAATCATCGAACGCCATTTGAATAGCGGCATATCCGTCAGATTTGCCGGTTTTCACTTGGGTCACAACGCATGGGCCAGCTTGAATCACGGTCACGGGAATATTGCGTCCATCTTCCATGAACCAGCGAGTCATTCCAATTTTTTTACCGAGGATTGCGATTGGCATGATGTGGTCCGTTTCTTACGCCTTGATTTTTACAAACACGCCAGCGGGAACAACCAAGCGGTTGAGCGCGTCGACCGTGCGTGGGTTGACATCGGTGATGTCGATGATGCGCTTGTGCGTGCGAATTTCAAATTGCTCGCGGCTTTTCTTGTCGATGAACGGCGAACGATTTACGGTGTAAATTTCGCGGCGGGTTGGAAGTGGCACAGGACCAGCGACTCGCGCACCAGTACGCTTGGCGTGATCAACAATTTCACGAGCCGAAGCGTCGAGAGCTTGGTGATCGTACGCTTCCATTCGGATGCGGATTGTGCCAGCGGTCATTGCCATTGCGATACAAGCCCTTCATAGAGAACCACAACCCACTTCCGCGCGCGGCTCGATGCCGTGCGAAGGCGGAAATGGGGAATCGACAAAGGTAGGCGATTGTGCGTTTCTGTCAAGCGGTTGAGGGATATTCGTTGCAAATTTAAAAAAATCGTTGTGGTTTGCGATAGTCTTGCTGGCGTGATTCACCCCCGCCCTTGCGTATTAAACTTTCGAGTTCTTTTGGCTTTTGTAGCTGTTTTTATTGTTTTTACAGTGGCGCAAGCGCAAACAACAGAAAAATCTCCGGATTCGGGTACAGCAGACAAATCTAAGTCCAATAAAAACGCCACTAAAACACAAAATAATGGCATGAATGGCAAAAATACAGGCCAGGCCGCGCCGTTGGCAACGACGCCGCAGTCAGCAAAGGGTTCTCTAGAAAATGTGGAACTTGAGCCTACTCCACATGACTTTGAGTCTTTGGGCATGAAAATTCAGTTGCCCAAGGGATCTTTGGTGGCTAAAGATTCTGTGGACAACGCCATTTCATGGATGGTGGCGGATGAACGCGATCCGGCGCGGTGGCTGTTTCGCCTTCAGGCGGTCGTATCAAGCGATCCGCAAAGCGACACCGCATCGCAAATGCAAAATCATTTGCAAACTTTGAAGGCCGCGGGAAGCGAATTCACCTTGTTGATTGATCGCCCAACGAAAATTTGCGGACTGCCCGCGCGATTTTTTTGGCTGTCCACTCCCACTGGAGAAATTCGCGCCATCAGCGGTTGGTTCATGCTGCAGACCGGAATTGGAAATTTTATTGTGTTCAGTATTTTGACAACTGAAAAAGATTTTGAATACGCGGAATTCGCGCTGGACCGCGCCGTGGGCACGATTGAATTGCGCGACATGATCGAAGTGCAAAAAGAGCGCGCCAAACGCTTGCAACTTGGCGCGCAAGTGATGAATTCATTCACTCCAGAGCGCTTGAAGTTGGTGGCCGATGGCAAGAAGCGTCTCTTTCGATCGTGGCGCGAAACCCCCGAAGGCGATGTGGAACTGGCTTGGGTTTCCATTGAAATCACGCAAGCGCCGCGCGGCTTGGCCGATCCCTTGACGAACCCCAAAACCCTTTCAGACAAGGCAAAAGAGCCTGGTTTTTTAGTTTCCATTGATAGCCGAAGCATTGACGCCGATGGCCTGACTTTGACCAGCGCGCGAAATTTATATTGGGTGGCGTGGGACCTTGGAAGTGAAATTTGGTCAGTGCGCAGCGTTCCACAAATTCCTGGACCCAAAAATATATTTTCACAAACTGGCGCGCGTTTGCGGATCTCTGGCGAAACTTTTGGAACTGATCTGGCGGTATTGACAAGCGCGCAAGGTGGTTCAGAAGAACAATTGTCATGGACCATTCCAACCAGCGCATACCTTGCGCAGGCTTTGTCCTTCAAGCTTGCAGAATTGTTGCCCCGCGAAACGACTACGCCAAATTATTTCGCCTTGTGGTGCTTCGATCCTGGGGCTGGAAAAATAACACAGCGAACATGCAAGTGGAATGCGGACACCGCGCATGCGGGCCAGTGGGTTTTGGAAACTCAAACATCGCTTGATGGACCAACCACGCGCGATGTGCTTGATGCCAACGGGCATCTTTTGCTGCGAAGCGAATCCAATGGCGTGCGAATGGCGCCCACGACTTTGTTGGAAATTGAGCGCCTTTGGAGGGCCAAAGGATTGCAACCTTGAAATCAGTCGCAAAAGTTAAATTTTTTGTGGTATGCCCAAAAAATTTCCCATGTTTCATTCAGAAACTTGCGCAAAAAATTGAAAAGATTTGAAATCTTTTGGCGAAACAAGCGCCTCGTTCCCTACCCTAGTTGCATAGGTCCTCCATGTCGCCCGATCGATCCCACATTCTGTTGGCCATTCCTGTCTACAACGAGGCCAAATCCATTGAGCGCGTGTTGCGCGATGTCGGCATTTTCGCGCGCGATGTGTTGGTGATCGACGATGGCAGCAGCGACGGCACTCCGCAACTTTTGGCCAAGCACCAAGTGGAGGTCATTCGCCACGCGGAAAATCGCGGCTATGGCCGCTCCATGCAGGACATTCTGCGGTGGGCCGACTTTGACGGCTACGAGTGGGTCATCACCATGGATTGCGACGAGCAACATGAGCCCGCGGAAATTCCATCCTTCGTGCGCGCCATTGAACGCAACGACGCGGACATCATCAGTGGAAGTCGATACCTGATTGAGCGCATCGATGACGATGACGCGCCAGAGGATCGCTTCCGCGTGAATCGAATCATCACTCAAGAGGTGAACGACGCATTGCAACTGGAACTCACCGACGCATTTTGCGGATTCAAGGCCTATCGCACATCCGCCATGCGAATGTTGCGCCTGAATGTGGACGGCTACGATTTTCCCATGCAATTCTGGGCGCAGGCTGCGTTCATGAATCTGCGCGTGCGCGAAATCCCGGTGCGCCGTATCTATAAAGACATGCGCCGCACCTTTGGCAATGGCCTAGACAATCCGGAAACACGATTGAGTTTGTATCGCAACACCCTCAGCGTGGCCATGGCCAATGCCCCGCGGCTTTTGCAAACTGCCGCAATGCCTGATTCAATTGCCTAGTAATGGCACAAGCCGCCGCGGAAATAATTGTTGAACATGCTGGACCGTTGGCGGATTCATCCGCGCACATTGAAGGTCGCCCACTTTCCGCATGGCGCGCCGAGGCGCGAAGCTTTTTAAATTTGCCCGACGCGCCCGTTGTGGCCGCGGGACATCAAGCCCAAGCGTGGCATGCGGGCATTGTGGCCAAAACATTTTGGACAGCGGCATTGGCGCGCGCGCGCGACGCAACGCCTGTGCATGTGGTTGTGGATCAAGACGCGTTCGATGGTTTTTCTGTGGAGTGGCCGGCTCTTGAAGATGGATTGTGGAAAGCCAATGGACACAGATTCAGCAACGCCGCCAAAAATATCGCGGCACTGCGCGCGCCAGCGTTTTATGCGCGTGGGATTGAGAACATTGGTGCAACGCCAGACTTTGTTGGCGCTGGATTGGCGCGGCTCACCGCGGCGCTGAAATCATTCAAAGACTCGCCCAACGCCGCGTTGCAAATCACGCGCGCATTGCTGCATGATGTCGCGCACGTTATTCAAGCGCCACGCGTCATCAGCGCTTCTGATGTCATGGGCACATCATTTGCGCAACACCTGCTCAAGCGCATGTTGAGTGCGCCAGAAGCCTGCGCCCAGAGTTACAACTTGGCGTTGCAACTTCATCCGCGCGCGGCGCGGTTGTTGCGCGTGGACGGTTCCCGCAGCGAGTTGCCGCTGTGGATACTGAATGAATCGGGCGAACGCGTACAAGCCAGCGCCGACACCGTACGCGCGGCGCGCGCCAACAATCAACTGCTGCTGCCGCGCGCGTCGCTGCTTGGAGTGCTGCTTCGCACCGCGCTTGCGGACCGCTTCACGCACGGGATTGGCGGCAACATCTACGAGCAAGTTTCCAACGACTGGATTATGCGTTGGCTTGGTTGGCAACCGCCACGCTTTGACATTGTCAGCGCAACGCTGCGATTACCTTTGGAAATGAAGCAACATCAAGCCATGCTTTCCCAACATCAACACCATGCGTTTCGCAGCGCTTGGTGCGATCCAGATTTGGTGGCGGCAACACAAACCGGTCCCAGCGCGCGGCGGCGACAATTTCTGGACACCATAGCCGCGCTTCCAAGGCGTAGTCCGCAACGCAAAAAACTTTTTCAAGAGCTCATCGCGGACCGTCAAGCGCGCCGTGGTCAACTTGCAAGCACGCTCACACAACTTCAGGGCGTGGAGCATGCGCACATGCAAGCGCGTCAATCACTTGATGTGGCCATGCGTCGATCATGGTGCATGTCGCTGCATCCTCCAAAGGCGCTGCAGGCTTTGCACGCGCAACTATCCGCGCACGCGCGAATGATCTCCGTTTGATTCAATGTTCAGTGCGCATTCATGAGACGCGCTTGCCCGTATAAAAAGAGCATTCTCATGCCCAATGCATTTCACATTTACAAAAACAACATCACCCGACTTGCGTGGTTTCGGCAACGGACGGTGGCGCGCAAAGCAGTGGATCGGGCCGAAACACCCGCACATCCAGCGACCACACCTTGTCGCTGAATTCGTGGCCGGGCTCATTCACATCCGCGCGATCACGCGCCGCGGCCACAAGTGTGGAAGTTGTTTTAGCGTCAAGGTTGTCAAGCATGGCCACAAACATGGCCTCGGGTGTGCTGGGTAATTTCGCCGCCCCGTGCTCCAGCGCGCCGTGGTGGCTAATGACAATGTGCAGCAGAACGCGCAACGCGTCGGGTGGAATGGGCGATTTCTTGGCGGACGCCGCGGCCATGGTTTGCAGCCAAATTGCGCCACGCACAACATGTCCAACCAAATTGCCTTCGGTGGTGTAGGCGAAACCGCGCTCCCATTCCAACTCCACCGTCTTGCCCAAATCATGCAGGAACAAACCAAGCAAAACAAGGTCGCGGTTCAAACTGGGATACAGCGGCAACATGACATCCGCCAGCAACATGAGTTGCAGCGTGTGTTCCAGCAAGCCGCCGATGTACGCGTGATGCACGCTGACCGCGGCGGGCGCGCGGCAAAAATGTTGCGTGATGTGCTCGTTGGAAAGGTACTGAGCTGCCAAGGCGCGCATGCCTGGATGCTTCATGGTGTGGAGCAATCGCTCGATCTCCTTCATCATGGCGTCAATGTCGCGCGTGGTGGCTGGCAAAAGTTTCTTCAGTTGCTCGGTGGAAACTTCCTCGGCGCGAATTTGATCCGCGACCACTTGAATTTGGCCGTTGTAACTTTGCGTTTGCCCAGTGATGTGCACAAAGCCGGTGCGAATGGTTTCGCCCAAGTTGGCTTCGTCAAAAATCCAAACGCGCAATGCCGCCTCGCCAGACGCGTCGCGAATAAGCGCCTTGAAATACGGCTTGCCCGCGCGCGTGGTGCCAACCTGCGGATTCACCAGACCATAAATTCCACTGATTGATGAATTTGGGCGAAAATCCTTGATCGAAATGTGCGCTTGATTGGTCATCACGCGAGTGTAACCGTGAAAAAAGTTGTCGACGCGCCGCGCGCTTAGACAACTTCGCCGCGCAGGCGCGCCATGATTGCGGGAATGCCGTCGGCCAGTTCCTCTGGCAAAAGTCCCGCGTGACCATTCGCGCGCGACCACGCGACCGCGGTCAGCGCGTGCACTTGAACCGCCAGGCACGCCACTTGAAATAAATCAAGCGCGTTGGCGGAATTTTTTCTGGCAAACTGCGCCGCGAATGATCCTGTAATTCCCGCCAACACATCGCCACTTCCACCAATGGCCAGCGCCGCTTCGGCGAACTCGCTACGCCAGACACGAACACCATCGCTGACTTGCGTGTGCGCGCCCTTGAGCACAACAATGCAACCCAACCGCGCAGCCAGAGTGCGCGCCGCAATCTCGCGCGTTGATTCATTCACCGGGTCAAGCTCTAGTTCAAGCGCCTCGGCAAGCGCGGCGAACTCGCCCGCGTGCGGAGTCATAATGATTGGCGCTTGCAAGTCGCGCGCAAAATCCGGCGTGTGCGCCAGCGCGCGCAACGCGTCGGCGTCTATAACCAGCGGATTTACGAAAGCGTTTGCCAGTCGAAGGACAATTTGTTGCTGCGCTTGATCGCGCCCAAAGCCTGGACCAACAACCAACGCGTCGGTGTTGGCAAGCGCCTCATCAATCACTTGCGAGCAACCCGCGGCGAACAAATGCTGGTTGGCATCAACGGGCAACGCAACGCCAGTTGCGGCGGGAATAATGGAAAGCACCGCGGGCAAAATTGGCGCGGGCACTGCCACTGTGCACAAGCCACAACCACTGCGAAGCGCGGCGCGTGCGGCCAGCGCGGGCGCGCCAATCATTGGGTGATCGCCGCACGATCCCCCAACCACGCACACTCTTCCAAATGTTCCTTTGTGACCCAATGAATCGCGCTGCGGAAGCGCTGGGGAATTATTTATTCGCTCCACCGCTCACCTCTATAGAAAGATTTCCCATGGAAGCAAGAAGGCTGCTCCATGCGGGATCGCTGGCCGCGTCGGTCAACGGAGTGATGGCAAGCAACACGTGCCCAACATGAAACGCTTCTCCATCCGCGGGCAGGGTTGCGTCCAAATCAACCCACCGATCGTTGATCAGTGCCTGTGTCCACAAATGCCAAGCGAAAACATTTTTTTCGCCCGCGAAATAATCCGCCCACACCAAGCCCGCCGCAACTCGGCTGGGAATTCCCTCCGCCCGCAAGAGCGCCGCAAGCAACACCGCATGTTCCGTGCAATCTCCTGACTTTGATTGCGCGGTTTCGCTGGCGCTGGCGAACGCGCTGCCCAAGTTTTGATTTATGATGTGATTGGCCACCGCGCTTCGAAACGCCTTGGCTTTGCGCAGCGCGTTGGCGTCAAAAACCGTTTCGCTTTTGTCATCAATGGGCGGAGCGTTGGAATTCGCCGTCATGTTGGAAGACGCCTGCGCCAGCGCGCTTTCTTTCAGGGCCAGGACAGCGGGATCTTTCCAATCAATTATTGGAGATGATTCCAAGCACAACGCGCCACTGTCCACGCTGATTTGTGAGGGCTCGGCTGATTTGTCAAGATCAATCGTGACCAAGAATGATCCATCGGAATTGCGCTTGACGCGTTGAAACCCCTCTTGCGGCGGCGGCATGATTGGGGGTTTCTTGGCCTTGACCAAGAGTGAGAGTGATCTTTTGTTGAGCACATCGCTTAATGGCGGATCTACTTTCACAAAACTTGCCACCATCACTTCAACCGGTGGCTTTGCGATCTCAAGTGTCGCCATGGCGGTCGCTTGGTCGCACATCACATTTTTCAACACGCCCAGTCCCGTGGGTGATTCACTTTGCACAACTTCACCATTGGAATTCACCCATTCTTCATTGCCAATGGGAATCTGTGGACCCGTTAATTTCCACCGCGTGCATTCCATAGAATTTCCATTGATCAGCAGACTGGCGCCGTCTATTTTTTGCCACCGATTTTGCGAGGGCACAACTCCCTGAGCGGGATCAAGTATGAGCAATGAAAAATTAGTCTTTCCAGCTGAAATTGCCGCTTGCACCGCGCGCCGCACCGCGACTGGCGCAAGTGCGTCTTGGGAAATCGCGGGCAACAAACGCTCCTTCATCATCGCCCCTTGCGTGCGGCGCTCGCGAATTCCATCAGCCGCGCTCTCCCAAGTGACGCGCACTGACAATCCACCACCTGTTTGAGTTTGTCCGCCTCGCAGAGCATGCCCTTGGTCGTCTTCTTCCATCCAAGCCGTTGTGCTCATGCTCAGAATTTTTTTTTCGCGCGCCATACGCAAACGCGTTTCCGATTCCGTCCGAAAGCCGCTGTCAATTTTCTTAGTGTGCGTTCGCATCCAGCCAGCCGAAACATTGTTGAGCGAAATGACATACCAAAGCGTCTGGTCATCGGGCGCAATGCGCGTGGCCAAGGCTACGACTGAATCCGCGGGAGCAATTGGCGCGGCGGTTACCGATTGTGAAGCGGGCGCGGTTGACGCTTGACTTGCAGCGCACATACTCGCGGCAAACATTGCCAAATACGCGCCAAAAAAACGAGCGGCAGGTTGCGGCATTACTCGGACTTCATCAACGGAAAGAGAATCACATCGCGAATGCTTTCACTATTGGTCAGCAACATGACCAAGCGGTCAATGCCAAGTCCCATGCCGCCAGTCGGGGGCATGCCCACTTTCAGTGACTCAAGAAAATCTTCATCAAGCGTGCGGAAGGTTGTCTCCTCATCGTTGACGCCCTTGAGTTGCTCGGTGAATTTGGCGCGCTGCACATCGGGGTCGTTCAATTCGCTGTAGTGCGGGCCCATTTCCATGCCGCCAATGAACAAATCACCGCGCTCACACAGGCGCGCGTTGTCGGCGCGCGGACGCGTAAGCGGACTGACGGCGCTTGGCCAATCCGTGACAAATGTTGGCGTGCAGGGATCAATCTGCGGCTCCGCCAGCAACTCAAACATTTTCTCCACGCGCAGCCAGTGATCAATTGTTGCGGCGTTTGGAATGTGGCGCGTCTGGGCCTCTTGCAAAACAGATTTTTCATCAAAGATGTCAAGGCCAGAACCTTGCTTGAACAATTCCGCGAACGTGACGCGGCGAAATGGCTTGGCGTAATTCACCTTGAATTCACCAAACGCAAGCACGGGGCCAGCTGGAACATCTGGCAACTCTTTTGCGACTTGCGTGGCGCACTCATGCACCAAGGATTCCGTCATGTCCATAATGCTTGTGTAATCACCAAAAGCCTCGTACGCCTCCATGGCGGTGAACTCCGGATTGTGGCTGCGATCAACGCCTTCATTGCGGAAGTTGCGGTTGATTTCAAACACGCGCGGCATGCCGCCGGTGATCAATCGCTTTAGATACAACTCGGGCGCGACGCGCAAAAATAAATTCATGCCCAGCGCGTTGTGCGTGGTCACAAATGGCCGCGCCGCCGCGCCACCGGCCAGCGGTTGCATCATGGGTGTCTCCACCTCCAGAAATCCGCGCCGCTGCATGAAGCCGCGCACCATGGAGACAATGCGGCTGCGCATTTGAAAAACTTGCATGGTGCGAGGCGTGGCCCACATGTCCAAATAGCGCTTTCGATAGCGAATTTCCGCGTCTTCCAAGCCATGCCACTTGCCTGGCGGCGGCGCCAAACTTTTGCATTGCAGCGAAACATTGTGCGCCCAAATGCAAATCTCGCCTTTTTGCGTGCGGCCAATGGGTCCTTGCGCGCACACAATGTCGCCGTAATCAAGCGCCTTGGCAATTTCAAATGACTTCGCGTCGGCGGCGGCCTTGCTCATGGAGATTTGCAAGTCGCCGGTGTGGTCACGCAACCAAAAGAAAATAATTTTGCCAAGATCGCGGTACTGCACAACGCGTCCAGCCACTTTCATGCGCAGACGCGCGTCAACAATTTGAAACGCGGGGTCGGCCTTGGCCTTGGCGCTGTCAAGTTCATGTTGCGTTTGCGCGTCGGCGTTGAACGCGGCGCGCGCTTCTTGCAGCGCGACCAAACCCAACACGCGTGCGCCAAATGGGTCCACTCCCATCTCGTTTCGGTAGCGATCCAACTTGGCGCGCCGCGCGGATTCCAGCACCGATGGATGCACTTCCTCAACGCCGCCAGAGTCGCCTTGATTGGCTGGAGATTTTTCGTGTGTCATTGAAAGAATGGTACCGCTGATGTGAAAGATCGCCGCGCGTGGCGTGCGGTGAAAAGATCGTTACGATCTGAACCTTTCCATGACACCTCCCGAAAATATTCGTCGCATTGGCGTTCTCACCGGCGGCGGCGATTGCCCTGGCTTGAACGCAGTGATTCGCGCCGTCACCAAGACCGCCATTTTGCAATGTGGCATTGAAGTGGTTGGCATTGAAGATGGCTTTCAAGGCTTGATCGACGACCGCGTTCGCCCGCTGACCTCGCGCGATGTCGCTGGAATTCTGGTGCGCGGCGGAACAATTTTGGGCAGCAACAACCGCTGCAACCCAAGCAAGTACCACGTTGGCAATGACGAACACGGCGCTCCAATTTTTCGCGACATGACCCAGCGCTGCATCGAGACCGCACGGCACCATCGCCTTGACGCCATCATTGTGATTGGTGGCGACGGAACCATGAGCGCGGCCAGCCATCTTGTGCACAAGGGTTTGAACATTATTGGCGTTCCAAAAACAATCGACAACGATATTGTTGGCACCGAAATTAGTTTTGGATTTCTGACCGCGGTCGCCACAGCCACTGACGCGCTTGATCGCTTGCACTCCACCGCTGACAGCCACCACCGCGTGATGGTGTGCGAACTCATGGGGCGAAACGCAGGGTGGATCGCGCTCACCGCCGGCGTGGCCAGTGGCAGCGACGTGATTCTGCTTCCAGAAATTCCGTTTGACTTCAATCCAATTTGCGCGTTCGTGAATGATCGCATGAGCAAGGGTCCGGGCTTCGCCATTGTTGTGGTGGCCGAGGGCGCCAAGCAAAAGTCCGGCGAGCAAATGGTGGCGCGCATTGATCCCACAAGTGCCGACCCCATTCGCCTTGGTGGCATTGGCGAATTTGTGGCTAAAAACATTGAAAAAACCTGCAATGTGGAGACACGCACCACGGTGCTTGGGCACATTCAACGCGGCGGTCCGCCCATAGCGGCCGATCGAATTCTGGCCACGCACTTTGGCTATCACGCCATACTTACGCTTATGGCTGGCGGACACAATCGCATGGTGGTGCGTGAAAATAATATTTTCTCCGATGTCGACTTGTTGCACGCCGCGGGCAAGCAACGACTTGTTCCACTGGATCACGGATTGATCGCGGCTGGCCGCGCCATGGGCACATGCTTTGGCGACAGCGTTCCGCGTTTGCATTTCTCAAAATCTAGACCGGCGGTCGTGGTGTGAGCGCCGCTGATCGCCAATCCGCTTTGCGGCCGGCGGTCTTTCTTGACCGCGACGGAACTCTTATCGAGAACGCTGGCGACTTGGGCGATCCAGATCAAATTCAAATTCTTCCGGGCGTGGCTCAGGCGCTGCAACTTTTGTTGAAGCATGATTTGCTTTTGTTCGTGGTCACCAATCAAGGCGGAGTGGCGCGCGGCAAATACAGCGAGGACGCAGTTGTGCAAACTCACGCGCGGCTGGAGCACATGCTGTGCGCGCAAGTGGGCGCGCCAAAAGTCATCAGCGAATATTATTACTGCCCATTTCATCCGCAAGGAACCGTGCAGAACTATCGCCGTGAACATGAATGGCGCAAGCCCGCGCCAGGAATGTTGTTCGCCGCCGCTCTAGCACACGCCATTGACCTGCAAAAAAGCTGGATGGTGGGCGATCAAGAGCGCGATGTGGTGGCGGGATCGGCCGCGCAATGCCGCACCATTCTTCTTTCAAGCGACCGCGAACAAGCCGCCGCCAGCGTTGGCGACTTTGTCGAAATAGATTTGCTTCACGCCGCGCGGCGCATCACCGCGCCGGTCATTGACGCCGCCGCGATTGGATCCGTTGCGCTGCACGCGCGGCGATCTGATATTTTGTCCGACGCCGTGTTCAAAGAAAACATCAAGTCCATGGCGCACGCGCTCGCGCAAAGAACTGGCATTCAACTTCTGCAACTAGACTTCCACCTAAGCAGCGTGACCGCCACGGTGGCGGGCGGCGAAGTCATTGCGCTGGGATTTGTCACGGAACTTCGCCGCGATACCGATCGTTGGTGGCGCTCGCATCGCGCGCCTGAAAGTCCTTGGGGTTCTTTCTAAATGAAATCGCCGCTGCACAATTGCAAGCGTCTGTGCGTGATTCTTCCTTCATGGATTGGCGACACAGTCATGGCCACGCCAGCCCTGCGCGCGTTGCGAACCCATTTGCCCAACACGCACATCACACTGCTGGGCCGCGCTGGCTTGCGCACCATACTTTCCGGCTTGCCATTCTTTGATGAGTGCGTCGAACATCGCATGCGCGGTTGGCTTGGACCGCTGAGCAATCTCAAACCAATCCGCGCCATCAACGCCGACGCCATGTTGCTATTTCCCAACAGCATGCGCAGCGCGGTGATCGCGTTTGCCAGCGGCGCGCGCACGCGCATTGGGTGGAATCGTCAAAATCGCGGCTGGTTTCTGTCACATCCCGCAACGGCGCCCTTCATGACAACGCCGTACAGCAGCGTGGACAACTATTGCGATTTGACGGAGTTGGCCCTGGGCACGCCCATACGCGATCGCGCTGTTCAATTGCGCTGCGCCACTGAGGAATTGGTGACTGGCTTTCGCTTGCTTGATGGATTGCCCATACCACGCGTCATTTTAAATCCAGGCGCCAACAGATTGGACAAGCGTTGGTCCGCCGCGAATTTTGCCGCGCTGGCCATTGCGCTTCGTGACAAGTGTGGCGCCGGCGTCGCGGTGACTGGTTCCCAACATGAGCGCGAAATTGTTGATGCGGTCGTGTCAGCCAGCAACGGCGCCGCCATTTCGCTTATCGAGCGCGGTGTCACGCTTGATGGACTCAAGGGCGCCATTGCGCAAGCTGACTTGCTCATCAGCAACGACACGGGTCCGCGCCATATCGCGGCGGGTTTGAACACGCCGTGCGTTGCGCTGTTTGGTCCAACCGATCATCGCTTCACAACTTTGCATGAGCCGCAAAGCAAGAACAACTCCGTGGCAGCGCGTGAGTGGTTGCTGGTGGCGGATCCATTTCTTCCCAAGGAAGTCATTGCCAATCATGTCTCAAAGATTTCGCGCGTGGACCGCATTTCCGTTGGCGATGTGGCGCACGCCGCAATGCAATTGCTCAACGCCAAACTTCGTTAAGTCGCCACCCGTCGCCACCGGTCGCATGGCCACCAATCACACACAATCTCAGCACAAAACACTACTCTTGAAGCCATGCAATTCATCCCCGCGCTTATAAATATGCAAATTGATTTGCAAGCGATCATTGAAATTGCCGGCGCTTTCTTGTGCGGCAGCATTCCCTTTGGGGTGTTAATCGCCAAGTCAAAGGGCGTCAATTTGCGCGCGGTGGGCAGCGGCAATGTGGGCGCCACCAATGTTGGGCGCGCGCTTGGTCGCAAGTGGGGCTTCATGTGTTTCGCGCTTGACGCCCTCAAGGGCGCGTTGCCCGTGTTGATCGCCGGACAAGTCAATGGCGTGCTTGGCCGCCCAGTCAACACCATTTCACCAACCGCGTTGACCGTGTGGATTGTCATCGCCATCGCCGCGATCGCTGGACATATTTTTTCGCCGTGGCTCAAGTTCAAAGGCGGCAAAGGAGTGGCCACTGGCTTTGGCGCGTTGGTGGCCATGTGGCCAGTGCTGACATTTCCAATGCTCATCGCGCTGGCCGTGTGGATTGCGTGCATGAAACTGTCGCGCATTGTCAGCCTGTCAAGTTTAATCGCCGCGCTCACGCTGCCCATCAGCGCAATTTTACTTCTTCCGTGGAACACCAGCACGCAAAGCGCCGCGCCAACACCAACCGCGCCGCTGGAAACAACATCAGGCACGCCGCTTCCCGCCGTCATCGCCTGCGCGCTCATTGCCATGTTGGTGTTCATCACGCACCGCGCCAACATAAAACGCCTTATTTCAGGCACGGAATCGCGCGTTGGTCACAAGCCAAAGCCGTCCGATACGATCACATTGTGACTTCCAACACCACACAATCTCATGCAAACGATGTGTGGCAGAGCGCGCTCTCCACGCGATTCGCCTCCAATGAAATGCAGCAACTGTGGTCCGACGCGCGGCGCGCGCAGTTGTGGCGAACAGTGTGGCTGGCCGTGGCGCAAGCGCAACAAGAATTGGGCGTGAACATTCCCCAAGCCGCCATTGATGGCATGCGCGCCAACATCAACACCACGGATTTCGCCGCGGTGGCCACGCATGAAAAGCGTTTGCGCCACGATGTCATGGCGCACGTGCACGCCTTTGGCGAATCCGCGCCCGCCGCTCAAGGCTTCATTCATTTAGGAATGACCAGTCAAGATGTGGTCTGCAACGCCGACGCGCTTATTCTGCGCGACGCGCTTGAACTCATCGCCAACAAATTCGCGCGCGTGATTGATCGCATTGCAACATTTGCCGCCAAGCAACGTGGCCTTGCGTGCCTGGGCTTCACGCACTTTCAACCCGCGCAACCGCTTACGCTTGGAAAGCGCGCCACATTGTGGGGCCAAGATTTCGCCATAGCGCTTCAAGACATTCAACTGCGGCTTGCTGGCGTAAAGTTGAAAGGCTTGCGCGGCGCCACGGGCACGCAATTCTCTTTCCTGGCGCTGCTAGGCGACGCCGCCAAAGTGGAACAACTTGAAGCCAAATTCTGCGGCTTTTTGAATTGGAACCCCGACGCGGTTTGGACTGTCTGCGGGCAAACTTCGCCGCGCGTGTTTGAAGCCACCGTGCTCAACGCGCTGGCCGTGGGCGCGTGCGCCATTCACAAATGTTGCAACGACATTCGCTTGCTGGCCAACTTGCGCGAGGTGGAGGAGCCATTCGAAAAAGATCAAATTGGTTCAAGCGCCATGCCGTACAAAAAAAATCCAATGCGATGCGAGCGCGCCACTGGTCTGGCGCGATTTGTGATTGGCCTTGCGCCCGTGGCCATGGCCACCGCCAGCGAGCAGTGGCTTGAGCGAACCTTGGATGATTCAAGCGCGCGAAGACTTTCGCTGCCCGAGGCGTTTCTTGCGCTTGATGGCGCGCTTGATGTGATGACCAATGTGCTTGGCGGACTTGTTGTGAATGAAAGCGTGATCACCAATCGCTTGCAGAATGAACTTCCATTTGTGGCGACCGAGGATATTTTAATCGCCGCCGTTCGCGCCGGCGTTGACCGCGAGAAGGCGCACCACGCCATACGCCAACACGCGCTTGCCGCGGCCGAGCGCGTGAAGCTTGGACAATCAAATGATCTTGCCACGCGCTTAAGCGCCGACTCGCTCTTTGCCAAAGTGAATATTGCAAACGCTCTTGACGCCAAACGACTCACTGGCCGAAGCGCCGAACAGACCGATCGATGGATCGCCACCGTGGCCACGCCAATTCGCAAACAATTTTCCGCCACGCTTGCGCACGAGCCAACATTAAAGGTGTGACCTGCCACTCTCACGGCGCATGGCAAAAATAAATCCGCCATTCGCATTTCATTCCATCCGCACACGTCCCGAAAGATTTCCAATGCCAATTCCCCGACTTCAATCCGCCAACTGCGCTCTTCTGGTCATTGACATTCAAACCAAGTTCGCCAAACACATTGCCAAGTGGGACTTTCTGGTCGCCAACAGCGCCATTCTGGTGCAAATGGCCAACACGCTTGACATTCCCGTGATTGTCACCGAGCAAAGCCCGCAAAGCCTGGGCAACACAACTCCAGAAATCACCCAGCACCTTTCAAAAAATACGCCCGTCTATATAAAGACGCGTTTCAGCGCTTTCACAAGCGATGTGGCCGCGCAACTTCGCACCCTAAACCGCTCGCAAATTATAATTTGCGGAATTGAAGCCCAAGTGTGCGTGCTACAAACCGTGCTTGATCTTGCCGCCAACGGGCGCCAACCATTTCTAATCACTGACGCCATTGCCGCAACTGATGCAAGTCAAATTCCACCCGCATTGCGCCGCATGGAACACGCCAACGCCATTGCCACCGGCACGCTATCGGCCATGTATGAACTTCTGCAAGACGCCACGCACCCCAAGTTCAAGGCTTGTCTTGATTTGGCCAAACGCATTCAATTTTAATTTTTGGCAGCACCCCTTGCGCGGTGGTACCAGCGCTTACGCCTGTATAAATACATAAAATGAGAGGCAATAACCTCTCTTTCATGTATTTTGTGTCAAATAACAAATAGGATGGCGCCTTGACTCTGAAACTCAGTGCGTCAAATCCGACCAGCCATCCAAATTAACCCGCAGCTGGTGGCTGACGAGAAATTTCTAGCACTTTAATTCTAATTTCCTGAGCCTGTGCCTTAATATCTTGCATTGCCTTTCGAACACGCGTGCTAGCCGCTTTATTACCGCCGCTAGCCTTGGCAATATCGTCCGCTGCTTCTTCAACCTTCTTTTTAAGCAAATCGTAACTTTCCATGACTTCTAATCTCCTGAGGTTAGGGTGTCAAAAAGGCGAAATCGCCACTTTGTTGATTGTAACGTCAAAATTGGCTATCGGCACTACTCGCCCAAAAAGTTCCAATTTAGTTATCTTTGGCGCACCTACCCCATTTGGGGGTTAAAAAGCTCCATGGCCCACGAACTACTTATAGATCTGAATTCCATTGATTTAAACGCGGTGGCTCTAGATCAAGCCACTGTGGACAAATTACTGCCCCAAACTGGCCCAATGAGGCAACTCGACCGTGTGATTTGGCGAGACGAACAATTCACTTGCGGCGTGGCGGTGAAACACATCCGCCATGATGAATTTTGGGTGCCCTACCACATTCCAGATCGGCCTTTAATGCCTGGGGTGCTCATGATTGAAGCCGCCGCGCAGTTATGCAGCATCTTGCAAACGCTCGCCATTCCAAATGTGGGATTTTTGGGCTTCACCCACTGTGATGAAACTTCCTTTCGTGGCCAAGTTGTTCCCGGCGACAACTTTTACACCTTGTGCAAATTAATCGAACGCAATCGGCGCCGATTTGTCTGCCAAGTTCAAGGCGTTGTGAATTCCAAATTGGTTTTTGAAAGCATCATCACGGGAATGAAACTCTGAGTTTGCCATGAGCACGCACAACCCAACCAGTCCGGTTCTTTTGAAACCCATCGCCAAAGGTCGCACATGGGGCGGCACAACATTCGCGCAATGGAAAAAATTCGCGGCGCCTGCGCCAAGCGAACTTGCGATTGGTGAAAGTTGGGAAGTCGCGGACCTGCCTGAGTCAATCGCCAATGGTTGCTCGTTGGTGGCCGCAGGCGCGGGCACGGGAAAAACATTGCATGAAATTATCGACTTGGACACGCCCGGCTGGATGGGCCGCGCGCGCTTGACCGCGCAGGGACGCTTTCCACTTTTGGTCAAATTTCTCGATGCCGCCCAACATTTATCAGTGCAAGTGCACCCGGATGAAACCTACGCCGCGGTCAATGCGTCGGCGCATTTAAAAACAGAATCGTGGTTTGTGCTGGCGGCAAAACCGGGCGCCACCATTTGGCGCGGCGTGAAAGAAAACGTCACGAAACAGGAATTTGAAACTCGCCTGCGCGCTGGCACCAGCATTCTTGACTTGCTGGTTGAAGTGCGCGTGGAAGCAGGCGATTGCATTGATCTTCCAAGCGGCCTGTGCCACGCGCTAGGCAAAGGAATCACCGTCGCCGAAATCCAAACGCCAAGCGACACAACATTTCGCGTGTTCGACTGGAACCGCAACGACCCGTCGCGCTTGTTGCATCTTGATCAAGCCATGCAATGCATTCAATTTGGCAAGACCCAACGACTTGAACACCTTCCCATTCGCAACGCGTCTACGGCGCCCGCCGTGCAAACGCGTTTCATGCGCACCACGCTTCTGTCGCGCACCGATCATTACAAAATTGAGCGCATTGAAGCCATGACCGCAACAACGCTTGAAGTGATCACGCATCAGCGGCCTGTGTGCTGGCTGGTTCTTGGCGGCAGCGTAAGCGTGAATGGCGAAACGCCCGTAACGGCGAACGCTTGGGAAACGTTGCTATTTCCCGCTATTTCCGAGGGTTGCACCGCCAAACTCAGTTTGGGCGCCACCTTCTTGCGCATTACTTTGCCCGATCCAATGGATCGATTCATTGCGTAGGCTGTTGTTGTGAATCAAAATTCCACTTACATGTTTGATTTGCTTAGTGTGACCCTAAGCGCGATTTTATTTTCAAGCGGAGCGTGCGCTCAACATTCCGCGCCAACA
>SIAM01000037.1 GCA_009691785.1 Phycisphaerales bacterium
ACCTCGGCGTGCGCGGTTGGATCGCCAGATTGCACGCGCATGTTGTGGCCACTTGCCACCACGCGCGCTTGATCATCAAGCAGCGCGCTGCCAATGGGAATACCGCCTTGGTCCCAACCAGCCTCCGCTTCCGCGATGGCCGCGTCAAGTCCAATGCGAATGATCTCAGGCGAAATCATGCGCGCTGTTTACTTAGTGGTCGGCGCGCGCCAACTTTTCTTAAAGGTTTTAATGGCCTCAATGAACGCCGGCTCAAGACCCTTGAAGGATTTCTTCTCGACCAGTTGGTCGCGCAGCGGCTTGTTGGGGCCGCGGAAATTCTCAAGCAGGTCCTTCTCAAAGTTGTTCACTTGATCAACCGGAACATCGTCCATTAAACCCTTGCTTGCGGCAAAGATGGAGATGCACTGATCGAACACGTCAAATGGCGTGTACTGACCTTGCTTAAGAAGTTGAACCATGCGCGCGCCGCGATCAAGTTGGCGCTGACTGGAAACGTCAAGCTCGGTGCCAAGTTGCGCGAAGGCTTCAAGTTCACGGAACGCCGCAAGATCAAGTCGCAGCGAGCCCGCGACTTCTTTCATGGCTTTAATTTGCGCGTTACCACCCACGCGGCTCACGGAAATACCCACGTTAATTGCGGGACGAATACCGGCCGCGAACAATTCAGGCTGCAAGTAAATCTGACCGTCGGTAATGGAAATTACGTTGGTGGGAATGTAAGCCGACACGTCGCCTTCTTGCGTTTCAATAATTGGAAGCGCGGTGAGAGAGCCGCCGCCATTCTCCTTGGAGAGTTTGGTGGATCGCTCAAGCAAACGACTATGCAGATAGAACACGTCGCCGGGATAGGCTTCGCGGCCTGGCGGACGGCGCAACAAAAGCGAAAGTTCGCGGTACGCAACGGCTTGCTTTGAAAGATCGTCGTACACGCACAGAACATGCTTTGGCGTTTTGCCATCTTTGCCCTGCCACATGAACCACTCGCCCATGGCGCAACCGGAGTACGGCGCAATGTATTGCATTGGCGCGCTGGTGCCGGCGCCGGCGTCCACCACGATTGTGTATTCCATGGCGCCGTTCTTCTTCAGCGTGTCCACAACATTGGCCACGGTTGAATCTTTCTGACCAACAGCCACATACACGCACACAACGGCGTCGGGTGTTCCCCAATATTTTTTCTGATTGATGATGGCGTCAATGCACACGGCGGTCTTGCCGGTCTTGCGATCACCAATGACAAGTTCGCGCTGACCACGACCCACGGGAATCATGGAATCAACGGCTTTCACGCCGAATTGCAGCGGTTCGGTCACAGGCTGACGCTCTTTAATGCCCGGAGCAACAATGTCAACCTTCATGCTGGCGGTGGCTTTGATAGCCGGACCGCCGTCGATTGGATTGCCAAGCGCGTCCACAACGCGGCCAAGAAGTTCTGGACCAGCTGGCACTTCAAGCAAGCGACTGGTGCTGCGAACGGTGTCGCCTTCGCGCACGCGCGTGGCGTTGCCGAAGATGGCCACGCCGACCATGTCGGTTTCAAGGTTCATGATTTGGCCGGTCACAACTCCGCCTTCGGAGTCGAACTCAACCAGTTCGCCGCTCATGGCCTTGCTTAAGCCATACACGCGCGCAATGCCGTCGCCAATTTCAACCACCTGCCCCACTTCGGAGATTTCAAGTTGCTGGCTGAATTGCTCAATTTCTTTTTTAATGACCGATGTGATTTCGTCTGTTTTAATTTTCACTGGTGTACCTCTGTGTTCAATCTATAAAAGTGTGGTGGAAGAAAGTTGTGTGTACGAAAATGTTTAGTGCGTGCCCGCGCCGCCATCCATGAAACGATCTGGAGAAACGGCGAAGTCTTGTCGTGCTGAATCAATCATGGCCGCCTGCATGCGGCGCAAACGAGTGGCCACGCTGCCATCGATGAGTTGATCACCAATGCGAAGTTTGATGCCGCCAATCATGCTGGCGTCTTTGTAACTGTGAAGAACGGCTTCTTTGCCATAAGTGGCTTTAATTCTGCTGGAAACGCTGGCGGCCACTTCGGGGGCAATGGCGCCGCCGTTGACCGTGAACACATCCACTTCCAACTTGCCAAAGCGCTCCTGCATAAGTTGGTCAAACGCGTCGCCCACTTCAAGCAGATGACCCACGCGGCCCTTGCGGCTCAGAATAAGAATGAACTTCATCAGCAGATCGCTGATGTTGCCCTTGAGAATATTTTGCAAACTGTGCTCGCGCTTCTTGGCGTCCACAATTGGGCTTTTCAGAAAATGACGAAACGGCGCGTTGACGCGAACCAACTCGCACAACTCGTCAAGCTCCTCGCCAATTTCGGCGGGAACATTGGCGCCCGCGGCCAAAGCCAGCGAGAGCAAACTCTCTGCATACATTTTCGCGACTCGATCCACTTGTGCGGGCATTTGGTTCCTGTTGAGTGAGTGATTATTTTTCAGAGCAACTGAGTGCGCGGATGAAATATGTTCTGTGACTGGGTTGAAGTGAATGGGCTGAAGTGAATGGGCTGAAGTGAATGGGCGCTTTAGCGGCTTGTCATTTCTGAAAGGCTTTCATCAACCAATCGCTTTTGATCGCTTGGTTGAATCTCGCGCTTGAGAATTTTTCCAGCCACGCTTGTGGCCAATGTGGCGGCAACCGCGTGAATTTCCGCCAACGCCGTGCGCTTGGCGCTTTCAAGTTCTTGCGTTGCGCGAAGGCGCATGTCCTCCAACTCGCGTTGACTGCGGGTGCGCAATTCATCGGCTTGTCGATCGGCCTCGCTGCGGGCTTTGCGAATCATGTCGTCGGCGGCGGTGCGGGCCTCTTCAAGGCGCTTCTCAAATTCGCTTTGCGCTGCCTTGGCTTTGGCTTGGGCGGCTTCGGCGGCGCGAATTTCGCTCAGGATTTTTTCGTCACGGGCATCAAGTGCCTTGGTGATTTTGGGCCACACAAAAAATTTGAATATTCCAAAAGCGACCAAGAACACCACGATGGTGCTGTAAGCTGGAAGCAACTTGAAGCTAAGCGGACTTTCGGCGGCGGCTTCATTGGCAAGAAGAAAAATATTCATTAGAACCTCTCAAGCGAAATGCAATCGCAGCGTGATCACCGCCGCGATTATGGAAGTGCGCAAGGCCGACGCGGAATTTCTGCCGCGCCGACCCGCGCCTGATCAATTATTTCACAAAACCGATAAGCAAACCAACCAACACGGCGAAGAGCGCAACGCCTTCGACCAGAGCGGAGGTCAAAATCATATAAAGGAAGATCTTGCCGGCCATTTCTGGTTGACGGGCAATGCTCTCCACGGCGCTTCCGCCGATTTTGCCGATGCCGATGCCGGCGCCGACGGCCCCAAGGCCAGCGGCGAGTCCGCCACCGATTCCAAGGCCCAAGTTCGCGGAGCGAATGGCGACATTAATGGCGTCATTTGGGTCAACGACGGCAACTGCGTCAACTGCGGCATTGGCCATGGCTGGTGATGCTGCCAACAAGGTCATACCAAGTGCTGTCAATCCAAGGGTCACTATGTTCTTCATTACTAAGGTCTCCAGTGTCAAGTGTCATGATGCGGTGGGACGCATCGGGGTTTCATTTCAAGCCATTGTTCCCACAAACAAAGGCAGTTTTCGAAAGGGTTCACGCGAACCCAATTGTTCTTCCAAAAGTTCATTCAGTGATTCAGTGATTCAGTGAGCGGTCGCCGTGGCGCCTTCCAACTCGTGCGCTTCAGCTTCTTCTTCGTGGTGGCTCATTAAACTAATGAACACCGCGCTAAGGAACATGAACACGAACGCTTGCAAGAGCGCAACGAAGAGTTCCATGAAAGTAATCAAGATTGCGAAGATGCCGGACACCAGCGTCACGCCAGCGGTGGCCAGGCCGCTGTTGGTGCCGACCCATGTCATGCCGCCAAACATCAACATGGTGGCGAGCAATGTATGCCCGCCAAACATGTTGGCGAAAAGTCGAATGCACAATGCCGCTGGCTTGATGATGAGCCCCAGCACTTCAACCACGAAAATAATTGGCACAACAAGCCAAAGAGCTTTTGGACCCGCGACCAATTCATGGCCGCCGCACAAATGCTCCAACCAACCCTTCACGCCAAGTTCGCGGAAGCCGTGCGCTTGAATCACAATGAACACAAAGAACGCAAGCACCGCGTTCACCGCGATATTGGCCGTGGCGGTTCCGCCCACCACCGCAAGTTGCGCGTCTTGAATCCATGTTCCAGTGATGAGCTGCATGTCCTGCATGGGAACCATGCCGATTAAATTCAGCGACAAAATAAGAAAAAACAGCGTTAAAAGAAACGGCGTGAATTTGTGCGCGTCTTTCTTGCCCATCATTGGCGTCAATATGTCGTCGCGCAGATACAGGCACATGACTTCGATCACTTGCGCAATGCGGCCGCGGGATAAATAGCGGCGATGACCCAGCGACTCTTTACCCGTGGAAATATTTTTGCTGGCGTACAGCAACACCGCCATGAACACGATCAATCCAACAAACAGCGTGACCACTTGCAGCGTGAGGCCACTGTATGGCTCCATGCCACCAATGCGAACTGGCGCATCGATTACGTGACTGATTGGATTGTTGCCGGAGGCGAGTAGAAATTGCATGGGTGATTCTTAAGTGAGTTGCGTGAACAAGATTGATGCGCGAATGAAATGTTCAAGCGCGCCGCGTGAAAGTGAGAGGCGGAAATTACTGCCTTTATGGTTTCTGTGTGGAAGCCGTCTGCCGTGAAACTGATTTCGCCACAATCATGGCCTCCGCAAGAAGTCCAACTATGGCCCAAACCACCCCACCAACCAGCACCGCGAGGGCGGGCAGATGGGAGAAGAAGTATATCGAGATGAGCAGAATTGGTGCCCCAAGAACTCGCACAACGGTGCTGCCTAGCCACCAAAGGATCCACTCGCTGGCCGGGCGGCGCTTCCAGGGCTGCATGCCAAAGAAAATGACCGCCCACAATATGGTGATGGCACTTGATGACGCGAGCAATCCGCGGGCGGATTCGGGCGGTGCTTGCCAACTTTCCCACGGCAGCATTAGCGTAAGTACAGACAAAATAAGCATTAACACAAATAGGCCGACGATTTGAGCGACGGGCAATGCAAAGATGGGCTCGCCTTTCAAGGGACCGGATTGGACGGTTTGCGCCCCCGCCATGGTTGATTCTGAAAGCGTTCCTTGCGTGGGGCCTTCTATAGAGGAGTGCGCGGAGCGCAATCGAGGCGACTCTTGAGCCGAAGTTGGCGGCTGGATTTGTTCAGAATCAGCCATTTTTGCCGCCATTTTGTGGTTTTTTGCCGTCGCCTTCCAGTTCACTGTTCAATTTCATGGCACTTCGCAGGAAAGTGGCAGTTCCCACCAACACGCTCGCGCTGGAGCCGAAAATAATTCCCCAGTGGCCCAAGTTTGGAAAGAGGTAGTCCGCGCCCCAGCCAAGGGCTACGCCGGCCACAACATGGCTTGAGAATTCCCAACCTAGCGCCGCCATTTTCCACCCTAGGCGGGTTTCTTTCAAGTCGCGTTTGCGCCTTGCGTCTGGCGATAGAAGAACCAATCGCATGGGAGAAAACGGCGCAAGTCGGTCGCGCTTGGAATCGCCACTTGAATCATTGGCGCTATCGCCTTCGCCATCCTGCGGTGAATTCCAATTTGGGTTGTTGTCAGAGGCTGGCATGGATTTCATAGAAGCCTACACTTCAACGCCAATCACCGAGACACCCCCATGGCAATTCCAGACGACCAAATTATTGATGTGACCGAGAGCAAACTCAACCGCTCCGAGAATCTTTTTGTTGTGTCGGTGTTTAAGGGCCTTGGCACCACCATGCGCCACGCGTTTGAGAACTTTGGCCGCAACGGTTCCACCAAGAAAAATATTTGGGTGGTGCAATATCCAGAGCAGAAGCGCGACGATCGCCCTGTTGAAGAGGGCGGACAGTTCCGACCAAATTTCCGTGGCGTGCATCGGTTGAATAAAGATGAGGATGGCCGCGTGCGATGCGTGGCCTGCTTCATGTGCTCCACAGCGTGCCCCGCGAATTGCATTCACATTGTGGCGGATGAAAGTCCGTGGGATGACCGCGAGAAATATCCAAAGCAATTTGACATTGACGAGTTGCGCTGCATTTACTGCGGCATGTGCGAGGAGGCGTGCCCAGTGGACGCCATTGAACTGACGCCGCACTATGAGATCACCGGTTTGACGCGCCAAGAGTTGATCTTTGACAAGTCAAAGCTGCTGCAGGTGTACGACCAGACCATTGGCGAAAAGCCAATGTGAGCGCGGCGCGAATGCGCGGCATTGAAATAATTTTCGCGCGTCAATGCGACGCTGTAATTACGGCGGAAGCTTTTAAATAATTTTCGCGCGTCAATACGGGGGCACGTGCGGTTGTAATTACGAATGACTGCGGCGCGGCTGCAAATTAGTTGTTTGGTTTCTTCAAAAACTTGTCAAGCAATCCGCCGACAACATCTTTTGGTTGCGTTTGTGGTGGCGGCGAACCCGCTGGCGGCGTCGTTGTGGTGGTGCCAGATTTACCGCCAAAAATTCCCTCGGCAATGCTGCCAAGACCCTTGAGCAAATCTTCGCCCTTGGGCAAATCCAAATTTGGCTCCACTTTCATTTGCAATTCATCGCCTTCAAGCGGGCCAGAGAATGTCACTTTCACCTGCACGGATTGGCGTATTTGCGCCGTGGTGTTGCCCAAAATTTGATTGATGTTGCCAAATGATTTTCCAAGCAGGCCGTTGCCAGCCATGGCGTTGGTGACGCCTTCAAGCGGATAGCGCACCCTGATGAAATTGGCGAAGGGCGGATGCGATGCCAGATTGATGTCGGCCTCTGAAAAGATAGTTTGCTGCCAAGAGTTGCCAACTTTGCCCACGTGAATTGTGAAATCCTTGTAGGTGAGAATGCCCTTGTTAATTTCACCGTTCAGCGGCGAGAGCAAGCCAGGAATGGTGGACTTGTTGTCTTTCACAGTGGCAAGATTCATAATGCTGATCAGTTGCCCGCTTTTTTCCAACTCAACTTCGCCAACATCAACGGTGAAACGCGCGTCGGTCTTGGCCATATCAAATGGAAGAGGCGCGCGGACCAATGTGACCGTGGTATTAACCGCTTTGTTTTTAAATTCAATGTCGCCAAGAATTGGATTGATAGGGCGTAAAATATGCTCGCGCATATTTTCATCCGGGCGCAACTGGAAAGTAATGGCCTCGCTTGGAACAACAATAATTTGTGAATCAACAACGCGAACCGCGGGAATGTCCAGCGTGAGAGTGGGACTTTCAATATGGCCCTTGAAACGGTCGGAGGCTTCAAAGCCAGTTTGACCAGCGAGCTGGATGCTGAACACGGGACCAGCGAGATTTTGAATGAAGCCGTCGCCCTCGGAAATGGCGTCGATCAGCGATGATGGAAACTCGCTGATGTTGATGCCCGCCACAAGTTTCATGGTGGACATATTCAGCTTGCCATCCGCGCCGGTGAGATGTTGCGCCTTCACCTTCACACTCATTGGCTTGGCTGGCTGCCCAACTGCGGCAAGCGCACCGTTGAGATTTAGTTGCGCGCTTTCCGCGCCGTTGGTTTGTAAAGAAATATCCGTGGCGGCAAAATTTAAAGTTGCAACTTTTTCTGGCGGAGCCTGTTGATTGCGTGGCGGCGCGGTTTGCTTGTTTGTGGACGATGACAAAATCGCCGTGGCGAACGTCACTTGGAATGGCTCCACGCGCGCGTTGCTTGCAATGGCCGCGCCCAACGCAAGTGGCTTTAATTCGCCGTTGACGGATGGAATTGTGATGGACGCAATATCAAGCGCCACGTTGATGTCCGTTAAATTGCGCAGAGGTGATTTTTGCGGACCGCGGTCCAGAAAAATTCTTACGGCATCGCCCGGCACGCTTACGTTGGCGGTACTTTTTGTCAACGCGATCGATCCGTTGGCGGCGCGCGAGCCATTGATGTTTGCTTTCACGCGGCCCAAGTCGGCGTCCAGCGCGAATGTCATGGCGCCAGACTGCGCGCCAACATTCGCCTTAAATTTGCCCGCATTCATGGCGCCATTGGTGGTCCACTCGGGAACATCGCCCATGCCAGCGAAACGGGCAATGCGTTGCACGGCCACTTCATTCGCGTTTATGGACGCGTTCCATTTGTCCGCGGATTGCATTTGAAATTCACCCGCCACTTTCGCCGCTGGTCCGCTTGCGTCCAACAAATCCGCGCTCAGCGTTGCGGACACGGTGCCGTTGAAAGAAAGCGGACCATTGAAAGCAGAGCGCATATTTTTGACCACAATGATTTCACTGAGTCCGTTGAAATGCGTAAGCGAAAGCGAAGTGAATGTGGCGGCAAATTTGGATTTGGGAGAATTCAAATCGCGCTCCACAGTGGCCTGAATACTCATGTCACTGATCGCGGCGTTGCCCGCGTTGGCGGGAAGTCCGTTGACAAGCGCGGCGGCGGTCGACACATTGCCGTCGAAAAGTTGCGGACCATCAACATCCACATTGCCGCGAATGACGGCCTTCTGCAGCACCGCGGTTCCAGTTAAGCCAGGAACTTTTGCCAACGAAATTTGATCTACAAACAGTGAAACCGGACTTGGCCCAATCTCCGCCAAACCTTTTTCAAGCGCGGTGCGATCCATTTTGATTGGTCCCGCGGAAAACGTGCATTTTGCGGGCGCGGAAATTTTTGCCGCCCCTTGGCTGGCCCAATCAACCAACGCGGGGTCAAGGGTCAGCGTGGTATTGGCCAGCGTGAGCGAGGCCGTGCTGGTATCCCACTCCGCCTTCAGATTGATGACGCCAGGAATTGTTTGCGCGGAGATATTGAGCGTTCCACTTTCAAATGAACCCGCAAGCGTGGAATTGATTGTTGAAACGCCGGGCTGAACATGGCGCAGAATGTCCACGATATTGGCGGGCATGGCTGGCAGAAGCGTGGGATCGAATGGTCCAAACTGCGTGTTGCCGGTGATCTTCATTTGCTTGAACGCAAATTGTTTATCGCGCATCAAGCCGGTGATATTTGCGGTCACATTCGCTTGTGTGCCATTGAGCGTTGTGGCCAGAGCGAAGTCAACCTTGTCGGCCAACGGCGCCGCGGCAAGCGTGACATTCAGCGGGCCCATGGCCACGGGCGCAATTCCATCTTGAAGAAATTGCGCGGCGCCAATGTTCAGCGAGCCTTGCGCCGTGAGATCCACCAAATTGAATTGCCCGTTGTCGCGGACTGGCGGAATATAAAAGCTTTGCAGCGCGATTGTGACCGGCAAAGGCTGCGGCGTGTTGACATTGAATGGCTTCAACAACTCTGGCGAAAGTTGCACGTTGAGTTGCGTGGTCTTGCCCTGCACCGCGCCAGTGCTTATGTCAATCGCGGCGGAACTTTGCAATTGAATCTGCGTGCTTGTAAGCGACAGATCAAAACCCGTGGCGCTGTTGGTTGCGGCCTGCAATGAAATTGTTGAACCAACATCGCGTGCCATGTTGATGGGTGTGCCCTTCGTGAATTTTTCAAACAGCGAAGTGGGAATATTTTGCGCTTGCACGGAGCCAACCCATGTGCGCGGATCCTTGGCCCACGTGGCGATTGGATCTTTGGAATTTGGACGAACCGCCTGCAACGTGGCGGCGATTGTTGCCGGCCGGCCATTCACGGAAATAGCGACATTGGCCTGCAAATCAATGGGTTTTGCGGAGGCGGCATCGATTGAGAATTTGGCCTGGGTGATCTCCGCCGAGGAATCAAGCAACGGCAAAAGGACGCCGTCCACCTCCGCGTTGAGCGAACCAGTGATGGCGATTGGATCAAAGGTGCCAGCCGCGTTGAAAAGATTGGTGAATGTTCCGTTGGCGGAAATGGTTCCAGGCTTGTCGCCAATTTTTGTGTTGGCGGATAGTTGAATTTCCAGCGGACCTTTTTGACTGACAGCAAGTTTGGCTTTCAGTCCATCAATAACGAACGCTGGACCAGAGGCGTTGGCAATAGTGGCGTCAAAGCGACTGATGGTGACTTGAATAGGACGCGACGGAAATTGAAACGCGGCGCTTGAGGCTGGCGCGCTAGGCGAGATTGATTTTGTTTGCGGCGCGGATGGGGCTGGGGCTGAACTTTTAGCAAGATCAAGCAAACTCATGTTGCCATCGGCGTCAAGCGCGCCCGTGATGTTGGCGGACATGGTCACATCTATTTGATCCACGCTGCCCGTGGCCAAATCAAATAATCCGTTGCGCAGGGAGGCGGAAACCATGAGGGAACTTTTTGCGTCATTGCCAACAATGCTGAAGTTGTCCACTTGCTGCGGACCAAACCAAGTCAACGACATGTCGCCAATGGACACGCGCCCGTTCACTTGCTGCGCGACAGCATCCGTAATAAAGCCGCGAAACATTGGAAGCGACGCGATGGATGGAAGGAACGCCACAAGCGCGATCACGCATGCAATGCCTGCAAGAATAATCCACATAAAAAAATTGCGAAGAAGAGGCTTTGGTGTGGTGGTTGCGGACTGCGTTGTATTGTTTGTGTCGGTCATGGGTGAACCGTACAAATTACCTCAATCAACAGTGATTGGTGTGGGGCCAGTGGCGGGCGCAAGTTGCAGCATTTTTTCAAGGGCTTTGCGCGCAAGTTGCGCGGCCTTTGGATGCACGGAAATTTGATTCACCACGCGGCCCTCGGCAAGTTGATCCAGGCACCACAACATGTGCGACTGATCAATTCTGTACATGGTGGTGCACAGACATTGGCAATCGCTGAGCATGCGCACTTGCACATCGCGCGCGGCGGCGGCTTGCGCAAGTCGGTTGACCAAATGCACCTCCGTGCCAACAACCCAAGTTGAACCTTTGGGCGCGTTCTGAATTTGCTTGATGATGAACTCCGTGCTGCCGACAAGATCCGCTTGCTCCACCACTTCTTGGCAACACTCGGGGTGAACCAAAATTTTCACCGCGCCATTTTCCGTGCGCGCGTCTTCCACATGCTCGGGTCGGAATAATTTATGCACGCTGCAATGACCCGCCCACAAAAGCACTTTGCTTTTTTGAATAACAGTGGCGTCAAGACCACCCATTGGTTTCTTTGGGTTCCACAACGCCATGTCGCTGGCGCCGCCACTGCGCTGCGCGTCAATTTCGCTTTTCAATCCAAGATCGCGCGAAGTGTTGCGCCCCAAATGTTGATCGGGCATGAAGATCACTTGCACGCGCTCGCCCTTGGCCAACTTGGTGTCGCCGCCAGCAAAGGCCCACTTTAACACGTGCCGCGCGTTGCTTGATGTGCAACACGCTCCGCCGTGCTCACCAACAAACGCCTTCACCGCCGCGCTTGAATTCACATAGGTAATGGGAATCACGCGCACCTTGTCCTTGCTTTGCGCGTGTGCCTTTTCAATTTCTTCCCACGCGGTCAACGCGTCTTCATAGGCGGCCATGTCGGCCATGGAACAACCAGCGGACAAATCGGGAAGAATCACTTTCACGGATTCATCGGTGAGAATGTCGGCGGTTTCCGCCATGAAATGCACGCCACAAAATAAAATAAATTGCGAGCCGCGCGCCTTGGCTTCTTTGGCCGCCATGCGGCTCAGTTGCAGCGAATCGCCAATCAGATCGGCGTGAGCAATCACTTGATCCTGTTGATAGTGATGGCCAAGAATGAGCAGTTTGTCCCCAAGTTGCTTGCGCCGCGCGGAAATGGCGCGCGCAAGTTCCTCATCGGAGCGCGTTCGATAGTGCGCGGGGATTTCTGGCTGCCACAGCATGTCTTCATTCTAGAACGAACTTGCGGGCAAGGCTTTCTATTTTCATTTGCACAAATGTTTGAAATACCAGCGGCAAATACGGAGTGAAGAAGCAACTTGAAAGAATCAACCGCTTTGTTTGCGCTGCAAAGGCAACTTCACACAATACAAAATGTGCTCGCGTTGAAATTGACTGGCGTTCAGCATGAAAAAGTCGCGCCAATTCACGCGGGTCATTTCACGGATTTGATCGCGGGCATGTGAATGCCCTCGACGGCGATCACTGGCAAACCCATGCGCTTCTCTATAGATGTGGCAAGAATTTCCGCCTCCAGCGCGCTGGCCACAAGCACAAACAGCGTGCTGCCACTGCCAGACACGTGCGCCATGCGGTCGGTCAACTCCGCCAATTCCTCCAGTTCGCCGCGCAACTTTGGCGCAACTTCGCACGCGGGGTGCGCCAAGTCGTTAAACGGCGCGTCGTGCGAAATATTTTGCATGACAGACAACGCACGCACGCGATCTGTTTCAACCGCGCCATGCGGACGCAGTTGATCCAGCGCTTGATAGACCGCGCCCGTTGGGCACGCGGCATCTGGGAACACAAGCAGCGCGTGTAAATTTTCTGGAAGCGGCGCGGGCTCAAGTTTCTCGCCAAGACCCGTGACAATCGCGCTGCCCCCATCAATGAGGAATGGCACATCGGAACCAAGTCGCGCGGCAATGTCGCGCAATGTTGCCCGCGGCAACTTCAAATCAAAAAGTTCATTCAGCGCGCGCAACATTGCGGCCGCGTTGCTGGAACCACCACCAAGACCGCCGCCCACGGGAATTCTTTTTTCAAGCCGCATTTTAATTGGCAACTTGCGGCCAACATGCGCCTCCATGGCCATGTGCGCGCGCACCGCCAAGTCCTTGGTAATGGACCAGTTAATTTCGGATTTACGCCGCGCGTCTTTGTGCCAAATAATTGCGTACAGTGAAAGCGAGGCCGGTTCCAACACCTCAAGAAAAAGTTCATCATGCAGCGACACGGTCACCATCCAACTTGCAATTGGATGCATTCGCTGCGCGTTGGGCGCGCCAACAGACAGCGCCAAATTCAATTTAGCGGGGGCCAATGCGCAAATGGTGCGGCGCTGATTCACTCCATGAAAGTAGCGGAGATTTGCCCACTTCGGCTATCCTGAGAAACCCCGTATTGCACGCAGTAGAAGTTTGAACATCGCCCGCATCGCCCGCACCGTTGCACCTTAGGAGCCAACCATGTCCCAACCCGCCATTGAATTTGCGCCAACCGCCCCAAAAACTTTCGTGCCCGCCAACACCAACGCCGCCAATTGGTCGCAGCTTGAACCGCTGTATCAATCGCTGATCACGCGCGAGTTAAAGTGCCAGCGCTGTTTGGAAAAATTAATCTTGGATCGCAGCGACTTGGACGCGGCGGCGGAAGAAGCGCAGGCGAATTTGTACATTGCCATGACATGCCGCACCGATGACGCGGCGGCCAAAAAATGTTTTCTAGATTTTGTGGAGCAGGTGGAGCCGCAACTCAAGCGCGTTGGTTTTGAGCTGGACCAGAAAATCACCAACAGTCCGCATGTTTCTAAGTTAGACGCCAATCGCTACGGCGTTCTGCTTCGCGCCGTGGGTCAAGAAGTGAAATTGTTCCGCGCCGAAAATGTGGCGCTGCAAACGCAAGCCACCAAGTTGGACCAGTCGTACAGCGAAATTTCCGGCGCCATGGTGGTGAACTTTGATGGCGAGGAAAAAACCTTGCCGCAAATGGCGCGCTACCTGGAGGACTCCGACCGCGCCAAGCGCGAGGCGAGTTGGCGCGCGGTGGCGGAGCGTCGTCAACAAGATTGCGTGAAGGTGCACGACATTTACAGCAAGCTCATCACGCTGCGCGACCAGATGGGTCGCAACGCCGGCTTTGATAATTTCCGCGACTTTCAACATCAGCGCATGCACAGATTTGACTACGTCCCCGCCGATTGCGGGCATTTTCACGAGGCCATTGAGAAACATTGCGTGCCGCTTGTGCGTGAAATGCACAAGCAACGCGCCGCGGCGCTGGGTTTGCAAACGCTGCGTCCGTGGGATTTAAAAGTGGATGTGAAGGGCCGCGCGCCGCTTCGACCATTCACAAACGGCGAGGACCTGACCGCAAAAACTTCGCGCACTTATCGCAACATGGACGCGGGTCTTTCACAAATGTTTGACACCATGTTGGGTGGCGGATGTCTTGACCTTGACAGCCGTAAGGGCAAAGCGCCGGGCGGTTATCAATATCAACGCCAAGCCTCGCGCAAGCCCTTCATATTTATGAACGCCGTTGGTTTGCATCGCGATCTCATCACCATGGTGCACGAGGCCGGCCACGCGTTTCACAGTTTGCTTTCCAAGGAAGATCCGATTTTGTTGTATCGATCAAGTCCAACCGAGTTCGCGGAAGTGGCAAGCATGAGCCAGGAGCTTCTCACGCTTCCATATCTCTCGGAATTTTTCAACGCCGACGACGCCGCCCGCGCCAAGCGTGAATTGCTTGAGGGCGCCATCGCGGTGCTTCCTTGGGTGGCGCACATCGACGCGTTTCAACATTGGGTGTATCTCAATCCAACGCACACCGTGAAAGAGCGCGAGACCAAGTGGCTGGAACTAGACGCGCGCTTTGGCGGCCTTGTGGATTGGACCGGTCTTGAACAATTCCGCGCGTCGCTGTGGCAGCGTCAATTGCATTTGTTTGGCATGCCCTTCTATTACATTGAGTACGGCATTGCGCAACTTGGCGCGCTGCAAGTGTGGCTGGCCAGTTTGACCAATGAAAAGCAGGCGATTGCCAATTACAAAGCCGGCCTTGCGCTTGGCGGCAGCAAGCCGCTTCCACAATTGTTTCAAGCCGCCGGCATTCAATTTGATTTCACCGCACCCATCGTTGAAAAACTTATGAGCGCGGTGGGCGCTCAACTAAAGCAACTTTCTTAATTTCGCAAACTCATTACCCTCAGGACATCATGAAAAAAGTACTCATTCTTGGCGCCGGGAAAATTGGACGCATGTGCGCGCATCTTCTGCAACATAGTGGCGACTATGCGGTCACAAGTTTGGACAACAGCGACGCACACCTTGCGTGGGTGAGTAAGAATGTTTCAGGCGTGAAATGTGTCAACTGTCGTTTTGATGACGCCAAAGCGCTTGACGAAAATTGCGCGGGCCAATGGGCTGTCGTGAGTTGCGCGCCGTTTCATTGCAATGTGTTGATCGCGCAAAAAGCCAAGGCGCACGGCGCGCACTATTTGGACTTGACCGAAGATGTGGCCGCCACCAAGCAAGTGATCGCCATGGCGCAAGGCGCAAACACCGCGTTCATTCCGCAGTGCGGACTCGCGCCTGGTTTCATCACCATCGCCGCGTGGCATTTGGCCAAGGGCTTTGACAAGTTGCATGATTTGCGTTTGCGTGTGGGCGCCCTGCCGCGATTTCCAAACAACGTCATGAAATACAACCTCACTTGGAGCACCGAAGGACTGATCAATGAATATTGCCAGCCTTGCGAGGCCGTTCAAGACGGGCACTTTGTAACGGTTCCGCCGCTTGAGCAACTTGAGCACATGCAAATTGATGGCATTGAACTTGAGGCTTTCAACACTTCAGGCGGACTTGGCTCGCTGGGCGAAACGCTCAAGGGCAAAATTCAAAATCTCAACTACAAGACCATGCGATTTCCTGGCCACCGTGACCAATTAAAGTTGCTGATTGAAGATTTGGGTTTTAAAAATCACCGCGACGATCTCAAGAAAATTTTCGAGCGCGCGTTGCCCGCCACCGAGCAAGACCAAGTTGCCATCTTTGTGAGTTGCGTTGGCGAGAAGGACGGCCGCTTGCTGGAAAAAACCTACGCCAAAATTGTTTTGCACAAAGAAATCAACGGCTTGCCATGGACCGCTATTCAAATCACAACGGCCGCCGGAATCACCGCGGTGCTTGATTTGCTTAAAGAAGGCGCGATTCCTTCAAAGGGATTTATTCGCAACGAAGATGTTCCGTTTGAGGCGTTTATTGCCAACCGCTTTGGCAAGCATTACGCGTAACTCAATGTGGGCGCGCGCGCCAGGATTGGCCGCTTCGAAAGCGCACAAACTATTGTTTACAATTTCGTCCTCTTCGGGGCCGCCTTCATCGGACCAATGCAGTATCACTAATTCATTTTTGAATTTGTTGCAGTCCCGACGCATCTATTCAAGATCGCGAGGGGTGTTGCCCGCTCCCACGTCGTCATACGTGCCAACAATTCCTTTCACTCGAAAGGAGTCGCCAATTATTTTCTGCCCCGCTTCAATATACTGATACGGCGCGGTCTCACTCCAACCGCCGTTGTCATCAACGCCGCCAGTTGAGCTACCGTCAGCGCCAGAATCAAACACGGTATCGGTAAACGTACCTGCGCTGTTGGGATCGCACTGTGCAAATGCGGTCGATGCAAACAACAACGCAATGAACACATGCGGCTGCAGATTCTGCATAGCCTTCAAGCCACCCCTGTTGAAAAAATTCCTGATATTAGACACCGATAATTGGTCTGGATTCATTCCAACTCCAGTCTTATTCACCGCATTGATCGATCTCATTGTTGTAAATTGAATATCTACACACTGCATCATTCGATACAAATTAGGGGGGTTCCAGAACATTTAATTAATGAATAGGAATTCGCATTTCAAGTGTCGCGGGCGAGCGAGTAATGCGTTTAAATCGGAAGTCGAAGAACGAATGCTCATTGAAGATGCACCACAGTGATCACTATAGACGGGAGCACCTATAGACTGCGCCTTATGACCACTTCCTGCTGCGCGCCAGAATTCGAATCGCAAATCTCTCTCTATGCAGTTGGGGCGAAAATTCTGCGCAAGGCCATCGAGGGAGTTGCGCCGCAGAAACTGAACACCCGCATTGCACCTGGCACCTGGAGCATTCAGGAAGTCATCGTTCATATGATCGACAGCGACCTTGCAGCGACTCATCGCATGCGACGAATTGCCGCCGAAGAAATGCCGCTGCTTGTTTCGTATGACGAGAATGCATTTATCGCGCGATTGCCTGCGGAGAAAACAGATATCGCAGAGGCGCTTGATCTCTTTGATGCGAATCGCCAATTCACTGCTCGATGGCTTCGAACGCTCGAATCTTCAGCGTTTGCTCGCAGTGGGATTCATACTCAGCGCGGAAAAGTGACGCTGGGAGAAATTCTTGCGATCTATACCCACCATCTTGATCATCACATGGTTTTCATTGATGGCAAACGCAAAGCGCTTGGGGTTTGAGAGCGCGGATTCAATCCGATCTACTTCACTTCTTCAATCGCGACGCGTCCATGCATAATCGCGTGCTTGCATTTCTTGGTGTGCGCAAGGACTACCAGCACATGGCGTTCGTAAAAGACTGACGCCCTACTTGGTCTGCAGTGAGTCAAACCACTTCTTCCACTCCGGAACGGCACGCGCAAAGGTACCGCGATGGTTTGCATCCGGACCCGCGCTGATCGCAGTCACCGTGGAGCTGCCAAGAGCGTTCTGATAGATGGAAGGAAGGCGAGCAAGATCAATGGTGAGGCACTCGTCGATCTCGCCGTAGTACATACGGACATTCGCCTTCACCTGCCAGCGGTAGGCGTGAAGTTTCTGAATGAGCGCGCAGTAAGCAGTCCCTGCGAAGTAGATGGGATCAAAGTACTCCTTGCGGATCAAGTTATGCAGGTCGGCTGGCCACGGCTCGGTGTATGGCTCCTTCATGTAGATCTTGCGCGCCAGTTCGTATTGCTCATCTGTGAAGAGTGCCTTCGTAATTCCAGGAACACCGTAGTACTCCTCATAATGAGAACGCCGTCAGGATCACCACGGCAGAGACCCACGTCGCGTCGATCACGCGCGGGTGATTCAGAAATCCGCTGACCATCACAAATCCATCACATTGGGCGGCGGCAGTGCCGGCGGCCGTCACTGCAATATTGTTCATCTCCAGAGTTTCCAGAAAGCACATAGTCGCCACGCCGCCCTGAGACCAGCCAGCCAGGAAGAGTTCGTTCACGGAAATGCCCTCCTTTGCAAGCACGCTCAGCGAAGCGTGGTACATATCCATGCACGCCTGCTGGAGGCTTGCAATAACCATGTAGCCGTCCTTCTCGGTGGACGTTCCCATTCCGAAATAGTCAGCACCAATGACTACATAGCCCTGACCAGCGAACTGGGCGACGATCAACTGAGTCTCTTCCGATTTGTCTGGGAAGGACGGCACCAGGTGCTTGCCCAGCACCGTTCCATGCTGATACGAAACCATTGGCATGGACTTCACGGTTGTCTCGGGAATGGCAATGAGCCCCGAGGCAACGGTGGGTCGGTTGTTGCGCTCTGGAATCACTGATGGATACGTGACGCGGTACATATTTACAGCGTTGCGCGCCGGGGTGTAGGTCACTTGGAATTCTGTGAATTTCGGCGTGTCCTTGGTCAGAATCTGATTCAGGCGATCAACGTCATAGCGGCCAATGAATTCGTACTGAACACCGGATGTCACTGGAACCGGCCGAGTGTCCTCTTGACGCGGGTTCGGAAGCGGCGCAAATGCCGCAAGTAATGCGATTCCAACGGCGGCAATGACGATGTGTGGTGTGTATCTCATGATGTTCCTTATGGTTCTTGTCGATGGGTTGATGGAGAAGTGCCACTCTTCATGGCAGGCGGGGCCTATGTACTCGTCCCGTCTATCTCAATCACGATGCCCGCTGGCAGCGAGTGTTTGCGACATCGAGTCGTTCCACTTCTCGTTAGATGGGGCCTATTGATAGAAACTCGCATATCGAATGTCGCGGGCGAGCGCCCGGCCAGTCCACTGTGAAGCCGCGGCTCCACGCGTTCATTCTAACGGTGCGGTACTGAAATGCAAAGCTCCGTGCCTGGCGCGACGCGAACTCCATGATTACAAGTTTCACCCATCCACTGCTCAAAGCCCCGGAGCCAACATGACGCAAGGTGGGCTCACGATGGAATCCGCCGCGGCGTGGCATCACGAAAGACGATCGGATCCGTGATCTGCCTAAGTAAAAGAAACAGTCGCGATGCTCCCGCCGAGTCACGCCCATGCGGCACGAGCACCTAGCTCACTGCATCGCTTTCTCGACGCCATTTGCATCCGGTACTTCCGCGCTCATGACTGACTCCGCTCGCCCCTGCAGCAAATCATCGAGCATCAGTCCAAACCCAGATTCCATTGCGGTTCTCATGGAAACGCGTGTGGCTATGAGCACTTCGACAGCCGCAGTGCAACTACTCGTCGATTGCCAGACCAGAACACCGCTTGATGTGTCCCACAACTGCAGTGACACATCGACCGTTGTCCAAAAAGTTCGCCCGAGAGTCAGCCCAAGGAAATCAAACCGAACGCCAAAGTTGACTGACACACCCGCAAGCATCGGCACCAAGATGTAGCGCACGCCGATCGCCTTGCCAATCTTGGTCAGCTGATCTCGATCCATCACTCCGCAGTCACGGTAGGACAGTGCCAATGCGTGCCACTCTTGTGTCACTCCCGCCGTACTGATACGCGAGGCAGCAGCACCCGCGTCCATGACTGTTTCGCAACGGCTATGTTTCACCATCGCTGCTCGGAGCGCTAGCCCAGTCAGCGGTGCATAGCCAGGCTCAGACGGGGCTATTGCTGGAACAACGGCGCACGAAGGCGGCACTGAAACGAGCAGCGCCTTTGGATCAGGATCAACTCGATAGACAACCGAACGCGACTGCGCAACCATCGTGAACCCGTCAGAACTGCAAGCTCCGAGTAAAAGCAGCGGCAAGAGCAGTGCATGAGAAAGATTGATGCGTCCCATAGTCCTCCAAACATAGCACGAAAATTCCATACGCGACTTACGGGCTCTCTATAGACAAAACCTAAACTCGATTCAGATTCCTTGCACATGACACTGCGCCCGCACCCAAACAATAGCCCGTTCAACGGAAACCGATCATGAACTTACGAACCACTGGTATGACTGTCCTCCCGATCATCCTGTTGGCGTCTGAGCTTGCCCGCTTTTTGTGCGCATGGCACACGGCCGAGCCATGCGTAAAATTCGCCGCACGAAACATGAAGCACACGGCAGAGCACCGTGATTGGAAAGCAGTCGCGTTCACGATGGATGAACACGAACCTCTCAGGTTTCTTCTCGCAAAGAACACCGCCGAGAGCAGGGGACCAAGCGGAAACTGCTCCTCAGCAAAGGCGAAGGTCGCCAATGCGCCACATTGTCGCTGGGTAGTGCATTTCAGCACTGCAGAGTTAAACCAAAAGCATGGAACCGCCGTTTCACAGTGGATTTGTCGGGCGCGCGCCGGCGATGCTGGAAAAGCGAATTCCTATCAATACCCCCATGAAATCTGTAATCGCCGAGTTACTCGTTCACCGTGATATCGCGCGGGCGAGCGATCCATCTGCAGCACTCTTTGCGAGCTTTGCAATTTCGGGATGGTGCCGCAAACTCGAAGAGCCCATTCGTCTTCCGCTCGAGGAGGAAGTTCATGAAGTTGCTGTTGGATCGCTTCCGAAGTCACTTACGCAGTTGCAACAGAACTATCAACGAATGCTGACATTCGGAGCGCGTGCACTGTGCACCAAACTGCGCGACTATCGCTGCTTTCGCATTTCTGTTGCGAATCCGCCGCTGTTCTCGACAATTGCGCTGCGCTGGCAGCTTGCGGAGCCGAAATCCGCGCATCGGTAGGTGAGGTGTCTTCGGGAGACAGCAGTTTGCGACTTGACGTTTTGGACAGCGGAGGTTTGACTCTTGGGAACAGCGGAGTACTGTATGGGAGTTCTGTCGGTATCTACGAAAGTGAGTTCTCCAATGATTTATGGACGTTTTGCTGCAGTCGCAATCTGTTTGATTTCAGTCTCTGGTGCATGGGCACAGGTCACAGATCCCCCACGTGTGCTGCTCTCAGAGTTGCAGGCTGGTCAATACAATGTAGGACTCGACGGTGTGATCGCCAACAACATGCCTGGACTGCGCGAGAAATATGTCACCGGAGGCTGGCTTGAGGTTGACAATTGGCTGAGGGCAAAGAAAGTTCCAGTCATCAAGGGACCTGGTGGAATCTTGCACCTTGTTGACATGCATCACCGATCCACTGCGAATTATCGACTCAGCATTGAGTTCCCGGGAGCGTATGGAGTTGGATATCCCAACTATGTGTACTACGAAGTGCTTGCTGACTTCAGCGAACTCTCGCTGCCAGCCTTCTGGGAACGGATGAAGCTAGGCGACCCCATTGGTTCGGTGTGGGGCAATCGACAGTATGTGTGGCTCCATGACCGAGGCGTGCTGCAAGATCCCAACACGAATCCGCCGCCGCTGATACCGGGGTTGACCGACGACATCATGCGCAACATCTCTGCGAACGCGCGCTTCTACGGCGGCTACTGCGATCTCGAAATTGAAGAGACCGACCTTCACGAGGGAGATTATGTCTTCTTCTTTCAAGAATTCTATTATGCGGACTATCTTCGAAGCAGAGTATTCATCATCGGCAGCGAGGATCGCGGCGGCAATTCAAACGCGCCCGTGCATTTCACACAAGCTGAGTACGCGGCGGGCGAGCCGACGAGCGTTCAGATGTCGACCGCTGCGCTCTGCCAGCACGCCGACGCTGTAGTGGATCCCGGTTGGTGGGGTTCATGCCCGGGCGACATCGCTGGTATCGTGAGCTCCTCAGGACTCAATAAGCCTGATCGACTTGTGAATGGATCAGACTTGGCAGCGCTCATCGGCGATTGGGGTTCGACTGCGCCGACTCTCTCTGACATCAACACAGATGGTATCGTCAATGGAATTGATCTCGGGACCCTTCTCAATCGCTGGGGATCGATCTGCGGCGGATGCCTGTGATGATGTGAGTTGGGGATTCGCCCGACCCATCATCTTGCGGCATGTTGGCTCCGGGGCTTAGGCCAGTGGGTGAATGAGGTTTGCAATCATCGAGTTCGCATCGCGCCAAGCACTGGGCCGCCGGTAGGGGAAATCATCGATCGCGGCCAACTCGTCATCGAACCAATGGCTTGGCGATCCGATGCCGGACGATGACTGCGG
>SIAM01000038.1 GCA_009691785.1 Phycisphaerales bacterium
GCCCAACCCTTGGGACCGCCTTCAGCCCCAGGATGCGAAGAGCCGACATCGAGGTGCCAAACCGCTCCGCCGCTATGGACGCTCGGGAGCGATCAGCCTGTTATCCCCGGGGTACCTTTTATCCGTTGAGCGACGACCCTTCCACACGGAATCGCCGGATCACTAAGGCCCACTTTCGTGAGTGCTTGCGCTGTTTCGCTCGCACTAAAGCTGGCTTATGCCTTTGCACTCTAGGCGCGGTTGCCAACCGCGCTGAGCCAACCTTTGCACTCCTCCGTTACACTTTTGGAGGAGACCGCCCCAGTCAAACTGCCCGGCATGCAGTGTTCCCCGCCCGGATTCACGGGAGTCGGGGTTAGGCCACGAATTCATTCAGAGTGGTATTTCACTAATGCCTCAGCCAAACCCGAAAGCTTAGCTTCAAAGGCTCCCACCTATTCTACGCAGAACAAATCCATGACCACTGCAAGCGTACAGTAAAGGTCCACGGGGTCTTTCCGTCTTGCTGCAGGTAGGCGGCATCTTCACCGCCACTACTATTTCACCGAGTCGGTCGTGGAGACAGTGCTCCAGTGATTACGCTATTCATGCGCGTCGGAACTTACCCGACAAGGAACTTCGCTACCTTAGGACCGTCATAGTTACGGCCGCCGTTTACCGGCGCTTCAGTCGCTAGCTTCGCATTGCTGCTAACCAGCTCCTTTGACGTTCCGGCACCGGGCAAGCGTCACACTGTATACGTCCTCTTGCGAGTTCGCACAGTGCTGTGTTTTTGATAAACAGTTCCCAGAGCCTTTTCTCTGCGCCCTCTCTTGCGAGGAGGGCCCCCTTATCGCGAACTTACGGGGTCAATTTGCCTAGTTCCTTCACGACCGTTTTCTCGAGCGCCTGAGGCTATTCGCCACACCCACCTGTGTCAGTTTTGGTACGACTCGTATGTTTGTATCTGTGCGTTTTTTCTTGGAACCTATCCACCCCACTTCAGCCACAAGGGCCTGCACACTTCACAGTGCCGTGTGAGCTTCAAGATCCGTCACGTCAGCTTCGAACCTTACATACAAGGGCAGGAATATTGACCTGCTGTCCATCGACTACGCCTTTCGGCCTTGCCTTAGGTGTCGCCTAACCCCGGGCGGAATTACCTACCCCGGGAAACCTTGGGTTTTCGGCGAGGGAGATTCTCACTCCCTTTATCGTTACTCAATCTGGCATATTCACTTGCTATTGCTCCACCGTCCCTCGCGGAACAGCTTCACAGCTAAATAGCGACGCTCCCCTACCCAATACGACATAAATGCCGCATTGCCATGGATTCGGTACAAATCTTGATTCCCGATAATTATCGGCGCCAGATTCCTCGACTAGTAAGCTGTTACGCATTTTTTAAATGGTGGCTGCTTCTAAGCCAACATCCTAGCTGTCACAGCAATCTGACTACCTTAAGAACTTAGATTTGATTAGGGACCTTATCCGATGGTCTGGGTTGTTTCCCTTTTGACCGCGAACATTATCGCTCGCAGACTTACTCCCGAGGCAAAAGCACATGGTATTCGGAGTTTGATTGGACCGGGTAGCCGGGTAGGCCCCCAAAGTCCATTCAGTAGCTCTACCCCCATGTGGTGGCCCTCGAGGCTAGTCCCAAAACTATTTCGGGGAGAACGAGATATCTCCGGTTATGATTGCACTGTAAGCCCTCCCCACAGGTCATGCCAGAACTTTTCAACGTTCACGGCTTCGGTCCTCCAGCGGGTTTTACCCCACCTTCAACCTGCCCATGGGTAGATCAACCGGTTTCGCGCCTATCTCCTACGACTAATCGCCCTTGTCAGACTCGGTTTCCCTTCGGCTCCGCTGCGTAACAGCTTAGCCTTGCCGTAAAAAATAACTCGCCAGATCATTATGCAAAAGGCACGCCACAACCCCAAAGGGCCGTGACCGCTGTGTAAGCACATGGTTTCAGGTACTTTTAACTCCCCTTATCGGGGTACTTTTCATCGTTCAGTCGCCTTACTGGTTCACTATCGGTCGTTAAGGAGTACTCAGGCTTGGAGGGTGGTCCCCCCATGTTCAAGCCAGGTTTCTCGAGCCTGACCCTACTTGAAGCCATTTCCCAGGTACGTGCCTACAGGGCTGTCACCTTCTGTGGCTGATCTTTCCAGATCACTCAACACGGTACTGGTTCGTCCACTTTCGCTCGGCGCTACTTGCGGAGTCGCGGTTGCTTTCCTTTCCTCCAGCTACTGAGATGTTTCAGTTCGCTGGGTTTGCTTTACTGTCCCTATACATTCAGGACAGAATGACCTTACGGTCGGGTTGCCCCATTCGGAGATCCTAGGATCAAAGCTCGGTTACCAGCTCCTCTAGGCTTATCGCAGGTTCCAACGTCCTTCATCGCCTCTTAACGCCAAGACATCCACCATGTGCCCTTTCACGCTTGGCCATGTCGACCGGAGACCGTCGGAAGAATTGCTTCTCTCGACTGTTTTCAGATCGACAACCATGCCGGCCCCTTTTGCTTATTGGACCGGCAACCCGCATCTTTTATTTAACTTGTTCAGTGAAGAATTTGTTATTTAATTAACACGAGCAGCATCTCAGACATTCTCGAATTCTCGGTGCTTGCAACATATCAGTGTGTCTTTGTCTTTATACAACACAAGAAAAAACACACGATTGTATCTATCTGTATTCGTGATGACCTCAGTGGCCCTCGAGACCAGTGGCACCAGCCACGTCACACGAACACTCAAACCATTGTCTCATTTACTTATAAAACAGCCGACTTTCGTCGCCTTCCATTGCGGGCAAGCCCTTTATGTAAGGTCGATGATTGTAATGATGTTTCGTAGCCTGTCAAGCCTATGAAACATGGGAAAATTGTGGATAAAATCAAACTTGCCCCTCTGAGCCGTCCAAAGAAATGTGTTTCAAGCGCTGCCTGCGCTTACCCTGCGGATTTTACTAGGGGCTTGGCGTTTTTTCCATCTTCAACCAACTTTTTCAGCCTTGTTTGGTCGGGATCTAGCTTGTCTTGATATGGATAGCGAATGACAAACTTTCCAGCGTGATCAATTGGGCTTATTACGACTCCTGGCAGAGTGGCCCGATTTTTTTCTGGCATTGCATTCAGATCTTCAAATATATCAGCGACAAACAATCCGGTTTGAATTTCAAAATTATCATCGGAGTTACCGCTTGAATCTTCAATTGAAAATAGAAGTGGCTGACCTGGTTCAAACTGTGGATTGGGATCCATTTTTTCCCACAGTCCGTTTCGTAAAACATACACACTGAAAGAAATTGTCTGTTTGGTTCCCTTTTCTCCAAGCGCGCCGTTCTCTGCAAAAAACATGGCCTTCGTTGGCACATGGACGGGAGCACTCCAATCACTTGTTTGGGAAGGAATGGCTAAATTTGTTGCAAGTCCAATTTGCTCTTTCACCAATTGACGAGCTCTGCTAAAGAATGGATTAAAGATTTCAACGCGACATCGATAACGGACCGTTTCTCCTGGAGTCACGCTGAGATCATGCGTCCAAACATCAATGGAATCTAAATCCGCTTCAGTTGCACTTTCGACAGGGTTTGCGACAGTTGCAACGTCGCTCTTTGGACTTTCAATTCCAAAGTCTTTTTTCAAACGTTTGAGCTTGGTTCGAAGGTCTCTGACAACCAAGGTGAGCTTTGATCTCAGTTTTAAATCTGTAGGGGAATCATCGCTTGCGTCAGCGCTATCGCCGGGCTTTTTCTTGATGTTTTTTTTCCGTTCGGCTTCCTTCTTGGCAAGTTCCGCATCCCATTCGCCGCCAGCGGATTGCAATTCCGACTCCTTGATTTTTAACTCTTTTTCAAGCGCATCTAATTGTTCTTTCTGCTTCAACGCTTCTTGCTGTTTTTTCTTATCGAGGGCGGTGGTACCGTCCACTCCGCCTGATTTAGCCAAGGAAGTTGAGGGATCTTTCCTTCCGCTGTTGTAGCGCGTTGGATAAAAATCAGGCTGACGAATTTCATTCTCTATTAATTTTTCACCGCGCATTTCCGAAAAAATTCTATTGGCATCCCAGCCTTTTATATCTCGATCACGAAATGTTTTTTCAGCCCTGCCTAACAAAATTGGGACAGTTACAAGCTCGCCCCAAGTTCCATCTTCCATTTTTCTTTGTCTCTCAAAGACAACATCGATAAAATAAATTGTGTTGTTGCGCCAAATAGCGGGCGCCGCAATTTGGGGCACGGCGGCCTCTGCGACTGACTTGGCAAGTTCCGCACGTATGCCTTTCAAATCCACGCGAGCGACGGGCTTGGTCCAAATGACGTCCATGTTCTTTGAATCTGGTCGCGCATCAAGAAACTTTTGCAACGGTTCAATCTTGGAGGCTTCCTCTGGTTCAATGGCGTCGCTTAACCACTCGACCGGAGACACCATTTTGGGAGCGGCGAAGCGCGGTTGGTAATACAACGTATTCAATAATTTAATAGTTGGATTCATAATTTCCCCGGCAAAACTAGGGGAATTCTGCCTTATTTTTAGTGATGGCAAAATATTTGCGTTCAGTTTTTCATTAAAATTCTTTTGGGCCAAGCCGCTCACCACCGGGCTTAAATCAATCGAACTCGTGGTTGAATCCTGAGATTGCTTTAAACTAGTTGCTTGTGCGATAAGGAGTGAATTCACTACCTTTGTAGTCGCATTGGACTCCAGACCCATTTGAATTGTGGCTGGGTTTATAAAATCCACCAAGATGTATGACCCGATTAAAACAGTGACCAGAACGAATCCTGCTTTTTCGAAATGCCGCTCAATGAGAGAAATTCCTTTCATGACTTTGGTTCCTCTCGAGGCGCTTGGCTTTCTTCTTTTGGTTGGGCTGTTTCCATCGGCATTGGAATTTCAACTCCGCGCGTTCCAATTAAATTTTTCAAATTCACAGGCATTTTCAATGTTGTCCATTCGCGCATCCAAATCGACTGCAAGATCATTGTCACTTCGCTGCAGGGGTCTTTGCCGTAGATGTAACCAAGGCGGGCTGCCTGAAAAATATCCACTGGCTGGAACTTGACTTGCGTGACGGTCATGAAATTTTCTTTGGCAAATGCGTTGAATACCTTAGTCATATCCGCGGCTGCCACAATAAGTTTTAACTTAACATTCCGCACATCATACAACTGGCAACTCTTCAACCCTGTCAATGAGGCGCTGTAATCAGGGACAATTGCCGTCTTAGGAGCAATGGCCACCCCTGTGAGTTCGGTCGCGGTCGTCGAGGGAGATTCGCTTGTTTCCTTGGGCTCTTCTGTCGGTTCTGGTTCTGCCTCAGCCGTGGGTCCCTCTTTGGCGGCGGCGGCAATTGAAAAGATTTGAATACTCATGATTCGCTTCACAGACGCTGAAATCACCCCATCGTTCATGTTGCTATTTGAGCTGGCAATTGCGCGAAAGATGTCTTGCAGTACCCATAAATCCCACTGCCAAACGAAACAACGCGTAAGATTAATTGGTCCTTGAGTTGGCGGCATACGAATTGCGTTCGCATCAAGATAGATAGCGATTTCCCTGGCTTTAGTATCCAAACTTGCCAAACGTGCGCCGCGTAAAGCCGCGTTCAAATCTGCCAACTCCTTGGGATCGGTGACCTCGGACAAGGACTTTTTCTTGAGATCATTCAGAATGTAGTCGCCAGATCGGCGCTGCACGGCTTCCAATACCGCCAAAGGATCTGGTGGTTGACCAGTCCTATTTTCAGTTAGAAGCGCCTCATAAGCCGATCCAATTTGCGTTAAAAATATTTCATCAAGCAATAATGCGTCATTTTGCTCTGGCTTAGGAAAAACAACTTTGTTATCTTTCATTTGAATAATGACGTGATTCTTTTTATTGTGCTCAACCGCAGATTGGTAAATCTTCGTCACTTCGCTATCAAGAATTTTATTGCGCTCGCTCAAAGCTTCAATCAAAGTTGGATTAAGACTGACACTTTCAGTTTTTGATTCTGCCTCCCCTGACGCGCTTCGAATCGTGATTGAAGTTGTTCCAAGCTTTATAATTTTGTCATACTCTTTCGATCGTTGCGCCATAGTTTCAACGATCGAATCCGTGATGCCGCCACGGAACCACCATCCCGCCAACGGCGCCACCACAATCGCCAGCACAGCACCAATCAACACTCCGCGACGCTTTAAAAATGGCACAAATTTTGTAAAATCAAAATTTTTCAAAGCTGCAAGATTTAAGTTTTTAACATTCATGGCGTTGTGGCTCCCGCGTCTTTTTTGTTGCCACCTGAGCGAATTTCCGCCGTGAATACAATCGTGCCGCGATAGACCGTCATTCCAGGACCGTATATCTCTGGTTCATTCTCAATGGGCGCAATTCGATCCAAATCCGCGTTGCTTATTTCTGATTTTGCACCAGTTTCATTGGTTGAGTCATTCAAGTCAGAATCGGGCGAAATTGAATTGGCGGCGTCCTCGGTTTCCCCACCTTTGGAAACTGCATCGTCACCACCCCCAGTTCGTTTGCCGCTTACAGAGGCTCCCCTGCTTGAAGAGGTCGAATTTGGAGGAGGCTTGGAGCTGCCACTATCAGATTTTGCAGAATCGTTCTCTGGCGATTTTGATTGTGAATTGGCGGAAGTCGCCGCGCCTACAACGATAACTCTGGAAGTGAGTTCGCCTTGAAGCGCGACTGAATCTGGAAGAATAATATATGGCACTGCTTCTCCACGATCGGAATTGTCACGGAGCCATTTCTGAAGTGTGTCCTTTAGGAATGTCTTCTTGCCTGGATTGGCGAATTCAACATTCATAGTCACAATAATTGTGCGCTTGAGAGTGGTGGCATCAAATTTGTATTCGCCAGCAAGATTTTCCAACACGATTCTCTTGCGATCCTTGGCTGGAATTGCGGCCATTTTGGCTGCGTCCGTGAGTGTAATTTCATCGGAGGGATTTGCTGCAAGCGTTGATTCAACAGCATCATTGACAAGACACGGCCAAATTTTTCGGTCGTCATTAATTAGCCGCTCCATATTGGTGGCTATGTCCCCAGCAACGCCAACCGAATCCGCCGCAGCCAACTGGCTTTGAAGTTGCTCACCATTCTTGATGATCGAAGAAACTACCGAGACATCTTGGGCATCTAAATATGTCTGCTCCATGATTGGAGAGACATACATTGCGCCTGCCCCGATAATTGCGATGCTGGCCGTGGCAATGAACCATCTGTTTTTAGCCGCCCAAATTTTTTCCCGCAGACCGCGAATTGGGGCAAGATTAATGCTAATTCGACTGAGTCCAATGCCTTGCAAAGCCAGCCCGTAGGCGGTGACAAAATTGATTGAATTTGCCATGAAATCCGCGGCTTCTCTGCCTTCGATACGAATTCGTTTGAACTCGTCCATGCGGTTGATTTCCAAATTGAGTTGCTGCCCCAAAAATTTTCGCAAACCAGGAATTCGAAACGTGCTTCCAACAGCAAGCACCTGCTCCAGTGGATTCTCGCGATGAGTCGTTTGATAATGTCCAATAGAACGCTGAACTTCTTGCACTAGATCGCTAAACACCGGACGCATGGCCTGCATCATTTGCCGCGCATATTTACTGGTTGCGCTTTCCGCTTTCAATCGATCCGCTTTGCTATAGCTAATCTGAAATGCGGTCAAAAGGGTGTCAGTGAAATGCGTTCCACCCAATGGAAATGTGCGGATCCAACATCGACTGTTGTCGGCGATAATCACATCGCTGGCTTGCGTGCCAATATCCAAAACCACCACTGACTTGTGCTCCGGCGTTAGTCCAAGGTCATATGAAACAGCGTTAAACACGGCCAGTGGTCCAAGAGTGACAATCTCTGGCCGAATGCCGTATTCGGCGTACAACTTTAGTTTTTCTTCAATTCGCACTTTGGTGATGGCGAAAATTCCAACTTCCACTTCGGAATGGTCGGGCGATGAGAATGTTTGATAATCCCACTCAACTTCTTCAATCGGAAACGGAATTTGTTGAACCGCTTCAAAATTCACAATGTTGGGAATCATTTTCGGCTCCACCGGCGGCAACTTTGCAAAGCGCGCCAAAGCGGAATGCCCTGGAACCGAAATCACAACTTTTTGATCCTCTAGATTTTTAGACGCAACCAACTGGCCCATGGTAAGGCGCGTCATTTCCGCCACGTCCAAATCTGGTGTGGTCAACGGCTTGTTATGGGGAATGCAAGCAAAATCGGTAATGCTTGCTTCATCGCCAATGCGTTCAAGGCGGATTGCTTTAACGGCATGAGCCCCAATTTCTATACCCCAAGCAGATTTATTCTTAGCCATGCGATTCAGATTTTCTCATTGTGATTTCAACATTGAATTCGAATGTGGTGTGGTACAGGACGGGTGAAAATGATTCTCTATAAAGGAAAGATGGTGATTGGGGAATATACCTACTCAACGGGATAGCGATGGGAATAAAACTTTACGCAATCGACTAGCAATATGTTGCCTAGATTTTCACCCAAAGTGAACCATTCGCGGATACTCTAATTTGAACGCAGAAAACACCATGTCAATACCGCCCATCGAGCCCTCTACCCCGCCCGCCTCCCAACCTAGCTCATCTCCATTAATAATTGACGATTTGCTTGCCCAAGAAATGGCGCAAGCCTTGGCGGGTCTGAGCGAAAATGACATGCTGGGAATTGTCACGGAAAAGAAAGTTCTGCCCAAAGTGAAAGGCGATGGCCACACCCGCACTGGAACAATTATTCGTGTCCAAGGCAACGATGTGATGGTTGAGTTTGGGCCCAAGAGCCAAGGCGTTTGTCCGCTGAACCAGTTTGAAAACGCGCCAGAAGCCGGGACCGTGATGAATTTTGCCGTGGAACGCCTTGACGCGTTTGAAGGCTTGTTGATTTTGTCGCGCATTGGAATGCGCACCAAGCCGCAGTGGGACAACTTGCAAATTGGGCAAATTGTGGACGCGCGTTGCGTGGGCATGAATCAAGGCGGCTTGGATATGGAAGTGGCTCATCACCGCGCGTTCATGCCGGCGGGCCAAGTGGACATTCGCACGGTGCCTGACATTAGTATTTTTCTGGGCGAGAAATTGCAATGCATGATCATTGAAATGCGCAAGGAGCGCGGACGAATGGTGCTGAGCCGCAAGGCCGCGCAGTCGCAGACAAGGCGCGAAAATCAGCAGAAAACCTTGGCGGAAATACAAACTGGACAAATTCGTGAGGCCACGATTATTAGTTTGCAACCCTTCGGCGCCTTCGCGGATATTGGCGGCGTGGATGGATTGATTCACATCAGCGACTTGGCGCACGAGCGTTTGAAGAACGCCTCCGACGCTGTGAAGGTGGGCGATGTTGTGCGCGTAAAGGTGATGCGCATTGACCGCGCCCAGAAACCGCCGCGCATTGCGCTGAGCCGCAAAGAAGTGATGGACGATCCAATAGTGGGCAAGTTCGAGGCGCTACACATTGGCGAAAGTATTTCGGGGCGCGTCACGAAACTCACGGAGTTCGGCGCGTTTGTTGAACTGTCTCCAGGCATTGAAGGCTTGGTACACATCAGTGAAATTAGCCATGACCGAATTTTCTCCTCCGACAAAGTGTTGAAGATGGACCAAATTGTGACGGCCAAAATTCTTTTAATTGATCTTGCCCGTCGTCGCGTGAGTTTGTCCATCAAGGCGCTGCTTGATCGGCCCGCTCCTGTATTTAGCGCCAACAAGTCAAACAATGATGATCGACAGAGCGCCAAACCTGTGCGCGAAGATGATCCATCCATGCGTAAACTGCGCTTGAAATTTGGCGCGCCAAGCTCGCTCAAGGGCGGATTGTCTTAAGCTGAATTCGCTGATTTTCTGGCTGCAAAACCTGTTTTTAGGCTTTGAATTGTTCACACGGATCGCATGTCCACGCGTGAATTTGATTTTTCACCGAGTCAAGAGTTGCTCCAGTTGCAACAATGTGCGTTGCGCGAGGGGCTTGCCCGTTTGCAAATCAAGGTGCGCGTGCGTGAGTTGTAGCGGCGGGCAACGCGTGATGGTGAGCGGAGCGAAATCAAATGCGCTGTGAAGTTGCTCCAGCACGCCAACCCGTGATGCGAAAGTTTTTATTTCAGGGTCTGGCAAATGAGCTCGAACCAAGACGTCGGCGATCAGATGAATTGGCGTGTCAGCGACGAAGCGAATTCGCACATGTGGGTCGGCGTCGAAATGGCCCTCGCTTGCGCGGCCCACAAGCGCGAGTCGGGCGCGTGGAAATTCGTGTTCAAGTTGACGTATGAAATCAATGATGGTCACAAGACGTTCGTAGCGTTGCTGCGCATACCCCTCTTGGCCAAGGCGCGCCATGGCCAGCGCTTGCGCGTGGCGGCGAACAAGCGTGGTGGACGGTGGCGGCGTATCCCGCGGCAAACCAAGGTGAAGCTTGGCTTGTAAAACAGCTTCATTTATATCAATATTTGAGTCTTTTTGCAGCAAACTGGCGGCACGGCGCGCTATCTCATCTTGCTCATCAATCACATGGCACCACAATAAAATTTAAGCCGTTTGATCTTGTCGTGACCCAGCCGCGGTGCCTGGCATCCAAAGATCATCAAATGGTTGATCGTCGCATGTCTTTCGCAACGCCAAATATGCGGCGGTGGCCACTGCCCAAAATGCGCCAAAGCACGCGCCGGCGGCAAGCGACTTGACAACGGTAATCCATAGGCCAACAAATCCCGCGGAGATGGACGCCGTGAAACCAAGATTACGCACGGGCGCAACATCGTCTGGCAACAGCAATCGAATTATCGCTAAGCCAGACATGGGACCGTCGCCCGCGGTCATGCCCACAAAGTTGGAGGCAAGAGAAAGTGTTGCCATGGCAAAGAGATCAGAAACAAAAATGACCAGTGAAAATCCGATCGCAGCCATGATGAGATAAAGCAGGCCTTGCAACGGGCGGCGCAACACATACGCCACAGTTCGTTGCGCGGCTTCAAGGCCATCGCAACCTTCACACGCCGCAGCGGCCACCGCCAGCGGCATGCAAAAACCCCATGGAATTAAGGCAATTGCAGCAAAAAACGACAAGACAATGACAAGTCCGTAGGCCAGTCCGGCAAAAATATCTATAAGCGGAATGCGGCTAAGCCAACCAAGCATGGCCGCCACTGGAAGAAGAACAACAAGCGTGAACATGGGCCACACGGGAACCAGCGCGTGATTGATCCAGCGCGGCTTGACGAATTCGAACGCGTCGGCGGCGGAGATTTTGGCTTTGCCCGCCAAATCAATCGCGGTCATGCGGCAAAGCACGGCGCCACCCGCGCCCATGGCAAGTAAAAATGCGGCGCCAAACACAAAACAAAACCAGCGATCTTCACGCCAACACGCCAGCGGCAGATTGATAAAGAGATTGCCAAACGCGGCAACGGCCATCACCGGACTGACCGTGAGAACTCCAACAGCAAAGTCGTCAATGCAACGACCCACGGCGACTGAGAAGGAATCAAACGTTCCCTTGCGGCGATAAGGTTCAAGCCGATCAAGCGCGCGGCGAATTCCGTCCGCGTCGGTTTCGCTGACAGAACTTAGGCTATTTTGAAGCAAAGCGGAGACGGTTTCAATGTCGACTCCGCCGCGGGAGTCCATTGCGGCAGCGCGCTCATTGACTGGCAGAGCTTGCAAAGCACGGCGAGCGACATCGGAGGCGATGGCGGCCGAATCCATTGAACTTCGAGTGGCCGACAATAATCCAGCCGGCTGAATCATGGAACCGCGCAACGCATCGTAAAAGCGGCCCGCCACCGCCAAAGCAAGCACAATAAAGGTGGCAGCCAAAAGGCGCGATGGTTGAAACGCGCCAGTCGCAGCGTTGAGAACCCGCGGAAATACAAGTGCGGAACGAAAGTCAATTTGATCCACCACCACTCGTTCGGCCATTGTTCTATCTCCTGTTGCTCGTTGAAACAATCTTCACGGGAATGTTAACTGAATTCAGGTGCATTGTCAGAGGAGAGATTGCATGAATTGGATACCCTGCCCAGTATGAGCATTTCGACCCATACACAAATTGACAGCGTGCTTGCCAAGATTGACGCCAATCAACCCGCGGGCATTGAGCGGTTGGTGAATTTCTTGCGGATACCAAGCGTGAGCACTGATCCAGCTTTCGCCGCCGATGTTCGCCGCGCGGGCGAGTGGGCTTCTAATATTCTAAAGGAATGTGGATTTGAATCGCGCCTTGTGAACACCAATGGACATCCAATGGTGCTGGCCAAGCACCCTGGACCCAAAGGCGTGACTGCGCCGCGCGTACTTTTTTACGGCCACTATGACGTGCAGCCGGCCGACCCAATGGAATTGTGGACAAGCCCCCCGTTTGAACCAGTGATTGTTGATGGACCAATGGGCAAGCGTGTTGTGGCGCGCGGCGCCGTGGATGACAAGGGACAAGTGATGACATTCTTGGAGGCGTTGCGCGCCTGGCACGAGTGCGCAGGTGGACCGCCCTGCCCCGTGACAGTTATTTTGGAGGGCGAGGAGGAATCCGGAAGTGAAAGTTTTGAGCCTTTTCTGCGGGAATACGCCAAGGAATTGGAATCCGATATCGCCATTGTCAGCGATACAGGAATGTGGGACATAAATACTCCAGCACTCACAACCTTATTGCGCGGTCTGGTGTATGTGCAGGCCACGTTGAAGGGCCCGTCGCATGATTTGCATTCAGGTTTGTATGGCGGCGCCATTGCCAATCCAATCAACTCATTGGCGCGCATGATTGCCAGCCTACATCACGATGATGGCCGTATTGCCATTGAAGGTTTTTATGATCAAGTGAAGCCGCTGCCCGAAAAAATAAAATCACAGTGGTCCAAACTGAATTTTAATGACGCGGAATTTTTAGGGAAGGCCGGCGTGAAAAAAGGCTTTGGCGAGCCTGGCTTCACCGCGATGGAACAGACATGGTGTCGACCCACTTGTGATTGCAATGGCATAAAAGGCGGCTATCAAGGCGAGGGCGCAAAGACAGTGATTGCCAGCGAGGCGACCGCGAAGATTTCCTGCCGCTTGGTGGCCGACATGGATCCAGAGGATGCGTTCAAAAAATTGTCCGCGCATTTGCAGGCCCGCGTGCCCAAGGGCTACACCCTTGAAATAAAAATTTTTGGCAAAAACCCGCCAATTCGTCTGAAAGATGAGAGTCCGTACTTAATGGCGGCGGAGCGTGGATTGGCCAAGGTCTATGGAAAAAATCCAGCGTGCATTGGAACTGGCGGAAGCATTCCAGCTGTTGGCTTGATTCAACGGGTGCTTGGCGTTGAAAGTTTGCTGGTTGGATTTGGTCTGGATGACGACCGTGTGCACAGTCCCAACGAGAAATTTGAATTGACTTGCTTCCGCCGCGGATCGTTAAGCCACGCAACGATCTTGGAGGAGCTTGCGGGACTTCGTCCATAAATGTCTTGCCGGCAAATCACACGATGAGATGCTTCCTATCATTTCGGTTTGTCTTGGCGGTGGCTGCATTTATGCTGTGCTCCAACGCGCGCTTGGCGCACGCGGATGATGTAGAAATTCATGTCGAAAGATTTGGCGCCTTCAACGCCTACCGCGGCGCAGATGTGACGGCGCTTCGGGTTCGCCTGCGCAGCGACTTGGCTGAACCAACTTCCGCCATTGTGCAGTGGGATGTGGAAAACGCGGACGGCGATATGGCCTCCAATTGGCGCGAGGTGACGCTGCCGCCCGGGCAAAATGTGACGTGCTGGCTGTACGCCAAATTACCAGCTATTTCCGCTAGTTCTTTAACAGGCCACATATTCGATGTGAGCGTTTTTCAAGCGCAAGGCGCGCGGAGAATTCGCCCGCTTGGAACGCTTCGATTCACTCCAGCGCAAGCCGCCGAGCAATCTCTGCCGCTTGAAATGGATCAAGACGCGATCGCATTGGTGGGCGATGGCAAATTGGGTCTTGAAGATCTTGGCGCTCATCCAAACGGATTTTCATTTGTGCCAAGCATGAATTCTTTCACGCAATTGCCACGGGGAATGTCGCCGACGGATATTCCAGATCGATGGGAAGGCTTGTGGAGTTTCAACGAAATCATTTGGTCGCAAGCGTCGCCGCAATTGCTCACGGGCGCTCGCGCCACGGCGCTTCGGGATTGGATCGCGCGCGGTGGATCGCTTGTGGTTGTGTTGCCAGAAAGCGGCAACCCTTGGGCGCTTGGCGGCGGTACGGCGAATTTTCTTTCCGATTTATTGCCCACCAAAGGCGTGATACAAGTGGACGGCGTGTCGGTGGAAACACTGCTGCCTGCGCTTTCGCGCGCCAAGGAATTGCGCCGCGCGAATGTGCGAACACCGGTCTATATGTTTGACTCACTGACATTGAGCAAGCCATGGAAAGGGTTGATTGCCATGCCAGAAACAGCCAAATACGCTGACGCTTCGAATGAAATTCGCAAATGGAATGGTCGTGGAAGCATTGTGGTTCGTCGCTCATTTGGCTATGGCAGCATCACGCTGATTGGCGTTGACATAGACGCATTGCACCACGGCGCATACGCCAATGAATCGCTGCCGCAAGTGGATGTTTTTTGGAATCGCATTTTGGGCAGGCGCGCCGACAGCCTGAGCGCGAATGATTTTGACCGCCTACAGAAAAATGAGCCCAAGAGACTTGCCGCCGTATCCGCCTATGATGAATATGACTGCGGCAAAGGCGACTTGGTGATCAACGCGATTGGTTTGCAAGGTCGCGTGGCAAGCGGCGTGTTGGCAACGCTTGTTCTGTTTGTTGTGTATTGGTTGGCGGCATGCCCGATTGCATGGTGGGTGCTACGCAAGAAAAAACTGCAACACTTGGCGTGGCTTGTGTTTGTTGGCGTGTCCTTGCTGGCCTGCGCCGCCGCATACGGATTGGGGGGATTGATCAGCACAACTTCTATGGAACTTCGACACTTGACGGTGCTTGATTCGATTGACGAACCCGCGAACAAGCTCGCAAACATGAATCAATTGGGGCGCGCAACCATGTGGATGAGCGCCCTTCTTCCTGGATTTACAACCGCTGAAATAGCCATGGAATCCCAGGAAAATCAGCGAAATATATTGACCACTTGGGCGTCACCAACAAGCGTAAATATTCGGCGCTTTCCAGATTCCACGCGCTTTGATCAACCAATTGATGACCCCATGAGGAGCATTCTTCCAGCGCGCGCGACCACTAGTGACTTTGAAGCGCGTTGGTTGGGCGAAGTGTCAAAAAATTGGGGCACGCTTCCATCGCAGATCGCTGACAAAAGAATCAAGGCGACAGCGACTCCAGGAAACATAAATCTAATTTCGCTGACAGGCTCGCTGACGCACCACTTGCCCGGCGCGCTGAAAAATGTGATTCTGATTCATGTGTCACCATTTCAATTTCAAACGCAACAGTGGAGTAATAGCCGGCGACTTACTTTGCTCCCCAGCGCGCCGCTTGCCAACGCTGGTCGCATGGTTGCGCTTGCGAATGATTGGTTGCCTAATCAAGAATTAAATGTCGCCGAAGCGCTCTATCCAAAGGGCGCTATTGACGCCGCCCAACTTGGTGCGGGGTCGCTGACGCAAGAAATTTTGAACAACTACACGCGGCCTTTGCGGCAACTGCGCGAGCGTGACTTGTCCCGCCAAATGGAAGATGTATTTGGGGGCAATCGTTTGCACATGAATTTGCAAATGCTTTCCCTGTATCAAATGCTGCAACCGCCGGCGTATGAAATGAATCCGCCAGACGCGCCAGCTACGATACGTATGACACGCGAAATTGGCCGCTCGTTGGATATTTCCCTGTGGCTCACGCAACCGTGTCTCATTGTCACTGGAATGCTTGAAGATGTCAAAATTCCTGTGCCCATAAATGTGGCGGACACGCCCGCAAAAAGCGGCGGCAGCGTGCTTGTTCGCTACATCATTCCCCTACCCGATGACGCGGCCATCTTTTGGCCGCCGCTTCCCGTACCCTGAGTTCACCGTGGCGATGATTGAAACTGTCAACCTCACGAAAAAGTATGGCGACTTGATCGCTCTGGACAATTTGAATTTGACCATTGAGGCTGGCGAGTGCTTTGGATTCATTGGCCCCAACGGCGCGGGCAAGACCACCACTATTAAAATTTTGTCCACTCTGTTGAAGCCCACTTGGGGAGAGGCGCGCGTTGATGGAAAAACAATCGGCTATCAAAATAATTTAATCCGTCCATTGATTGGCTATGTGCCGGATTTTATGGGCGCCTACGAAGAAATGACCGTGAGCGAATATCTGGAATTTTTCGCGGCCTGCTATGGCATTCACGGCAACGAACGATTTCGCGCGGTGCAAGACGTGCAGGAATTGACGGATTTACGCAGCAAATCAATGACGGAAGTGAATGGACTGAGCCGCGGAATGCAACAGCGACTCAGCGTGGCGCGCGTGCTACTGCACAATCCAAAAGTGCTTTTAATGGACGAACCCAACTCTGGCCTTGACCCGCGCGCGCGCATAGAAATGCGCGAACTATTGAAGGAACTTCTGCGTATGGGAAAAACTATTTTAATTTCTAGCCACATTTTGCCGGAACTAGCGGAGTTGTGCACCAGCGTCGGCATTATCGAGCGCGGCAAGTTGGTGTTCGCCGGCAGCATGAAGCATCTATTGTCGCGGGCGCAGCTTGGAAGACTAGTGAAGATTGTGGTGGATGATCGCTCCGAGGCCGCCGCCGAATTGTTGCGCAAGGTGAAGGGCGTGAACTTAGTAGAATTAAAAAATAGCGAGGGCATTACGCGCATTGAAGTGACTTTGGACACGGACGATACTGTGTCCGTGAGTGATTTGCCCAGCCGCCTCATCACGGCTGGATTTCGTATAAATTCAATGCAGCAAGCGGAGGCGGACCTGGAAACTGCGTTCCTTCGGCTGACCAAAGGTTTGGTTGCGTAAAGTGAGCAAACACAAATGAACGATGTTCTTCTTATCGCGGATAGACGGCGCAAAGGCGTGCCCGAGGCCATAGAGGAAGTGCGCCGAATTATCACCCCGCATGGCCGCATTGTGGAGGAGTTGGAGGCCGACCTTCGCCCCATTCCGCCGCGAACTATATTTGATTTAGTTGTTGTGCTTGGCGGCGACGGAACATTGATCGCGCAGTGTCGCCGCTTGCTTGACCGCGGCGTGCCCATGGTGGGTTTGAACTTTGGGCGGCTTGGATTCTTGGCGGAGTTTAATTTGGATTCGCTGCGCCAACACGCGCCGATGATTTTTGGACACGACGCCATTGTGCGCAACCGCATGGTGCTTGACGCCATTGTGCGCAACGCGCGCGGCGACTTGGTGCACGAGGGTCTTGCCATTAACGAGGCCGCCGTGACCGCGGGCACTCCGTTTCGCATGATCGAATTAAAACTTTCATTTGGTCGCGACCAAGGTCCAGACTTGCTGGGCGACGGCGTGATTGTGGCCACGCCCATTGGCAGCACCGCCTACAACGTGAGCGCTGGTGGACCGATTGTGCAACCCGATCTTGAAGCCATTATTGTCACGCCAATCTGCGCGCACAGTTTGGCATTTCGACCCATTGTCACCGCGAGCCATTTGGAAATTATGATTGAAGTGATGCGCGCCAATGACGGTTCCGCGTTGGTTCTTGATGGGCAAGCCATTGTTCCGCTGAGCGCGGGCGACCGCGTGCTGGTTGGACGCCACCATACCGCAGCCAAATTCATTGGAAATCCTGATCGAACCTACTGGGACACATTGGCCGACACCATGCGCTGGGCCGCGGCGCCAAGCTATCGCCGCCCAAATTCTCCGTGACACAATGTTCACATGCGCCGCACTCGCGCGTCGGCGGCGCGCCTGCGCCAAACACATCCGCCACTTTTTTCTACACTCGTTCATTCCATGATTGACATTAAAGCACTGCGTGAGGACCCGGAGCGATTTCGAAATGGCGTGCGCCTAAAGCGCGCCGATGTTGACATTGACGAGCTGCTTGCCATTGACGCGCGCCGCCGCGAGTTGACCGGCGCCGTAGAAGTGAAACGAGCCGAGCAAAATAAATTCAGCAAAGAGATGGGCCCCGAACTTGGCCGCTTGAAAAGCCAGTTGAAATCCGCCACTGGCGCAGAGCGCGATGCGATTGAAACAAAGTTGAAGGAACTTGAACGCCGACCCGCGGAATTAAAATTGGAAGCCGCTGAACTAGACAAGCAACTGGCCGAGACTGGGCCAAAGTGGCACGACTTAATGCTGCGCATTCCGCAGCCCCCCGCCGCGGATGTTCCTGTGGGCGCGGGCGCCGAGGACAACAAGGAAATTCGCCGCTGGAACGCGCCGCACTTTGATCCATCGAAAAGTTTCCAAAGTCAGCGCGGCTTCAAACCAAAGACGCACTTGGAATTGGTGCGCGACCTTGGCCTGGTTGACTTTGAGCGCGGCGTAAAGACCGCGGGAACGCGCCACTATGTGCTCACGGGTCTGGGCATGAAATTGCATCAGGCGGCGTTGCGCTACGCGTTTGACTTTATAACGGAAAAGCGCGGCTTTACCGCCATGGGCGTGCCCGTGATCGTGAAGGAAGATTGCATGCAAGGCACGGGCTTCTTTCCCTTTGGCCGCGATCAGGCCTATCACATTGAGGAGTCGCGCCGCGGCGCTGGCCACGATTTATTTCTCACTGGCACCGGCGAAGTTGGCCTAATGGGTTTTCACGCCGACGAAATTATTCCCATTGAGCAATTGCCCTTGAAGTACACCACGCAAAGCACCTGCTTTCGCCGCGAGGCCGGCGCGTCTGGCAAGGACACCGCGGGCTTGTATCGCATTCATCAATTTGACAAGGTGGAACAAGTTGTCATTTGCCGCGCCGACGACAAGGAAAGCCGCGGCTGGCACGCGCATATGTTGGAGACGGTGGAAATGATTTTGCAAGGACTGTCGCTGCCCTATCGCTTGCTGCAATGTTGCACCGGCGACCTTGGCATGAAGAATGAGGACATGATTGATGTTGAATGTTGGATGCCTGGTCGCGGCGAAGTTGGCGCGGACGGCGTTCCAAGCGGCGAATGGGGTGAAACGCATTCAGCCAGCCGTCTTGGTGATTTTCAATGTCGCCGCTTGAATTTGCGCTACCGCGACGCCGATGGGAAAATTCACATTGCGTGGGCGCTCAACAACACGGTGCTTGCCAGTCCGCGCGTGCTGATTCCAATTTTGGAGTTAAATCAAAACGCAGATGGATCCGTGAATGTGCCGCATGTGTTGCGACCGCACATGGGTGGCGTACAGAAGATCACGCCGAGATAAATTTTTAGCGGCCGCGCGCGCCGCCGGCGCCTGAGCGCTTTTGTCCGCCAGCTGGAGCGGAGCGTTTGCCGCCGCCTTTGTTGGCGCCCTTGCCTCCACCAAATGTGGAGTCCTTGCCATGAAACGGAGTTCCAGCAGCGCCACCAAAGTTGAACGCCGCGGGTTTGCCAGCATGGTCTAGACCTGCGCCAAAGACGCCGCCCGACTTTGCTCCAAGAGTTGATTTTTTCTGCGAGTCAGAATTTTTGGGCGAATTATTTGATGATGGATTGTTTGTCATTGTGGAGTCCTTAATTTAGCGCGGCAAATCTACTACAACACATTGTAATCAAAATCATTGCATGAATCACGTCAAGTAATTGCATAGGCACATTCACAAATTCTGAACAATGCGCACACAAGGAATAGGGGCAACCATTACAAATGTGGCACATCTTCCCTGCAGTAAGAACGTCTCTTATGTCTTTCATTATCTCCCACCCCTTAGGAGTCTCCATGAAATCACTTTCGTCATTCTTGATCACCTCAGCCGTGATCGCCGCTTCCACCACCGCGTCCGCAGCACTTATTGCCGGCGAGATTGTACTTGTTGGTTTTCAAGCCTCTGGTTCGCCGAGCGACTCATTCTCATTCGCAAGTTTGGTGAATGTTGATGCTGGAACCGTTTTGTATTTCACCGACAATGGCTTCACAACAGGCACGGGCTTTCGTGGCGTGAGTAGCACGGACAACGATGGCAACGAGGGTCTTGTGAAGTACACCGTGGGCGCGAATGCTTTGGCCGCGGGCCAAGTTGTAAGCAGCCTTTCCACCAACGCTGCAAACGGAGCGTGGACTTTGACTGGTCTTATTTACAGCACTGGAACTGGCCACGACTTCTTCAACTGGACAATTGGCTCCTGACCTTGTGCAAGGAACCAGCGCGGTGTTGTTGAATAACATGACCAACTCATTTCAGAATTTCAATTTCGCCGCATTTAGCGGCGCAGCGGACAGAGCCACTTGGCTGGCCCGCATTGGAAATGCCGCAAATTGGACAACAGTAAGCGCAACCACCAATGTGGCGGATAGTTCGTTCGTCGTTTCAATTCCAGCTCCAGGCGCGGTGGCGTTGATTGGCTTGGCTAATTTGGTTGCTCGTAGACGACGCTAAGTTTGCGATTGATTGCATTCACAACTTCCAACCGCCTCCATGAAAATGGGGGCGGTTGCTTTTTTGCTATTTGGAAAAATTTACAGGCGAGTGCGCACGAAAAATCTGCAAGCCATAAAACGCTGTGATTGATTTCAACAACAGACTTGAAAATTATCGTGGACCGCTTTGAAAGCCGCCGGACTTTTTAAAGCCAGCTTTTTTGAAGCCGCCTTTTTTAAAGCCGCCGCCTTTAAAGCCACCACCACTTTTAAATCCGCCGCCACCACCTGAAGATGATCCGCCGCGATAGCCGCCGCCACTTGATGATCCGCCGCGTGATCCTGCACCTGCGCCAGCGCCGCCACCACCTGAAGATGATCCGCCGCGATAGCCGCCGCCGCTTGATGAACCGCCGCGTGATCCTGCACCTGCGCCAGCGCCGCCACCACCTGAAGATGATCCGCCGCGATAGCCGCCGCCGCTTGATGAACCGCCGCGTGATCCTGCACCTGCGCCAGCGCCGCCACCACCTGAAGATGATC
>SIAM01000039.1 GCA_009691785.1 Phycisphaerales bacterium
GCCAATGCCAACAATTAACAAGCCCACAAGCACGGCAATAATTCCAACAACAACCAGCAATTCAACCAGCGTGAAACCTGAGCGCGACAAATTTCGTGCCACTGGCTTGAAATTCCCGCTGACATTTGGGTTGACTTTCGCTGAGAAATATATTTGGATAATGCGATCCATGTGAATCACTTCTTTCCGCCGCCGGAAACGCTTTCAATCATGCTGACCAGTGGCATGAACAACGCCAACACAATGGTTCCAATGACTCCACCAAGCACGATCACCATGAATGGCTCTAGCAAGCTCAGTAAACTTCCAACGGCCACGTCCACTTCTTCGTCGTAGTTGTCGGCGATCTTGGTCAACATGACATCCATGTCGCCGGTTTCCTCGCCCACGTCAATCATGTTCACCACTAAACTGTCCACCACTTTGCTGGCGCGCAGAGGCGTGGCAAAACTTTCACCGTCGCGGATGGAATCATGCACTTTGTTCAGGGCGCGCTCGTAAATCCAATTGCCGCAAGTGTCGCGCGTAATCAGAACTGCCTCAAGAATGGGAACGCCAGCGCTGATCAAAGTGCCGAGTGTGCGCGTGAAGCGGGCAATGGTGGTTTTGCGCACCAGGTTGCCAATGCCCGGAGCCTTCACAAAAAATATGTCAAATGCGGCGCGTCCAAAATCCGTCTTGCGCAGCAATTTAAAAACAATGATAATTAAAAATGGCGACACCAAGATCCATGCCACTCCAGGCACGGCTTGGTCCTTGCTGGTCGTACCCGCGATCCAATTGCTGGTGTCGATTAAGAACAAGGTCAACGGCGGCAGTTTCACGCCGAAGTCGCCGAAGATGGTGACGAACTTTGGAATGACAAAATACATGATTCCCGTGACAATGAGCACGGCGATGCTGATGACGCATGTAGGATAAATCATTGCGCCTTTGATACGACGCTTGAGGCGCTCGCCTTTTTCCATGAAGTCCGCGAGTCGTTGCAAGATGACATCCAACACGCCACCGACTTCGCCAGCCGCGACCATTTTGCAATACAAACGATCAAAGGCTTTGGGATGCTTGGCAAATGATTCGCTGAGAGTGGAACCGCCTTCGACATCTTCGCAAACGGCGCCCAGAATATGTTTCAGTTTGCCAGGCTTTTGCTGTTGCTCCAGAATTTGTATGCTGCGCAACAACGGCAGACCAGCGTCCTGCAAAGTGCTGAGCTGTCGGGTGAAGTTAGTCATGGTCTTTGTCTTGACACGACCAGGCATGGAGAAACCCATTCCCTTGCCCTTCTTCTTTGCCTCTTTTATTTTTTCAGCCTTTGCTTTTGCGGCTTTTTGTTCGCGGATACTGGTAGGAAACAGGCCTTGTCCGCGCAGCGACTTTGTGACTTCATTACTGGAAGCGGCGTCCATGGTGCCCTTTTGGGCTTTGCCAGCCGCCGTCATCGCTTCATATGCGTATGTTGCCATGTGATTTCAAGCGCGAACGCTTGCTCCTGATTTAGTCCTCTCCAAGTGTTTCACGCACAACTTCTTCAATGGTTGTTTGCCCGTCATAAATGGACAACATGCCACTTTCACGCAATGTGCGCATGCCACGCTTTCGTGACTCCATTTTTAGTACGGCGGTGCTGGCTTGAGTCATAATAAGTTCTCGCAACGCGTCGTCCAAGCACATGATTTCATACAGCGCGAGTCGACCTTTGTAGCCGGTCTTGTTACATGTTTCGCAACCTACGCCGCGGGTGAATGTGTAATTGGCAGCGTCGGATGGGCGCATGGAAAGTTCCATTAATTGCTCTTCGTTGGGCACATATTTTTCTTTGCACTTGGAGCAAACGCGGCGAACAAGTCGCTGTGCCACAATTGCCTCCAGAGTTGCGGTAAGAAGAAAGCTTTCAACACCAAGATCCACTAAACGCAGAATGCTGCTGGGAGCGTCGTTGGTGTGCAAAGTGCTGAACACCAAGTGGCCAGTAAGGCTGGCTTGAATGGCAATCTGCGCCGTTTCAAGATCGCGGATTTCACCCACCAGAATAATGTCGGGATCTTGTCGCAAGAAACTTCGCAGCAACTTGGCGAAAGTGAGTTCTTGATCATGGTTCACTTGGCATTGAATCAAACCTTCAATGTCGTATTCAACGGGGTCCTCGGCGGTGAGGATTTTTGTGCTGATGTCATTGAGTTCGTTCAGGGCTGCGTAAAGCGTTGTGGTTTTTCCGCTGCCGGTAGGACCAGTGACAATCACAATTCCGTTGGGCTTGTTAATGAGCCCGCGCACTTTTTCAAGGTCGTCTTCGCGCAAGCCAACTTTATCCAAACTCAGTTGCACATTGCCTCTATCCAACACGCGCAAAACCACGCTTTCGCCGAACATGGTTGGCAACACCGCTACGCGAAGGTCAATTGGAGCGTTGTTCAAGTTCAATTCAATGCGGCCGTCTTGCGGCAAGCGCCGTTCGGCGATGTCTAGTTTAGCCATGACCTTCACGCGGCTGACAATGGCCATTGCCAAACTAGGTGGTGGCGGATCCATTTCATAGAGCACGCCGTCAATGCGATAGCGCATCTTGAATTCGTCTTCAAATGGTTCCAAGTGAATATCACTGGCTTTGTCGCGGATGGCTTGCATAAGAACTAGATTTAAAAGTTGCACCACGTTGTTGTCATTGGCCGCGTCTTGCAATGTGGCCTGATCTATGCTTGCGCCTCGTCCCTCAAGAGACTGAGCCACATCACTGGTGGCAATATCAGCGTAAATCGCTTTTAAATCAGTCTTGGATTGGTAGTGCTGTTTCAGCAGAGCGTCAATTTCTTCGGCGGGCGCAATGACTGCGGAAACTTTCAGCCCCAGCATGTTTCGCAGGGTGTCAACGGCCGAAAAGTTTCCAGGATCCTTCATGGCTACCACCAACTTTTTGGTTGCCGGATCAAATTCAATTGGAATAACCTGCACGCTGCGCGCCATTTCAGCGTTAACTGAATTTAGAGTTGCTTCATCTATCACACGGTCTTTTAACTGGATGAACGGCATGCCAGCCATGCCGGATAAAGTCATCTTGATATCGTTCGCATTAATCAGGCCCATCTCTAGAAGAATTTCACCAAGCTTCTTGCCTTTGCTGGTTGTCTTTTGCAACTCAAGACCTTGATGAACTTGCTCGCGCGTAACTTTTCCTAGTTTGGTAAGTGCACGACCAAATCTTCGGCCTTTGAGTGCTTGCGCAAAGTGATCACTGCTGGGATCAAAATTTATAGGGTTGCTCAAAGACATTGATGAAGATCCTAACTGAAATCAGAGTCCGATTTCGTATTTACATTCGATTGAGATCATGATCAAGTTCCCATTTATTTGATTGATAATTGCGTCAGCAATAAATCGGACTTGTAATAAGTAATTTGAAAGACATAATTGAGAAATTAAATTGGCCCTGTATCAGGCAAATAACTTGGTTTAAATAGCTAATAAAATTAAGAAATCGTTTCGGTTGGAGCTTCGAATGTAGTGCCTGGAACATTCCCGCCAGCCTTGCGGATTCGATCCTTGAGGTCATCTGCATTGCGAGCATTTTCCAACATTTCCTCGGCGGTGATAATTCCCTTACTAAAGATGGACCAAAGATGCTCATCAAGCAGTTGCATTCCGTATTTTTTGCCAGTTTGAATGGCGGAGTCAATGCGGAAGGTCTTGCTTTCACGGATTAGATTGCTGATGGCGGGCGTGACAACCATGAATTCATAGCCAGCGATACGCCCTGGCTTGTCGCTTCTAGCCAAGAGAACCTGGCTAAGAACCGCCAGCAAGCTTGTTGAAAGTTGGATGCGAACTTGCTCTTGCTGATTTACCGGGAATGCGTCAATGATTCTGTTGATTGTTCCCGCGGCACCTGTGGTATGCAAAGTTCCAAACACCAAGTGGCCAGTTTCGGCGGCCTTGATGGCGGCTTCAATGGTTTCCAAATCGCGCATTTCACCCACCAAAATGACGTCGGGGTTCTGGCGCAATGCGCGGCGAAGGGCCTCGGCAAAACTTGGTACGTCCGCTAGCCCGCCAACTTCACGTTGATTCACAATGGATTTTTTATGCACATGGTAATACTCAATCGGATCCTCGACGGTCACAATGTGCTTCTCGAAATTTGAATTCACATAGTCAACCATGGTGGCGATGGTGGTGGTCTTGCCGCTGCCCGTTGGGCCCGTCACAAGAAAGAGACCACGTGGACGCTTGATCAACTCGCGAGAAATTACCGGCAAACCGATTTGCTCAAAGCTGAGAATACGGTTGGGAATGAGTCGAAGCACCATGGCGACAAATGTTTTTTGACGAAACACGCTGACACGGAAGCGGGCCGCATCGCTGAAACTAAAACCAAAGTCCGTACCACCCTGCTCCTGAAATTCCGCCTGATTTTTTTCTGGAGTGATGGACTTCATCAACGCCATGGTGTCGTCGGGGTCAAGAATCTTAGTTTGCAAATTGCGTAGACGACCGTTGAGACGAATTGTGGGCTGCCGACCAACAGTGATGTGAAGATCGGACGCGTCCTGCTTCACCATGACATCAAGCAACCGATCAATTTGGACCGTGCTTCCGCTTGTTGGTTTGGAAGTATCTGATTCTCCGCCTGACATATGTGTTTTCTCCTTAGGGCTTGGTCACAAATTTTGAGTCAATCACCGACCGCAGTTGGATCAAAAGTTGATGTTTGGGCGAACTTGGAAATTTCAAGTGGAGTGGTACGGCCGCGCAATATCTTCAACTTGCCATCACCAAGCAACGTTCTCATGCCAGAGCGAATTGCGGCGGCGCGAAGTTTGGCGATACCAGCGCGCTCGAATGCAAGATTTCGAATCTCGGAGTTCATAATCATCATTTCATAAATGCCGCGGCGTCCGCGGTAGCCTATACCACCGCATTCGGCACAACCAACGGATGTCATGACTTTGTCTTTTTCGGAGTCGGCTATCTCGACCAAGCGCAAAATCTTTGGATCAGGATTGGGATCGAACTTCTTGCATTTGTCGCACAAAATTCTGGCGAGACGCTGACTCATGACGGCTTGGATACTACTGGCTACCAAGAACGGCTTGACGCCCATGTCTACCAAACGAGTGATTGCGCTTGGCGCATCATTGGTGTGGAGTGTGCTGAATACCAGGTGTCCAGTAAGCGCCGCCTGAATGGCAATGTCGGCCACTTCGCGGTCACGAATTTCACCCACCAGAATAATGTTGGGCGCTTGGCGCAACATGGACTTCAGAATGGCGGGAAAGGTCAGGCCAATTTGATCGCGCACCTGTACCTGATTGATTCCCTTGAAGTTGTATTCAACGGGGTCCTCGGCGGTGATGATTTTTTTGTCTGGTCGATTCAGCACCGCGAGCGCGGAATACAGCGTGGTGGTTTTACCGCTACCGGTTGGACCAGTGACCAGGAAAATTCCGTTGGGTTTACGAATGACCTTGTTGAAAGTGTCCAACATGTCCTGTTCAAGCCCCAAGTTGAGCAAACCAATGCGCACGCTGTCTGGCCGCAAAATACGAAGCACCACGCTCTCGCCATTTGACGCGGGGCATGTGCTGACACGAAAATCGATTTGGTCGATCACGGGAGTCTGTAATTTTGTTTTCTCATCAAGTTCGATCACTTGATTTCCTTCCGCATCCAGCCTTGGAACAGCCATCTTAATGCGACCGTCTTGAGGAATGCGGCGTTCCGACATGTTGACACCGGCCATTAACTTTAAACGTGCCAACACTCCGGCCTGATTGTTCTTGGGAAGTTTGGAAATTTCCACGCACTCACCGTCAATGCGAAAGCGAACAAGAACGCTGCCCTTCCTGGGTTCAAAATGAATATCGCTGGCTCTGCCGCGCACGCCATTCATAATGATGCCATTGACCAATTGAACAAGCGCCGAATCACTGGAGACGTCTCTGTCAATGGACTTGTCGACGGAATTGTCGACGGACTTGTCGACGGACTTGTTTGCCTTGTTAATTAACTTCTCAATGTCAGTGGATGCCGATGATTCCTGCTGCACAGCTTTGGCAGCTTTCTTTCCAATATCAAGAAAGGCCTGCATTTGGCGCTTGCTGGCAATGGCGGTATCCAACTCCGCGCTCAAACGGAAGCGCAGGACATCGAATAATTCCAAATCCATTGGATCATGGACCAAAAGTTTTAGGCGACCGTTGCTACTGGAAAGGGGAAGAATCACATGCTTGCGAATAATATCTTCTGGAATAAGCGTGATGTTGATCTTGTTGTTGTCTTCAGCGCGATCAAGATTGAGAAATTCCATGCCAAATTGATGCGCCAGCGCCTTGGCAACATCTTCTTCGTTGCAAGCTTGAATCTCTATGAAAGCCTCGCCAATTCGCTTGCCCGTGCCTTTGGACAATTCCAACGCTTTGGCAACGTGGTCCGCATTGACCAAATTCCATTGCACCAAAATCTCGCCAAGTTTAAATCGAATCTTTCGAGCCACGCGAATCTCCTTCAATCAATCGATTTGCAATTGTGACAATACAACCAAGGGTTCGTAGTATGCAGAGCGCGCATCCAAGTGGCAACCCATGACTAACACGAATAAGAGCAACCCTGAGCGGCCGATTCGGTGGCTGGTGACCTTGGGACCCACCCATGAGCCCATTGATCAGGTTCGATTTATAGGAAATCGTTCCAGTGGACGCATGGGATTTGAAATTGCCAAGGCCGCGAAAGAATCTGGCGCTCAAGTGCGCATTCTTGCGGGTCCCTGCTCATTGCCTAAAATTGATTCGTGGACAGATGTTGCGCGGTTCCAAACCGCGGCGGACTTGCGCAAGTTATTGACCACGGATTGGCCAAACTTTGATGTGTTGGTGATGGCGGCGGCTGTGGCGGATTGGCGAGTTGTGGGCGCGCCGCTTGTTGGGAAAATTCGCCGCGACGCCACGCCGCCCGTGTTGCAGTTGGAACCCGTGGCTGAAATTGTGGGCAATTTGCAAACCAGGCACAACCAGTTTGTGGTTGGCTTTGCCTTGGAACCCAAGGACGAAGTGATTGCAAACGCGAGGCAAAAATTGCTGGTAAAAAAAGTTGATTGCATTGTGGCGAATTCCTTGGAAACGCTTGAAGGTGCCCAGTCAGACGCGCGAATTGTTTGGGGCGATGGCCGCATACTGACGCACGGCGAATCAAGCGAATTTGCCGCCAAATCCAAAGTGGCGCGCTGGATTGTGAAGGCTGTTTCGCCGTCGATCACACAAAAGTGCCGCGATCGTTAGTCTTGACACCTCGTTACGTTTGGGTGTATTTATAAAAATGTCAATTGAAATTGAATCGTCGTCAAGTGACGCCTACATTTCGGTTCACAGTCTTTGCAACAACAACTTTCGTTTAGGAGCCACGCAATGCGAATGGGAATGATCGGTCTGGGTCGTATGGGTGCCAACATGTCGGTTCGTTTAATGAAGGCCAAACATGAAATTGTGGCCTTTGATGTGGCGGCTGATTCCGTGAAGGCCCTGGCCGCGCAAGGCGCCATTGCCGCGAGCAGCATTGAGGACATGATCGCCAAACTTCCAGCGCCACGCAGCATTTGGATGATGATTCCAACCGCGTATGTGGACGAGACCATCGCCAAAATTGCGCCGCACCTTTCCAAGGGCGACACGCTGATCGATGGCGGCAACAGTTATTACAAGGATGACATTCGCCGCGCCAAGGAATTGGCGAAGTCTGGCATTGACTATGTTGATGTTGGAACTTCCGGCGGCGTGTGGGGACTTGATCGCGGCTACTGCCAAATGATTGGCGGACCAGAAGCCAGCGTGAAGCGTCTTGATCCAATCTTCAGCGCGCTGGCGCCAGGCAAGGGAACAATTCCTGTCACTCCTTCTCGCAAAAATATGCCAGGCACCGCGGAGCAAGGATATTTGCACTGTGGACCAAATGGCGGAGGCCACTTTGTGAAGATGGTTCACAACGGAATTGAATATGGAATTATGGCGGCGTACGCCGAGGGTTTGAACATTATCAAGAACGCCGACGTGGGCATGCATGCTTTCGAGAAGAACGCGGAGACAACTCCCCTGCGCGAGCCCGAGGCGTACATGTACAAGTTCAACTTGCCCGATGTGGCCGAAGTGTGGCGCCGTGGCAGCGTGATTAGCAGTTGGTTGCTTGACTTGACCGCCAACTCATTGGCCGCCGATCCGGAGTTGAAAAAGTTTGACGGACGCGTGAGCGATTCGGGCGAAGGTCGCTGGACCATTGACGCGGCGATTGACGAGGGCGTGCCCGCGTATGTGTTGACGGCCGCGTTGTACGCGCGCTTTGCCAGCCGTGGCGCGGCGTTGTTTGGCGACAAGTTGTGCTCCGCCATGCGCTACGAGTTTGGCGGGCATCTTGAGCAGACTACGCCGAAGGGAAAATAATTTATGACCACTCAACTGCACTGCGACGCAGTGGTTCTATTTGGAGCCACCGGCGATCTTGCGCACAAGAAATTGTTCGACACCATTCAGGCGTTGATTCGCCGCAATGTATTTGCGGGTCCAATTATTGGCGTGGCCAAGAGCGACATGACGCGCGAGCAATTGCTGGCGCGCGCGCGCGAGGGAATCACCACCTATGGCCGCGGCATTGATGAGGTGGCGTTCAAGACATTGTCGGACAACTTTCAATTTGTCAACGGCGATTACGCCGACATTGCCACATTTACCGCCCTGAAGAAAGCCCTGGGAAATGCGCAGCGGCCGCTGCATTATTTGGCTATTCCGCCCGTGCTTTTTGGGGCTGTGACCAAGCAGTTGGAGGCCGCGGGTTGCGTGACCAGCGCGCGCGTGGTTGTTGAAAAGCCATTCGGGCACAACAGCGCCACGGCCAAGCAACTCAACGAGACTTTGCACGAGGTGTTTGATGAGAAACATATTTTCCGCATTGACCACTACTTGGGTAAAGAAGCCACGCAGAATATTTTGTTCACGCGCTTTGCCAACGCGTTCCTGGAGCCCATTTGGAATCGCCAGTACATAAAGCAAATCCAGATCACCATGGCGGAAAGTTTTGGCGTGCAAGGCCGCGGCAAATTTTACGATGAGACTGGTTGCATTCGCGATGTGATTGAGAACCATCTCATGCAAGTGGTTGGATTTTTGTGCATGGAGCCCCCGCTGTGGAGCGACATGGAGCGCGTGCGCGACGAGCAAGTGAAATTGTTCCGCGCGGTGCGAACCTTGACCACGCGCGATGTGGTGCGCGGACAATTTGACGGCTTCTTGAAGGAGCCCGGCGTGGCTGAGAACAGCCAGACGGAAACTTGGGGAGCCATTCGCTTGATGATTGACAATTGGCGCTGGGAAGGCGTGCCTATTTACATCCGCGCTGGCAAGTGCATGCCGCTTTCCGCCACGGAGGTGCGTGTTGAATTTCATAGACCGCCCAATGTTGTGTTTCCAGAGGCGCCACTAGGACCGCACAATTTTGTGCGCTTTCTTTTCACGCCACGCATTGAAATTGGCATCAACATACAGGCCAAGATTGACGGAGAAGTCATGGGCGGTATGCCCATTGAATTGATGGCCGTGGACGCGCAACCCGATGAAATGACGCCATACGAGCGACTTATTGGCGACGCCATTCGCGGCGATCAAGCGTTGTTCGCCCGCCAAGATGTAGTTGAGGAAGGCTGGCGCATTGTTGAAAATATTCTTGACAACGCCGTGCCCGTTATGAAATACAAACCAGGCACCTGGGGACCAGAACCAGCCAATGAAATCTTGATGCCTTCAGGTGGTTGGCATTCCCCGCAACTTTCGGAGGAAGTCAAGAGCGGTTAATGTGGCATGGTAGTGCATTTGAAATGTCTCCAAAATGACTTGTATGGGTTCTATGCGAAGAGGCGCTTGGAGGCATTCGGCGAATGTATGACGGGATCGTGGCGGAACAGCAGACGCAGCGGACTTAAAATCCGCAGTCAAGAAATTGACGTGTGGGTGCAACTCCCACCGGTCCCACTTGTTTGAGTTCTTTCATTGCGTGCTGAAGTCTTTCAGATGACTGGAATCATCTGCTAACATTCAAATTCCATGAGCGAATCCCCAAATTCCAATCGCTTGACCGTGAATGAGCCGCTTAATAAGCCACTTTTTATTGTGGCGACAAATGAATCCTGGGCCGCCGACTTGCTTCGATCATCGCTGACCTTGGACATTGTGCGACTGGAAATTATCCGCCGCGACGACCAGTCTTTCCAACGCCTACTGCGCGACGCTCCTTCCGTGATTGCCGTTGAATTGTCAGGACTCGGAACACATGGTTTTGATTTATTGCGCGCGCTTGCAAGCCACGCGGACACCGAGCACATTCCGTGCATCGCCATGGCAATATTGCCCGATCCATTGATTCGCGCCGCGGCACTCGCGGCAAGCGCGGAGGAATTTATATCGCGTTTAAGCGAGCCCGAGGAGGTTCTTTCACGGGTGAATACGCTGGCAAAATTGGGAATGTCGAAATTAAGTGAGCGCATGGCGGAAACGGAAATCGCTTCATTGCAGCAGCGGTTGAATGATCGCGAGCATTCCTTGAGGGACCGCGAACGCCTTTTGACAAATTTAGAAATGTCGTCGGCGTTGGCCCGCGATTTGCATAAAAAACGCATTAAAGGTCTGGTGGAGATTTCGAATGAATTGAACAAGGTCCAGGACTTTGATGAGCTCATGCATCGAATTTTAAGCGGGGCGCGCGCGCTGATTGGGGCGGACGCTGGAACGGTGTACATCTATAAAAATAAAATTCTCCAGTTTCAGTACACGCAAAATGACACCATTGATGGTCGTAAAGTGGGAATAGACGATTCCAAGTACCAATCCAAGTACCAAGGGCCAGTCAGCGAAAATTCCATAGCGGGTTGGGTTGGAGTGAGCGGCGAATGCGTGAACATTGCAAACGCCTACTCCCTTGAACCTAGTTGCCAGTTTCAATTTGACAAATCATTCGACCTCATCAGCGTATATAAAACGCAAAGCGTTCTGGCGCTTCCCCTGCGCACAAGCCTTGGCCACATCGTGGGTGTTTTGCAATTAATAAACGCCAAGGACAGCGAAGAACGCGCAACAACAAAATTTACCGACTCAGATCAATCGTTGCTTTCGCATTTTGCAAGCATGGCCACGGTGGCGATTGAGCGTACGCAACATCATGAAAGCATTATCAAAAAAATGTTGCGCATGCTCCAGACACACGACCCAATTGAGACGAGTCCCCACAGCGAGCGCTTGGCCGGCATATCAGGTGTTCTATTTGAGGAGTGGTACAATCGACGCGGTCTAGAAGGTGCGGCCTTTCAGCGTCAGCGTGATCGATTGCGCCATGCCGCACGCTTGCACGATGTGGGCAAGATTGGAGTGACCGATTTAATTTTGAAGAAACCTTCCAAACTTAATGCCGCCGAATATGCAGAGGTGAAAAAGCATGTGATTTATGGCGCTCGTCTTTTCCTGGATCCCTCCACCGAGTTCGATGAGTCGTCGCGCGATGTGGTATTGAACCACCATGAGCGATGGGATGGTGGCGGCTATCCCGGATATGTTGATTTTGATGGCAAGTTACTGGTTGATCCCATCACACATCAAAGCAAGCATGGCGGAAAAAAGGGTGAGGACATTCCGCTTTTTGCCAGAGTGGTGGCTCTTGCGGATGTGTTTGACGCCCTGTCCAACGAGCGTTGCTATAAAAAGGCATGGCCTGAACGACGCGTGCTTGACACCATTCGTGGCGAAGCGGGCAAGCAATTTGATCCAGAGCTTGTCGATATTTTCTTCGCGAAATTATCGGATATCAGGGACATTCGACGACAGCACACGGAAGATTGACTTCTTGAATGTTTGGTTATGATTCGCCCATGAGAACGCTGATTTGGACCGCCAAAAATAAATTATTTGCAATTCATGTCAATTACGTTCGTGAAGTGTGTCCTGTGGTTTCAGCGCAAGCGTTGCCATCTGGACCAACTTGGTTGATTGGCTTGTTTGATTATCACGGAGCTTTAATTCCGCTGCTTGACGCGGGCATTTTGACAGGCCAAGCAGCCATTGAACCGCAAGTTGGTTCTCGAACAATTCTGATTGAAGTTCCACTTGACGCCACTTCGCCGACCGCCAGTACGGCCATATTTGGCCTGCGCGTGGAGCAAGCCATTGGCTTGCGCGATCTTGACGACAGCGGCGCGTGGAATCCAACGGCGGGCTTGCCTGGCTTTGAACATTTGCGCGAGGTTCTGAATATTCCAGAGGGACGCGTGCAGGTTTTTGACGCCACACGTATCGCCATGCAACACCAACTTCTTTTGCAAGGCGCCAGCGCGGTGGCCACAAGCAATTATCGGCGGCTTGTGTCGTGAGACAATTGTCAGCATGGTTGGCGGCAAACACGCCACTTGAACCTGAAGTGAATAAATTTGTGGAGTTGTTCGCGCATGAACGAATGCGTCTGCTTGGTGACAAGACTATTGAGCACTATGTGGCGCGCTTGCAACGCGACCCACAAGAGGCTATGAATTTGCATCAGCATTTGGCGCCGCCAGAAACATGGCTGTTTCGCTATGTCGCGGCGTTTGAAGTGTTGCGCGAGCACATTCTTAAACGTGATCGCTCGCAGGTGATTCAGGTGGCCAGTCTTGGTTGCGCCACCGGATCGGAGCCATTTTCCATTGCCGCCACGGCGCTTTCATGCGGTTTAACCGCGCAGCACATACACATTCTTGCGCTTGATTACAGCGATGAACATTTGACGGCCACCAAGACTGGTCGGGCAAGTGCGTTGGCGCAACGCACGCCCATACCACCTTGGGCCGCGACGTGGTTGCGCCCCACAACCCAAGGACAATTGGAACTTGACGCTGGTGGAATGGCCATGATTGAGTTGACGCGCGGTGATTTGTCCACATGGAAACCCGCTGGCGCATTTGATTTTGTGTTCTGCCGAAATGTGGCGATTTATTTGAACGAGGCAACCAAAAAACGCCTGGGCAAATTGCTGTGTGAAATCACAAAACCGAATGGGCTAGTTTTTCTTGGCCACGCTGATTCCATTATTATGGCGGACACGGACATGCGCCGCAGCGAAGTGGATCACGCATTTGTTTTTTCACGACCTGACAAACCCAACGAGTTGGCGAAATTGGATATGGCCACGCGCGCGTTGATGCCGTTAATAACGTCAAGCGCGCCACCATTCAAGTCGGCCATTTCTGTGCCAAAGCCGTTGCCGGCGCGCGCCGCGACCACGCTGGCACTTGCTCCTGTGCCAACGCCATTGATGAGTTTGCTTACACGGGCGCAGATAGCCGCCGACAGCGGAAATTTGTTGGAGGCCGAGCAAGCATTGCTAGCGCATTTATCAGTTAAACCCGCTGAAATTCAAGCGCATGTGTTGTTTGGCTGCGTTCAAATGGCGCAAAAAAAATACGCCGAGGCTGAGCGCAGTTTCACCAAGGTGGTGTACCTTGATCCCCTAGACTCACTCTCACTATTGTCGCTGGGAGCTCTTGCTGACTTGCGTGGAGATGTTCAAAGCGCGCAACGCTTTCGTAAACGAGCCGCTCGAACTGTTCTGGAGAAACGACCTTGACCCAATTGCCTCCAAACGATCTTGCAGATATAAAAAATGGATTGATACAACTGTTGGCGCGTCCAATTGCCCCTACAAACTTGGCGAAGAACACTGCTGATTTGGCCCAAGAACGGGCGCAGTCCTTGCGTGAAGAGGACACTATTTTGCTTTTTCGTATTGGTGGTGAACGATTTGCCTTGCCCGCCAATAGCGTGCTGAATGTTTTCCCATGCACAACCGTGCGCAAGGTTCCGCATAGAACGCGTCCGCCATTTCGTGGACTGTGTTGCTATGAAGGCGCCATTTTGTTGACGGGCTTGCTGCATATCGTGCTTGACATGGCCAGGGATGAGAACGCCGACACGAAGTTGCGGCGCATGATTGTGATTGGCAGCGAGGATGCGTCCTGGGCGTTCGAGGTGGACGCGGTTGATTGCATCCGCAAAGTGGACCCGTCGCGCTTTCGAAACGCCCCCTCCACTATTCCAAAAAACGCTTTTTCCTGCACCAATTGCATCATTCCAATGGATGATGGCGACGCGGTGTTGTTGAACCCAATCGCAATTCAAACCATCATGGAAAAGGCAATTCAATGAGCGCATATGGCGGATTTGATTTATTTGAATTGTTCCGCGCAGAAATTGTCTCGCACGGCGCGTCATTGAACGATGGCTTGCTTCGTTTGGAGCAGAACCCCGCGGATGTGCACCCCATTGAAAGTTTGATGCGTGCGGCGCATTCCATCAAGGGCGCATCGCGAGTAATTGGTTTGGATTTGGCGGTTGACCTAGCGCACCACATGGAGGATTGCCTAGTCAACATTCAAAAGAAGATAGAAGTGTGCGGGCCAGAACGCGTGGAACAATTGCTTGCCGGCACGGATATCTTGTCTGAATTGGGCACAATACAAGAGGTCGATTTGCCGACATGGAAATCCAGCCACGCCGTAGATATCAACGCGCTGGTTACGGCGTTGACCGCTCCGCCACAAGCCATGGGCATTGCGGTGCAATCCGCCAAGCCTGCTGATGTGATTGAACAACCGCAAGCCGCGGCGCACAGTATTCAACCCGTCACGCAAAGCACGATTGCGCCAACGCAGCAGACATCGCCAGCATTGGCCCATACAAAAACTGCGGCCGTCTCTTCGGAGCAAGCGCTGAAGCCAGCGGATAATACGGCGCAAACAGCGAAACCTGTGGCCCACGCCGCCACCGAAGTGAGAACCGTGCGGGTGAATGCGGAAAATTTGGACCGCATGATGCGCTTGGCCGGCGAAAGCATGGTTGAGGGAAAACGATTTCCGCAAATTCGACGTGGCTTGCGCGAGATGAAATCGCAATTACGCTTCGCGCGCGACTCGTTCGAGTCGGCCTTGAAACGCAGAGACACGGCGGAGATTTCAAATTCATTGGCGCGCTTGGCCACCATTGAAGGAAGCCTGACAAACCACGCGGAATTTTTGGAGAATGTATTTCGACGCACCGAGGAAGTTGGAACTAAGTTGTATCACGAGGTCATTGGAAGCCGCATGCGCCCCTTTGGCGATGTCACCGCCGGTCACCCGCGAATGATCCGAGATCTTGCCAAGAAGCTTGGTAAGAAAGTTCAATTTGATATTGAAGGCTCGAATGTGGCGGTTGATCGCGATGTGCTTGCGCGACTTGAGGCGCCACTGAATCATATGTTGCGCAACGCCATTGATCACGGCGTTGAAGGTCCAGAAGACCGGCTTGCGACTGGAAAGTCCGAGACTGCACACTTGCGTTTGCAAGCGCGCCACCACGCGGGCATGCTTGAAGTGCGCATTCGCGACGACGGTCGAGGCATTGATCCCGAGCGCGTGCGCAAAAAAGTGATTGAAAAACGATTGCAATCGGCTGATATTGCAGCCGGCTTGAACAAGACGGAGTTGCTTGATTTTTTATTTCTGCCGGGCTTCTCCACCGCTTCGCAAGTCACCGAAGTCTCTGGTCGCGGCGTTGGCTTGGATGTGGTCAGTCAAACAGTTCGCGAAATTGGCGGCACAGTTCGTTTGGAATCTCAGCCAGGCCAAGGCTCTGAATTTATTTTGTCGCTGCCCATCACGCTCAGCGTTATTCGCGCAGTCACCGTGCTTGTGGGTGGCGAAAGCTACGCATTTCCGTTGGCGCGCATTGAGCGAATTGTGAAGGTGGATTCGTCTTCCCTGAAGAGCATGGAAGGCAGATTAACATTTGAACTGGATGAGAGATCGGTTGGCTTGTTGCGCGCGAGTGAATTATTTGGCTTGCCACACAACGCCAACACGACCAATTCGACCGTGGTGAATGTGGTGGTGCTTGGCGACATAGACAATCCGTGCGGCTTGGTAGTTGACAAATTCATGGGCGAGCAGGATTTGGTGGTGCGCAAACTTGATCCACGCCTTGGAAAAACACCTTTTGTAAGTTCGGCCGCCATTGACGACGAGGGCCACGCGATCTTGATTATGGATGTTGAGGACTTGCTTGTTGGAATTCGTCGCGGCCTATCCGAGGGCGTCGTGCGCGGATTGGACATTGCGTCATTACGCCGCAATTCATCAAGTCGCAAGCGTGTTTTGGTGGTGGATGATTCAATCACAGTGCGCGAAGTGGAGCGGCAAATGTTGGCGCGTTTGGGATATGAAGTGGAGACCGCGGTGGATGGCGTTGATGGCTTCACGCAATTGAAAGCCGGACGATTTGATTTGCTCGTGACCGATGTGGACATGCCACGCATGAATGGCATTGAGTTTGTGAAGGCTCTTCGTCGCGAACCGCGCTTTGCGACGTTGCCCGTCGCCATTGTCAGCTACAAGGATCGCGCCGAGGATCGCGCCGCTGGATTGGAAGCGGGCGCCAACGCTTATCTCACCAAGGGCTCATTCCAAGATCAATCATTCATTCAAACCATCACGGACTTGATTGGCGAGGCGCAAGCGTGAACATTGGGATTGTGAATGATTTAAAAATCGCATTGCATGCCTTGACACATATTGTGCAAAGCATGCCCAATGTCACCCTGGCGTGGACGGCACTGGACGGCGAAGAGGCCGTTGCCAAATGCGCGGCGAATAAACCAGATTTAATTTTAATGGACTTGATCATGCCCAAGATGGATGGCGTGGAGGCCACGCGCCAAATTATGCGCAAGACCCCATGCGCCATTCTTGTGGTCACCGCAACCATAGAGGGCAACGCCAGTCGAGTGTTTGAAGCCCTTGGCGCGGGCGCTTTGGACGCAGTTGAAACTCCGCGCTTTGAGCAGTCGCTCGATGGCGCGGGCGGTGATCGTTTACGTGCAAAAATAGAGCAAATTCGACGCAATCAACGCTTGGATACAAAACCAATCAACGCGCCCACTTTCACCAAGCCCCAAAACCAAGAACACCAAAATGGCACGCCGATGGTGCTACTAGGCGCAAGCACAGGCGGGCCGCAAGCGCTGGCCACCATTCTTCGATCGTTCAAGCAACCCATCAATTTTAGCGTGGTGATTGTTCAGCATTTGGACACCGCATTTGTTGCTGGATTTCGAAATTGGTTAAGCAACGAAACTGGATTTACTGTGCGCGCCGCCTCCCCAGGCGATCGTGCAATGGCTGGAAGTGTTTCAGTGGCTTCGTCTAATAAGCATTTGCAAATCACCACAGACGGTGTGTTCATTGAAACAGATATTCCCGCCAAGGCGCTTCACAAACCAAGCGTGGACTCTCTCATGCTTTCCGCCGCTAGTTCCAAACTATTTGGTGTCGCCGCATTGCTGACTGGAATGGGAAGAGATGGCGCGACTGGATTGTTGGCGCTTCGAAAATCCGGTTGGGCCACCATTGTGCAAGACGCCGCGACAAGCGTTGTGTGGGGAATGCCTGGCTCCGCGGTTGCATGCCAAGCCGCCGAGCAAGTTCTTGCCATAGAACAAATTGGTTCAGCCATTCAAGTCGCTCTAACACGAAAGCCTAAACCGAATCATGTCTAACGCTTCAACCATCCACTCAAATGCCGCTTTCAAAACCATTGTGCTGCTGGTTGATGATCAAACCATAATTGCTGCCGCGGTGCACAAAATGCTGCAATCCCAGCCGATATGGGAGTTCCACTATTGCAGCGATGGAACCAAGGCCGTGGAGATGGCGTTGGCCTTGAAGCCCACGGTCATTCTGCAAGATTTGGTCATGCCCAATGTTGATGGCTTGACATTGGTCAGTGAATATCGCACACACGCCCTACTTGCGGAGACACCGCTTGTGGTTCTTTCGTCGCGTGAGGAAGCTGTGACCAAGGCGAAGGCGTTTGAATTGGGCGCCAATGATTACTTGGTGAAGTTGCCCGACCCAGTAGAGTTGATCGCGCGAATTAAGCACCACTCCGATGGTTACAAGGCGGCCATGGAGCGCAACGCGGCCTATGCCGCTCTTGCGGCCAGTGAAAAACATTTGCAAGAAGAAGCCAAGCGCGCGGCGGAATATGTGCGCTCGCTTTTGCCACAGGCATTGACCACAGGCGCGGCGACAACCAAATGGAAATTTGTTCCCAGCGAAAGTTTAGGTGGCGATGCGTTTGGCTACCACTGGCTTGATGAGTCTCGCTTGGCGATTTATTTGCTTGATGTGTGCGGACACGGCGTTGGTCCAGCGTTGCTTGGCGTGAGCGCCATGAACACAATTCGTGGCGGCGCAATTCCTGGCCGCGACATGCGCGATCCCGCCGCGGTGCTGGAGGGCTTGAATGATCTCTACCCAATGGCGGAGCACAACGACATGTTTTTCACGCTGTGGTACGGCATTCTTGATGTGGATGCGGGCACCATCAAATGGTGCGGCGGCGGCCATCCCCCCGCTGTTTTGGTGGGACCCGATGGTTCAATTACGCAACTTGCCTCTCAAGGCTTGATGATTGGCGCGGCCACGGGGATTCCGTATGACTCGAGCGAGGTGACATTGAAGCCGAACTCAAAATTGTTTGTGTACAGCGATGGAATATTTGAAATCACCAAGCCGGACTTAAGCATGACTTCGCTTGAGGATTACATTGCGCAGGTTGGCAAACTACACACCCAGCCCAATGCGCTTGAGCAAATGGTGACCTGGGGCCAGGCGGCGCAAGGCGGTCCGCACTTTGTGGACGATGTGAGTTTGCTTGAGGTGACATACAAGCCGTGACCCTTGTTTGCATTGACTGCAATGTGATCGTATTATTTTAATTTCGCTGCGTGCTTCTATCTTGCGTCCAAGCAAAATGATGAATGACACATTGCGCACATTCATGTTCGCCGTCTGTGTGAGTATTTTTCTTGCATGCGAGCCACCAACACAAGCAATAGCGCCAACGCGATTTCACTTTGAAGAAATTCACATGGGCGCCAAGGTCAAGATCACCTTGTATGCGCATCACGAAGTCCACGCCACTTCCGCAGCGCGCGCCGCGTTTGATGAAATTGCGGCGTGGGACATGGCGTTGAGTGATTACATGGCCGACTCGGAAGTTTCCAAACTTCCCACGTTGGCCAATCAACCCGTAAAAGTACAAGGGCGATTGTCCAAAGCCATAGCAAAATCGCTTGAATTCAATCATTCTTCATCTGGCGCTTTTGACTGCGCGCTTGGACGCTTGAGCAAAGTATGGCGCGCGGCGTTTCGCGAATCAAGCATGCCCAGCGACGCGGTAATTGCGGACGCGCTGAACCATTCTGGATGCGCGCACATGCATTGGAATGAGCCAACCCACACGGTGACATTTGATATTGCCGACATTCAATTTGACTTTGGCGCCATTGGCCAAGGCTTGGCGGCGGACGCGGCCATGCAGGTGTTGCGCACGCGCGATATTACTTGCGCGCTGATTGATATCAGCGGCGACATTCTTGCCAGCGATGCGCCGCCACAATCCAGTGGTTGGGTTGTGCAAGTTGATCCCGAATTTCAAAGCGAACAGCCACGCATTATTTATCTACGCAATCAGGCGCTGTGCGTCAGTGGTGACCGCGGGCAACCTGGACACATCAATGAAAAAACGCTGTCGCACATTCTTGATCCAAAGAATGGCCGGCCAATTGAGTCGCCACGCCAAGCAATGGTGATCGCCAACGACGCAACCACCGCAGACGCCATTGCAACGATTGCGTGCGTGATGAGGGTGGAGCAACTGAAGGACTTCGCGAAAAAATTTCCATCAGTCACAATTGCAATTGAGCGTTTGCCCCATGATGGCGGCATTCAAACACTTGCCCCGGTCACCATGTCCACAGCGTTGCCACATGAAATCACACCTTGACAAGACGCAACAAAGTGCCCCACTGCGGCGCAAAGCACGCCTTGAATTGTATTTCAAAGGCGCTTCATGTGGCTTGTTGAAGAACAAACTGAAATGTCAGGACTTTAAATTAATTTGGTTATACCAGGCACTCGAATCACTGGCGGCGGCGCGTTGCCCATTTCAAGTTTGTCGGGACCAAGGTTTTCCTTGCTGTTGACAACTTGATCCCAGGTTACATCTTGACCCGTGTATGCCGCCATGCGGCCCATGAGCGCCATGCGACATGAGTTGACCACAAAGTTTCCATCATC
>SIAM01000040.1 GCA_009691785.1 Phycisphaerales bacterium
CCCAAGTGCCCCGCTTCACCGCCCGCGTTGTTGAAGCCAAAGAAAATTGTGAGTAACGCAATTCCAACCAGTGCATAGGCCAATGTGCGCAGCGGCATGGGCAACACAAAGAACAACAACACTTGCGCCGTTGGCGCCAAGAACGCCGCCGCCATGATCACGCCAAATATTCCCGCGCTTGCGCCCACCAGTGGCGTGGTTGGATCATTTGGAAGCACAAATGGAATGTTCGCCTTTGGAAACTGAATACCTATGAAGTTCAACAACAAATACATTGCGCCACCAGCCATGCCGCAAATTAAATAGAAGGCCAAGTAGCGTTTGCCGCCTAAATATCTTTCGACAATAGGACCAAAGAAATACAGCGCCATCATGTTGAACAACAAGTGGCTCAGGTCGGCGTGCAGAAATTGAAAGCCAATGAAACGCCACAATTCCAAGCCGCGGCCGGGCGGACTGTCCTCGCTCCACAGCGCGGTGCTGGTGGAGAAATGCAGCCAAGCCTGCAGCGGGGTTGTGGATTGGAACCACGCGAAGCCAACCATTTGATTTTGAATGACCAGCGGCTCAACTCCAATGGTTGCACCACTGAATGAAATTGATTTCGAGGCCGTCTTCAACAATGGGCCGATCCTGGGATCGAGTTGCGTCAATGAAAGTGATTGGATTTGCCCGCTTGGTTTCACCTGACTGGTTTGTGCGGCTAGCAACGGCTGTCCATTGAGCTCCGTGGAACCAACAAACATCCAGCCCGGAATTGTTTTCCCAAGGAATCCGTCGACCACAAACACAGCCACGCAAATGGCGATGATCCATGTTGTGACCGACCACTGCGGCAATGCAATTCGTGGCTTGGCGCTCGGTCTCATCCAGTCACGATTCTCATAAGCCATGCCTGAAGCCTAACGATTTTCACGAAACGCGTGGACAACAAAAAAGCGCCTGCCACAGCCAGCGCCCAAGTATGAATTGAAAGCGCGCGCCAAGAAACATCAGGACATATTTGGACAAACGCGCCCCTTGCGCAACACGCCTGCATGTGGGCATGATGCGCTCGTGATCTCAACAAACGCAGATGCTTTTCGCGTGCAGAACCTGCATAAATCTTTTGGCGACCTGCATGTCTTGCGTGGAGTGGACATGCAATTTCCCCGCGGCAAAACCACTGTTGTGATGGGAGCAAGCGGTTGCGGAAAGAGCGTGTTGCTGCGCCATTTGGTGGGTTTGGAAAAACCCGATCAAGGCAGCGTGTGGTTTGGCGACATGCGCATTGACCAACTGAACGAACATGAGCTGATCGCGCCGCGGCGGCACATTGGATATTTGTTTCAGCAAGGAGCCCTGTTTGATTCGCTCACGGTGCAGGACAATATTGCCTTTGCACTGATCGAGCATGGTGTTGCCACGGGCGCCAACGCGCGCGCCATGGTTGAACATGTTCTGCATTTGGTTGGCTTGACGGCCAAGATGCAGGTCATGCCCGCGTCGCTTTCGGGTGGCCAACGCAAACGCGTGGCGTTGGCGCGCGCCATTGTCATGCACCCCGAAGTGGTGTTGTATGACGAACCCACCACCGGCCTTGATCCCATCACCAGCGATGTGATCAACGAACTCATTATGAAACTCGCGCGCGAGTTGAGCATGACCAGCATCGTTGTGACGCATGATTTGGCAAGCGCGTTCAAAGTGGCCGATCGCATCATCATGCTGCATGATGGGCGCGTTGAATTGGCGGGCACGCCCACGGAAGTACGCCAGTCACAATTGCCAGTGGTGTCGCGCTTTCTCAATGGCAAAGCCAGCCCCGAAGAACTGGCGGAGATTGAGGCATGATTCGTTGCGCACGCACCGCGCGTGGCGTGAACATTGCTTCACGCGCAACCATGGCCCGCTATTTTGTTGGCGCTCGCCCACGCACCGCGCTTGTGATCCCTCTACTATAAGAATCTCTCCATGAAATCTTCGTCGCGTGATTTTATTGTCGGCCTGTGCTCCATCATTGCCATGATTGGATTCGCATTCATGCTTCTGCTGTTTGGGGAACTCACCTGGCTCTTTCAAAAAACATATCCAATTTCCGTGCGCGCCAACACCGCCGCGGGCTTGCGTGAAGGCAGTCAAGTCATGCTTGAAGGCGTGGTGGTTGGACAAGTCAGCGCCATCACCATTGAACCGCAAGAGGAAAACCCGGTGCGCCTGATACTTGCCATTCACGAGAAGGCGAAATTGCCCACTGGCGTTGTGCCAAAAATCAGCGCGGGTCTGATCAGTGGCGGCAGCAAAATTGATTTGAAGATTCCCGCCACCTATATCAAGAGCGATGGCGTCATTGACCCGGCGAGTCAAGTGGTGCTAGTGGCCAGATTCACCACCATCACCGACCGATTGGACGCCATTGGAAGCGGCGTGGAACGCGTTGTCGCGGACGCCCAGGCGTGGCTTGGCGACGAGCAAATGCGCGCGGATTTCAAGAGCGCGGTTTGGAAAGCCAACGAATTGATCTCGCAAGCCACGGCGACTGCCGACGGCATAACCAAACTGTCGGCGCAACTGCAAAACGATTCACATGAGTTGCTCAAGCAAGTCGCGCCGGCCTTCGCTGGCTTGACCGCGGCACTGGATGAAATTCGAGCCCTTGCCAAGAAGGCCACCAACGGCGACGGCACCGTTGGCCGCTTGATCAACGATCCAGAATTGTTTGAAAATCTTTCCGACGCGTCGCGGCGATTGGACATGACCATGCGTGATTTTCAGTTGCTGATCCGCAAGATCAAGGAAGAAGGCTTGGGCGTGAGTTTCTAAAAAGAAAGCGGTCCGACTCGCATGAATCGGACCGCCTTGGGTGTGTGAAAAAAATTTGGTGAATTAGTTGCTGACCACGATCACTTCAACGCGGCGGCTTTGCTCCTTGGTCTTCAAGGGAACATCTGGACCAAAGCTTGAAAGCGAAATCACCTTGCCATCAAGGCCCTTCTTAATGATGTATTCACGCACAGAATAGGCGCGATCGAAACCCAAATGATAATTGTCCTTGAAGCCGGACTTCTTGATTGGATCGGTGTCAGTGAAGCCCGCGACGCGAATGTACTTGCCGGCATACTTGTCCTTCAAGATGGCCGCCACCTTGTCAAGACTTTTCTTGGCGTTCTCTTTCAACGCGGCCTTGCCAGAATCAAACAGCACGTCGCCTTCAATGCTGACATGCAACTCGTTTCCAATTTGTTTGGCGGTCACGCCTTCAATGCCGGTGAAATTCTTGTCGCCAGCGGCGGCGCCATGAGCAGCGGTCTTGGTCTTGTCGGATTCATCGGCGCGGGCAATCGCAGCTAGGCGTTCGCGGTCGGAAGCCTCTAGCGCGGCGTTGCGGTCGTCAAGTTGCTTGCGCAGACTTTCGTTTTCTGTTGTGAGTTCATCAACTGATGGTTGGTTGTTCTTGCAGCCAACCAATGTTGTGGCGGCGACAAGGGCGAGAATGGAAATGAGACGAGTTGTTTTCATAATGCGGAATCCTTCATGTTTGAGAGCCCCCAACAAGTCCCTGTGACTTGCTGAAACGAGCCCCGATTTGCTTTGAAGTGGCAGTGCAAACGCAACGACTTCATTTGTCAAGCGATGATTGTTGAATTGCTTCATTTCATTGAGCGTTTGGCGCCAGAAGCGCGCGCAGAAACGGTTCGATCCAAGGATTGCCCAAATAGGAAATCACGCACGCGCTGGCCAAGTAAGGTCCGTAGGGAATTTCGCGGTATTTCTTTCCCAGAATCCGGTTCAGTCCGCCAGAGATAGCCAGCCACGACAGCGCGATAAATGGCGCCATGAAAAAAGTGATCGTGGCGATCTTCCAACCCAACGCCGCGCCCGCCGCGCCAAGAATATGCACATCGCCCAAACCCATGGCCTCGCGGCCAAATGCAATTGATGCAAGAATGCGCGTGAACCAAATAATTCCGCCGCCCACAAGAAATCCAAACGCGCACATTCCATACACGCCAAAGGTGGCGGCTTCGCAGTGTTCTTGAATCATTGGAATATTTCCCAACCAGCACCCAATGGCGAACGCGCCAAGAATGGGCGCAAGAAAAATACATTCCTTCAACATCTCCATGCGAATGACGCGCGCGGGAATAAATTCTTGTTCGTAGTCAATGAAGCTGCGCGGAATCACGCCGCGCCACAGCAAGACGCTTGACACCAGAAGTCCAACCATGGCCGCGACGGACGCGACGCACAAGGGCGCGGGAATAATGTCCAAGCCCCAGTGACCAAGCGCGAAGTTCTGCGCGAAGGATGGCACTAGCGCTTGCATTCTCCACAACACAAACGCCGCAATAGTGGCCGCGGCGGTCATGCGAATAGGAACATAGAAAGTGCGCGCGTCGATAAGCGACACGATGGCAAGCGTTGACCAGCAAATCAAGATCGCCAGCATCGCGGGCAATGTGGCGATGGGTCCGTTGCGGGTCCACCACCACGATTGCTCCGCCGCTGGAAAGCGCCACGGCCCCGCGTACAAAAAGAGATAGGTGGCGCAGAACAACGCGCCCATTGCAAGTTCAACCAGCACATGTTCATAGCCAAAGCTGCTGCGGCATGTGCGGCATCGGCCGCGCAAGAAGAGGCACGACAACACCGGAATATTTTCAAACCACTCCAATGAGCGGCCGCAGGCGCCGCAGCGGCTTTCGGGGCGGGTAATTCCCTGCCCGCGCGGCAATCGCCACGCGATGAGATTGATGAAACTACCAACGCACGCGCCGGCGGCGAACACAAAGAAACCTGGCACCAGATGCGGCAAGAAAGGAATCAGTCGCTCTAGAAAATCATTCATGGCGAGTTTATTATTCCGGCTCCTGCTTGCTCAAGGCGTCGGCGGTCAGCGTTTGAATTCGCTTGGTGGCGTTGTCAAGAATGCCGCGGCAATGGTTGGACAATGCGCGGCCGCGCTCGAAGGCCTTCAAACTTTCCTCCAGCGAAATGGCGCCGCTTTCCAGTTGATCCACAATGGACTCAAGTTGCTTCATGGCGTCCTCGTAGCCCAAGTTGGAAATCGCTGGGCCCGCGCTAGATGCGTCGCCTACTTTGTCGCTCGTTTTTTCAATTGATGTTTTTGCCATGGTTGAAATCTACCCGCCCTTCTCTATTCGTGATTGAAGTGCGCCGTCGGCCAAGATGGTGTGAATGACATCGCCTGGCTTGGCGTTGGCAACGCTGCGCACAAGTTTTCCGTCGCTTGTCTTTGTAATGGAATAGCCGCGCGCCAATGTTCCCTGCGGACCCACCGCTTGCAGTTGCGCTTGAATGGCTTGCACGTCGCGGCGAGCGCGCGCCAACACTTGATTCATGGACATGTCCAAACGATGGCGTGTGGCGTGCGCCTTGGCTTGTGAGCGGCCAAGCATTGCGGCTGGCGAAGTGGTTTCCAAGCGGCTGGACATTTCCAGCGTTGTGCGCCGCGCGCGGTCAATGCGCGCCAACATTTTTGACTGAAATTCCTGGTTCAAATGCGCCAGCCTGTTGCGCGGCAAAAGTAAAAGTTGCGCCGGATCACGCAGACATGGCCGACTTGAAACCTGCGTGAGCGCGCGTGATTTTGTCTGGCAGAACTGCAACAGCGATTGACGCAGCGACGCGTTGGCGTAATCCAATTGCTGGCGCAACTCGTCGCGGTCTGGAAGAATTCGGTTCATGGCCGCTGTGGGTGTGCTGGCGCGCAGATCCGCGACCAATTCAATAATGGAAGTGTCGGACTCATGTCCAATCGCCGCCACAATTGGCGTGGTGCAGTTGTACACCGCGTCCGCGATCAAGCGATGATTGAACGCGTCAAGATCTTCGCGGCTTCCACCACCGCGCGTGACCAGAATCACATCAATGCCCATGCGCTTGGCGGCAAGATCCACAACATGGATTGCGTTTGACACCGCGGCCGCGGCACTAGCGCCTTGCACAACGACATCGATCACGGTGATTGCAACGGACGGAAATTTGCGCGCCGCAACGGCCAGGCAATCTTGCAGAGCCGCGCCCGAAGCGCTGGTGATAATTGCAATTCCCCGCGGCAACATTGGCAATGCGCGCTTGCGTGATTCCTCGAAATATCCAAGCTCCTTCAACTGCGCGCACAGCAAGCGAAACTTGGCGTCAAGATCGCCTTGGCCAGTGGCGCGGATGGAATCCACAATGAAGGAAAGTTTGCCACCCTCGGCGTAATAGTTGAAGCGCCCCTCCACCACCACTTGCGCTCCCTCCGCCAGCGCAATTTTTATGCTTGACGCTTTTGATTTCCACACCACGCACGGCAGCACGCACTGCGCGTCCTTGATTGAGAAATACAAATGGCCGCTGTTGTTGGAGCCACGGTAGCCGCTGACTTCGCCTTGAATGCTCAACTTTCCAAGCGCCGCCACTTGGTCGCCAACCAGTTGCGCCGCCTCGCTCACTTGCAACGGGCGCGCGGCTTCATTGGGCATGGAAGTTTTTTTGGCATCGCCATGCGCGGGTTGGTCAAACAGACCGCCTTGCGCAAATGTTGGATCAAATGGGGGGCGTTTCATTTCTTTGTTTCTCTTGTGAGTATCGTACGAAGGTGTTGGCGCGGTTTGCGCATAGTGGCACAATGGATTGGCAATTGATGATGAATCATAAATATATTTTCAACGGCATCAAGAACACCAAGAAGGCGAACTGAAAGAGAATGGCTCAGAACAGCGCAACAAACATGATCACCGCCAAGACCGCGCTTGCGGATATTGCAGGCATTTCCGCGCGCTTGGTTGAGCGCTTGAACGCTTTTGAATTGCGCACCGCGGGCGATGTGGTGCGGCACTTTCCAATGCGCCACGAGCGCAAATTGGCGGAGCGAACCATTCTGGAAACGCAGCATGAGGTGGCCGACGAGCAAGCGGTGATTCGCATTCGCGGAACGGTGGCAACGGTGCGTGTGCGCCGCGGTCGCGCCACCATGGTTGAAGCCACTCTTGAAGATGATTCAAGCAGCGCGCGCTTGGTGTGGTTCAACGCGGGTTGGATGCGCGACAAGATTCATCCAGGCGACACGGGCGTGGCGGAAGGCCGCGCCAAAGTGCGCAACGGTTTTTTGGAGTTGGGAAATCCTCGTTGGATTCCAGACCATGTTCCAGGTGAAACCATGGCGCAGCGCGCGGAGAGCGGATCTGCGCCAACAAATGCGCCAACAAATGCGCCAACAAATGCGCCAACAAATGCGCCAACAAACACGACAAAGAATTCGCCGACAAATGCGCCCAATATTCCACGCATCAATCCCCCGCTACTTGATATCACGCACGATCAACTGCGCGCCATTTATCCAGCCTCTGAACAATTGCTGTCCAGTGAAATTGAAAACGTGGTCGCCAAGGTGCTTGAGTCTGTGTGCGCCGCCATTGAAGATCCGCTGCCAATTGCGTTTCGCCAGGAGCGCGGTTTAATCGCGCTTGCGGACGCGTATCGTTTGTACCACCAGGCGCGCGATGAGGATGATGTCGCCGCGGCGCGCAAGCGATTGGCCTTTGACGAATTGTTTCTGCTGCAACTTGGCGTCATGATGCGGCGCGCGCAACTTCGCTCGCGCACGCGCGCGTTGCCGCTGAAGCTTGAACCAAAGATCAACAAGCACATTCGCTCGCGAATTCCATTTGTGCTTACGCCAGAGCAAGACCGCGTGATTGGTGAAATTGTGGCGGACATGGGCCAACCCGTCGCCATGAATCGACTTTTGCAAGGCGATGTTGGCAGCGGAAAAACCGCCGTGGCCGTGTACGCCATGTTGCTTGCGGTGGCGCATGGATTTCAAGCGGCGCTGGTGGCGCCCACGGAACTTCTTGCGGAACAACATTACGCCGTGCTTGGCGCCATGCTTAAAGGCAGCCAAGTTCGCATTGCCTTTATCACTGGTTCAAACACAAGCGCCGAGCGTCGCGAGCGCGTGGCTGGCCTAGCCACTGGAAAGTTTGACATTGCCATTGGCACGCACGCGTTGCTTGAGGGCGGCGTTGCGTTTCGCAATCTTGCAGTGGCGGTCATTGATGAGCAACATCGCTTTGGCGTGAAGCAGCGCGCCGCCATTCGCCAGAAAGGTCAAGGCGAATTGCCCGTGGTGCCGCACACGCTTGTGATGACGGCCACGCCAATTCCGCGCACGCTGGCCATCACGCTGTATGGGGATTTGGACACCAGCGTGTTGCGTGGCGCGCCACCTGGGCGCACTAGCATTATCACGCGTGTAGTGTCGCCTGAAAAAGCGCCCGAGGTGTATTCCTATTTGCGCACGCGCTTGGAGCGCGGTGAGCAGGCGTATGTGGTTGTGCCCGCCGTTGAGGAATCCGATTTGGGTTTGAAAGATGTCGCCAATCACTTGCGCTATTTGCAAGAAGGCCCGTGGAAAGGCTTGAAATTGGCTGGTATGCACGGAGCCATGGCGCGCGATGAGCGCGACGCAACCATGAACGCGTTTCGCGCAGGCACCGTGCAGGCGTTGGTGGCCACCATTGTGATTGAAGTTGGCGTGGATGTTTCCAACGCCAGCGTGATGGTGGTTGAACATGCTGAACGATTTGGCCTGGCGCAGTTGCATCAACTTCGCGGGCGCGTTGGTCGCGGCAGCACGCAAAGCTTGTGCGTGTTTCTTGGCGAGTCAACCACCGACGATGGCAAGCAACGATTAGAGGCTATTGGTAACACCGACGATGGATTTGTGATCGCTGAAACTGATTTGCGCATACGCGGCCCTGGCGAAGTTTTTGGAAGCCGCCAATCTGGTTTGCCGCCATTTCAAATTGCGGACTTGGCGACTGACGGCGAACTGTTGCGTGTGGCGCGCGAGGACGCGCAAGCGTGGATTGCAAACGATGCGGAGCTTGCCGCGCCAAGCGTTGCCGCGCTTAAAAATAAATTGTGGATCACCTACGGCAAGGCGCTTGGTCTTGGCGATGTGGGTTAAAGCGACAACGACATTGTGCGCCGCGTAGGCGCATTGCAAATACAAATCTTTACATTTGAATTCAATGGAGTTACATGAACAACATGTATTTCCTGCGCTACTATTGCCCCCATGAACCACGCCGTAAAACTTGCCAATGTAAACTTTGACTACGGCGAAGATTTTTCACTGTGCATTGCAGAACTCAGCCTAAAGAAAGGCGAAATGGCGCTTATTTCTGGCGGCTCCGGCTCTGGAAAAAGCACATTGCTGTGGTTGATCGCCGGCTTGCTGCGCGCGCGAAGCGGCTCCATTACCGTGGCTGGCCAGCGCATGGATGGCGTCAGCGAAAGCGCCGCCGACCGCATTCGCGCCAGCCACATTGGTCTTGTTTTTCAAACGCATCACTTGCTTCCAGAATTCAGCGCGCAGGACAATGTGGCATTGGCGTTGATGGCCGCGGGTGAACCAGAAAAAACGCACGCCACGCGCGCCAGAGAGTTGCTGGAAAAACTTGGCATTGAACGCGTGCATGTTCCGGTTGCAAATTTAAGCGTGGGCCAACAGCAACGCGTTGCCGTGGCGCGCGCCATTGTGTGCAAGCCAACCATTGTGCTGGCCGATGAACCAACCGCAAGCCTGGATGAAATGAACGCGACACAAGCCATGGACTTGATTCAACAAGCGTGCCGCGAGGCGGGTGCGGCGCTGCTATGCGCCAGCCATGACCGCGCCATGCAGTCGCGCTTTGAACGCGTGATCCAAGTGGATTCATTCGTCACCACCAAACGCGCGCACACAAAGTCTGGAGCGCGCGCATGAATGACATTTCAATTGTCGTCAACAGTTTGCGCGCGCGCCGCCTCAGCACCATCATCACCGCCGCCAGCGTTGCCGTTGCCACGGCGTTGCTGCTGACCATGCTTTCGCTGCGAACAGCAAGTTTTGAGGCATTTCAGCGCGGAACGGGCACCACACATTTGCTGGTCAGCGCCGATTCCAGCCCGCTCACCGCGGTGCTCAACGGCGTGTTCTACGCCAACGCGCCCAGCAATCCAATTTCGTGGGCCAAGTATCAAGAAATTAAAAACGCGTTTCCGTATGACTGGGCCGTGCCCACGCAACAAGGCGATTCCTTCCGCGGCTTTCCCGTGGCCGCTGTCGCGCCAGAATTTTTCACGCGCTTTGAGCCAGTGCGCGGCGAGCCGTGGCAATTGGCGCAGGGACAATTTCCAAGCAAGCCCTTTGAAATTTGCATGGGCTCAACGGCCGCCGCCGCAACCGGACTTCGCGTTGGGCAAAAAGTATTTCTCACGCATGGCTCTGGTTCAAGCCGCGAAGCCGAGCACGCCCACGAACATGCCGAGTATCCATTCACCGTGGTTGGAATTTTGCAGCCCAGCGGTTCCGCGCATGACCGCGTCTTGTTCACCGACTTAGACAGCAGTTGGATATTGCACGCGCATGATCGGCGCGAGCGCGAGGGCATTGAAGGCATGACCACCATCAACGACCTGAAAGATGACGACCGCAAGATCACCGGTATTTTGCTGCGTTTACCCACCAGGCCAGGCCGTGACGCCAGCGCCGCCGTTCAACAACAATTTGACACCCTGCGCCGCGACACCAGCATTGTGGTGGCGCAACCGGCGCAACAAATCGACCGTCTGCGCAGCATCATTGGCAATGTCGATGAGTTGTTCATTGCCCTTGGCGTGGCCGTGCTTCTGTCAAGCGGCATTTCCATTTTGCTTTCCATGCACAACTCCATGGCGGAGCGGCGCAAACAAATCGCGCTTCTGCGCGCGCTTGGCGTGGCGCGCATGCGCATCACAGGAATGATTTTAACGGAGGCAACCCTGATTGGTTTCGCGGGCGCCATTGGCGGATGCGTGTTGAGTTTGATTGGCAACGCCATTGCCTCCGGCGCTCTCAAGGCGCGCATTGGGTTGGTTGTGGACCCCACGCTTGATCCACGCAGCACCGTGATGATTGTGGCGGGCGCGATTGTGTTGTCGGCGCTTGCGGGCGTGTTGCCAGCGATCACCGCGTATCGAACTTCTGTGGCTGACAATTTAAGGCCGGAGGCATAATGAAAATACTCTGGAGCCTATTGCTGCTTGTTGTTTTGGCTGGATTTGCCGCTGTTTTTTGGCCAGTTTCAAATGGCTCAGCCAAAGACATGAATGACTTTGCCAAAGCCACCCCGCCACAATCGGTGGCGCCAACTGCGGCCGTCACGCCGATCGCATCAACCACCACCCCTGCAACCACCACCGCTACAAGCGCCGCCCCTGCAACCACCACCGCTACAAACGCCACCCCTGCAACCACCACCGCTACAAGCGCCGCCCCTGCAACCACCACCCCTGCAACCACCACCGCTACAAGCGCCGCCCCAAAAGCTGCAGCGCCTGTCGCGCCCGCCGCCAACAAAACAACATCTTCAACTGTTGTCATTTCTCCAGACTCGCTCAAGGACGGCCTTGATCGCAAATTGGGCAGCGCGATTGTTGTTGCAGGAAATATTCTCAAGCAAGCCGACGGCTCCATACTTGCCGACAATAAATATCTCATCACTGGCGCGGGCACTTTGGAAAACCCATATCGCGTGACCTGGGAGTGCTTGACCAGCGCGTCGCAAACATATATTCCGCGGCTGCAACAAAACAATATTCCGCAGCGCGTGGCCATGCTTCACGACAAGTGGATTCGCATTGAGGGCTACATGGCTTTCCCCTTAATGCTGCAGCAAAGCAGCGAAATTTTGGCCATGCTCAATCAATGGGATGGCTGCTGCATTGGCGTTCCACCAACGCCATACGACGCGATCGAGGTCAAGTTGGCCGTGCCCGTGAAGCCAGGACGCAGGCACACCTACAACTTTGGAACTGTCACCGGCAAGTTCAAGGTTGATCCATACTTGGTTGAGAATTGGCTGGTGGGTCTCTACCAACTTGAGTCGGCTTCGCTTCAGTCAGATATGTGAGAAGTATGGCGGCGAGCATCTAAGCCGAAATTGGATTTCTTTTTAGAGCATGTCGTAAAAAAATCTACGCTTACTTGCGGCGCGGATCGTCAACACTGATCTGGAAGGTGAATTAAAACCGTTTGTGAACCGCGCGGCCTTCTGGCGCGGCAATTCCCAGCAGCAAGCGAATGGTTCGCAAATCTTCGGGCACGGTCACCTTCAGATTGCGCAGTTCGCCATCCACCACCAACACCTTGGTGCCCATGCGTTCCACCAATGACGCGTCGTCGGTCACGCCACTCAGATCAGTTTGCGCATACGCGCGGCGCAACAAATCAGCCTTGAACACCTGCGGCGTTTGCACCGCGACCAAGTTGCGCCGATCCACGGTGGCCTGCACAAATCGGCCCTTGGCCTTGGACATTTCAGCGTCCTCGCCCAAAATGGAATCGGCGATGGAGTCCTCTTGCTGCGCCTGCACGCTCTCCTCGCTCACGCGCTTGAGAGTGTCGGCCACATTCAGCGCGGGAATTACGGCGTCGTGCAATCTTGCGGCTTCAAACACGCGCGAGATTAGGTCGTCGCTGGTGGCAGGACGCGCCGCGTCATGCACGGCAATGTGCGTGGCGTCGGCGGGCACGGCCTTGAGCGCGTTGCGAATTGTTTCCCATCGATCGATGGTTCCGCCAGGGACAATGGTGACGCCGTGGAAACTTAACTGCGCGCCAAAGCGGTCGCGGAACTCCGTCATATTTTCTGGCGGCGCCGCCACAATGATGGAGCGAACCTCGTCGCGCTTGGTGAATAATTCAACGCTGCGCAACAGCAAGGGTCTGCCGCCCAAATCCTGGCCAAGTTTGTCGCTGCCAAAGCGCGAGCTGTTTCCAGCGGCGGCAAGAATGATCGATACTGAAAATGATTCCATGGTTCACCTATTGAAAGTCACGAAGACCTGAAGACCAACAACTCAGTGGCGGAGAATTTTACAAACCCAAGGGCGCGTTGCAATTGCGCCGACGCAAGGAAAAATTTGGATGCAAACGCGCTCACGCCGAAGCACTTTCAAAATGAGGCATATACAGCAGCACATTCTGCTGATTTCCATATTCGCGAATTTCAGGCCCATCAAAGCCCGCGATGGTTGGTGGCGGATCTGAAACCTTTGGCAAACGGATGACAAGAAATCCCTTGCCCAGAAATAGCGCGCGCGTGCGCGCCGCTTGGTCAAGCACTTCTTTCAAACCTTCCTCGGTTTCAACCAATGCAAATGGCGGATCCATAAGCACCACATTCACCTCCGGCTCCGCGGCCATGATGGCGGCCTCGCCAAGCGCGTCGGCTTGCACGGCAATGGCGCGGTCGCCGCAACCGAGCGATTCAATATTGTCGCGCAACAGCGCGAATATTTTTCGATCCTTCTCCACCATGAACACCTTGCTGGCGCCGCGACTCACCGCCTCTATACCAAGCGTGCCCACACCCGCGAACAAATCAAGAACGCGCGCGCCTTCAAACCAACCACGCAACACATTGAACAAACCTTCCTTGGTGCGGCTACCCATTGGGCGCGTCACGGAGTCGTCGTGTGGCGTCTGGAGAATGCGGGATTTAAATTCGCCGGCGAGCACATGGAGCATTGCGTAATGCTAGTGTGTCTTGGGAATATGCCCGACCTTTCAACAACACTTCCCCGATCATTGCAAGCGCAAAGCCGCGTGTTGCGCCTTGGTGCGGCTGCCACTCCAACGCTGCTGATTCATCCGCGCTTTGATGCTCAAAGCCAAAAACCGCTGCAACCCGCGCCATTTCTATTGTGGTTACATGGGCGCACGGCGCAAAAGGAATTGGACAGCGGCCGCTACTTGCGCCTGTCGCGCGCTGGCATTGCCACCGTTGCGCTTGATTTGCCCGCGCATGGCGAACGCGCCGTATCCGAAAAACAAACTTCTGAATTTTCCTTGGAAGTGGTTGAGGAGTTGCTGGTAGAAATTCCTGGCGTGCTTGCGGCGCTGAAAGATTTTCCAGAATTTGATCAATCACGCTGCGCCATTGGTGGATTTAGTTTGGGAGGCATGGCCGCCCTTGCCGCGCTGTGTCAGCCGCACTCATTTTGCGCCGCCTTGATTGAAGCCACCAGCGGCGACTGGAGCGAGATGGCCTCCGCAAAGCATGATCCAGTTCGCGCCCAGCGCTTGGAGCCGCTGCGACATTTGGATTCATGGAAACCCATTCCATTAATGGCCCTTCACGCCATCGAGGATGAAATGGTTCCAGTGACGCCTCAACGCGGGTTCATAGAAAAAATCCGCGCGCAAACATCCGCCAACATTCCCGTGGTGTGGGAAGAATTCGCGCGCACCGGCGCCCCGAAGGAGCACATTGGATTTGGTATCTTTGCCGCGCACGCCAAGACAGTGGGCACTCAATTCTTGGTGGATCATTTGGCGCCAGGCAAGAGCGCGTAACTATTTGAACGAAGCGAATTGGCCGACGCGCTGGCGTGTCTCGCTGAACATGTGTGTTCAAAACGTGGCGCGTCCACAAAACATTCGTGGCGTTGCCGCTCTTGCAAGCATGCAATTCATCAATGATTTTGGCTGCAAATCACTACGCCACAGTTTCGGCGCCAAGCATTTGCGTGGTGGCGACTCGTCGATAGACCTCGCAGCGCGCCAGCAACTCCGAATGCGTACCCGTGTCCACCACTCGACCAAAGTCCATCACCACAATTCGATCGGCTGCAAGAACCGTGCTCAAGCGATGCGCGATCACAATCACGGTTCGCCCAACTCCAAACTCCGCGATGGCGTTGTTGATCTGCTCCTCGCTTTCGGCGTCCACTTGGCTGGTGGCCTCGTCCATCAATAAAATAGCGGGGTCACGCAGAATGGCGCGCGCGATGGCCAAACGCTGGCGTTGACCGCCCGACAAACTGGCGCCCTGCTCGCTCACTAGTCCATCAAGTCCGCCTGGAATGTTGCAAATAAAATCCCAGGCGTGCGCGCGCTTGGCGGCCATTTCAACATCGGCTCGAGTTGCGCGGCGATAGCCAAGGCGAATATTTTCGTAAATCGTTCCTTGAATCAAAACAGATTCTTGCGTGACCAAACCAATTTGCCTGCGCAAACTTTTCAGTTGAATCTGGTCAATGTCAATGTCGTCAATTAAAATCCGACCAGCGGTTGGCTTGAGCAAACGCGGCAACATGGCCAGCAGCGTGGTCTTGCCGCAACCGTTGGAACCCACAATGGCGATCTTTTCACCGTGTAAAACAGAGAAAGAAACCCCAGCCAACGCGTGCTGGGTTGCGCCGGCGTAGGTGAAATCAACGCCTTCAACCTTTATGGATTGCGCATGGCGCTTCAGTTGCGGCTTGTTCTGCTCCAGTTTGTCCTCGCGCGGCATCTTTAACAAACTGCGCAAGCGCGAGGCGGGCGCGGCGGTGGCTTGAAACTCATTGATGAATCCAGTCAACGGCTTCAAACTGCTGGCGCCAACGGCCAGCGCGCCAAGCGACATGAGAAAATTCTCAAATGACAATTCACCGCCGAGAATATTTTTAGCCGCGATCAACGCCAAGCCAACCACAACAAAGATGGCAAGCATTTCAATAAGCGGTCCCGAGAGCGCGCGCGATTTACGCACGCGCAAATTCTGGCGCAGCACCTTGTGATTAAAGAACGCGAATCGGCGTATGGATTCCAACTCCGCCGTGGAGCCCTTCATGGTGCGCAGTCCTTGCATGGATTCTTGTGTGGTGCGCAGCAGCGATTCCTGCGCCTCCAACGCCCCGCGCGTTCCTTTACGAATTGATTTACCAGTTTTGCGAAGAACAATCGCCAACAACGGACCAACAGTGCACGAGACAAACACCAAGCGCCAATCAAAATAAATCGCCGCGCCAAACGCCGCCGCGCCTTTGGTCAATTGCGAAATTGTTTTGCTGGTTAACGCCTCGAAACCGCTATTGAGCGCGGAAACATCGTTGTTAATGCGGCTGGTGAATTCCGCGGGCCCCTGCCTGGTGACAATGGAAAGCGGAAGGTGAATGACATGGCGAAAAACTTCCAGGCGAATTTTTGCCGTGGTGCGCGCGCATAAACCCATGGAGACAAGTTGGTGAATAAAATTCGCCGTGGCGCCAAACACCGTCAACGCGCACAAGCCCGCAAGTATGCAAATGACTCCGCCATATGGGTCCGCGGGCAACGCGTTCACAAACCATTCGGGCACTTGAATCCATTCGCCCTTGGCGTTGAAGTTGCGCACAATTTGCTGAAGCGAAGTTCCGTCCTTCAAAATAAGTTGCAGCAAAGGACCAAGGCTAAGCAAGCCCGCGCCCATTCCGCCGGCGCTGACGAACGCGCCAATAAGCGCAATGATGGCTTCATGTCTTGGGCGCAGCAGTCCGCGCGCGAACCACCAAAAATCTCGCATGCCACCTTTGTCTTCTTTCACCGAGTGAACCATCAAGCGCTCCCTTCAATCCCTGACAATAACCGATGCCAGTCATTCCAGAATGAGGGCCAACTTTTTTCAACGCACCCTGGATCGCTGATGGAAACACCCCCACGCAAAGCGCCAGCCACGGCCGCGCTCATGGCAATGCGGTGATCGGCGTGTGGATTGACCACTATTTCAGCGTGATTTGCCTTAGGATTTGTGTTGGGGTGGGCGTTGAAATTTTCATTGGCCCCGGCATTCAAGTTTGCATTTGTTCTTGTATCAATCGTTGCTTTGAAACCAACAACTGGATTCATATTGGATTTGTCGCGCGATATTTCCTTGGCGTAAGTCGATCGACCATCAATTCGAATCCAATCCGCGCCGCTTTCAACAACCGCGCCAATATTGCGAAGCCACTGGCTCATGGCGTCAATGCGGTCGCTTTCTTTTCCAGCCAACGTGGCAAGCCCGCGAATTTCCACTGGCGCGCTGGCAAACGCCGCCGCCGCCATGACGGCCAAACTTCCATCGGGCCAACGCGACGCGTCAAGCACGCCGCCATGAAGCGGCTTGCCAAATCCAATCGCCGCGCATTTTTCACTGGAGCAATCACGCGCGCCCAACTGAATCAACGCATCAAACACCGCCATGTCCGGCTGATGCGAGCCGCGCGGAAGATGTGCCAATGCAATCTCGCTGCCAGGCACAAGAGCCGCAAGCGCCATGGCGTATGCGGCGCTTGACGCGTCGGGCTCAATGGCCACATGAAATCTTTTCAGGAGCGCGGGCTTCACGCCAAGCAAGCCTTGACCCACTCCTTGACCCACTCCTTGACCCACTCCTTGACCCACTCCTTGACCCACTCCTTGACCCAATCCTTGGCCCAATCCTTGGCCCAATCCTTGGCCCAATCCTTGACCCAATCCTTGGCCCAATCCTTGGCCCAATCCTTGGCCCAATCCTTGGCCCAATCCTTGGCTCGGTTCCCACGCCGCATCCGCGCCCACTTTGCGCAGACAATCAACCGTGAGATCAATGTAGGAAACGCTGGGTGGATCGCCTTCAAAGCGCACATGCATGCCGCGCTTCAACCACGGCGCAACCAACAGCAGCGCTGAAATAAATTGACTGCTGGCATGCGCGCCAACAACGCACGCGCCGCCACTGCGAAAGAGTTCCGTGGGCGTAATGCGCAGCGGAAGTTGCATGGCGCCCACGCGCGTAATATCCGCGCCAAGAGAATTCAACATGTCCACGCCATCTTGCATGGGCCTTTGGCGCAAGCGCGCGGAACCATCAAGCGTGGAAGTTCCAGTGGCCAAGCACGCGGCCGCCATTAAAAATCGCGCGGGAGTTCCACCATCCACCGCATTCAGAATTCCACAACCAGGAAAAATTCCATTCACGCCCGTGATCACAAGCGCTCCGCCCGCGGGCCAAGCCACCCCCGCGCCCAAAGTTGCAAGCCCCGCAGCCAACGCGCGCGTGTCAACGGAATCAAGCGCGTTATCAATTGTGCTTACGCCATTGGCCAACGCCGCCAACATCATGTAACGCTGCGTTAAACTTTTGGAACCCGGCGGCGAAAAAATTCCACGCACTGGCTTGCCCGCCCGCGGCGCGCGCATGATGTCGCCCCCGTGCGCGGCGCTCATCATCACTTCGAGGCGTCTCCATCGTTGGCGCGAAACACCGCCACGATGTCCTCAATGGGAATCACAAACAATCGGTTATCCCCTTCAAAATCAACGGGAATTCCGTTGCGCGGATTGAACAACACGCGGTCGTATTGGCGAATTGGATAATCCTGGTCGCGCTCAATTTGCAAACTGATGGCCACCACGCGCCCCGTCAGCGTGGGAATTTCCATTTTATCCGGCAAATGAATTCCAACTTTGGTGATCTTGCGATCCTCATCCTTGCGAATGAGCACGCGCTTGCCAATAGGTTCAACGGTTTCAAGACGAAGTGTCTTTGCTTTGGGATCTGCGGGCATGGCGGTGATTGTAGCGGCGCTTGCGCAAATACTCATTTCATCGTGCAATGCCTTTATGCCCACAACCCACCTGCGCAAACTTATTCGCGATGTCGAAAACTTTCCCAAAGAGGGAATTCTTTTCAAGGACATCACGCCGCTGCTGAAGGATCCAGCCGCGCTGTCCATGGCCGTTGAACTTATGGCCAATCCATTTCGTGGCAAAGGCATTCACGCTGTCGCCGGCGCCGAAAGCCGCGGCTTTATTTTTGGTATCGCCGTGGCGCAAGCGCTCTCATGCGGATTCATTCCAATTCGCAAGCGCGGAAAGTTGCCGCCACCAATTCGCGCGGTGACCTACGACCTTGAATATGGTCAAGACACGCTTGAAGTGCGAGACGACGCGGTCAGCGCGGGACAAAAGATTCTCATGGTGGATGATTTGCTAGCCACTGGCGGAACCATGCGCGCCTGCGTGGAGTTGATGAAAAATCTAGGCGCGAATGTTTTTGGCGCGACAGTTCTGATTGAACTCAAAGCGCTCAACGGCCGTGCGGCGTTGCCAAGCTTGGAAATTCACGCACCAATTGTGTATTGAACATCGCACCACAGCCGCGCCACAATTCAGTTGGTGTTGCGCGCCCACGCCATCCATTGTCGCCGTTAGTTTGGGCTGGGCGCCATGTCAGCATTTGGTTCCAATTCCTTGTCTGTTCCCGCTGTTAATACCACGAATAAAAAGATAATGGCCATGCTCACCAAGAGCGCGATAAAGAGTGTGATTGCTTTTCTGTTGCTCATTGTTTGAAACCGTATGGCGCAATCATATCGACAAAGATTGCAATGGCCTGCAATTTTTTCTTGGAACAATGACTTTCCCACCCATGCATCAGGGCAACCAACAGCAAACTTGCCTGGTATGTCCACTGCGAATTTCATAGAATTTTATATTTTATTTCGGCAATGACAGACTAGACTAATCATCATGTCAAAGACCGCGCCCGCCACAACCACCCCCGCCTCCGCCGCCACCGATCATCTTGCTTTGATTGATGTGGACTATGTTCATTTCATTGTTGGCAACGCCAAGCAAGCCGCGTTCTTCTACGCGCAAGCATTTGGTTTTCAAGTGGATCAAGTTTCTGATCTCACAACGGGCAACCGCGACAGCGCAAAATATTTGCTCACGCAAGGCAACATTCGCATTCTGCTGGAGACTCCGCTCACACCATCGCATCCATTCAACAAAGAATTGTCGCGCTTTGGCGACGGCATTAAGGACATTGCCCTGACCGTGTTTGACGCTGAAAAAGCCTACGAACAAGCCGTTCGCAATGGCGGCGAAAGCGCGTACCAACCATACACCGTCTCCAATGCAACTGGCTCCGCCACATTCGCTGGAATTAAAACCTACGGGCGCGCGGTGCACACATTTGTAAGCCGCAGCGGCGAATACGCGCTGCCCAAAATTAAAGCCGGCGGTTTGTTCCTTCCAAATTTCGTCAAGGTGGAAAATTACGCGCTCAACACATACAACCGCGAGCATGTGTGCGGCCTGAAGTTCTTTGACCATTGCGTGGGCAATGTGGAACTTGGCAAGATGAATTATTGGGTGAACTGGTACGAGCAAGTGATGGGCTTTAAAATGTTCAAGCACTTTGACGACGCGGATATTTCAACCGAGTACTCCGCGCTGAT
>SIAM01000041.1 GCA_009691785.1 Phycisphaerales bacterium
GGGTTAACGTTTCAATCCAGAAAAGCCTTCCCCAGTATGTAATTTCCATGCACTCAGTAATTTCTAAGATTGCATCTGCGAGTCAAAACTTACGAGGAATGCTTTTGGATGCGATTCAAAGGGCTGATGTGAAGCCTTGGACAAGAGTTTTTCAGAACTTGCGTACTTCTTGTGAAATGGACTGGAATGACAAAATCGGTAATCCATTTGTTGTTTCTGAATGGATGGGGCATTCCGTTACAATTGCTGCGAATCATTACAACAAGGTTCGTTCTTCTCATCTCAGCGTGATTTCAGGACTAGGATTAGAGACGACGCAAATTACAACGCAGCAACCACCCGCACACCCAAGTAAGGATGTGCAGGTGAAGGCTGAGATTGTGGAGTTTGCTCCACTTTTTCATATGCGTGCCACCCCGTACCAATTGGTACAGATGAAGCGAATGGGCGGTGGGGGATTCGAACCTCCGAAGGCTAAGCCAGCAGATTTACAGTCTGCCCTCGTTGACCGCTTGAGTAACCGCCCAATATTTTCCAGCCAACAGTTGCGAATGTTCAAACATACCTTCGCTTTGATTTGCCCGCAACGCAGCCAGCCGCACTCTCAATTCGAGCCCTTACGCGGCCTTGGCCACGCCGCGAAAGGTGCGCAACCAACCCACTTTGGCGCGCGGCGGGCGCTTCTTTGACTTGCGCCGCTCAATCGCTCGGTGAACCAACCACAGGCCAATCACCACGGCCAGTGTGACCGCCACGCCAATCATGATCTGGTGAAATATGTCCGTTACGCCAGCCTTTGCCGCGGCGTGAAACGCCAGCCAGCCAATTGCCATTTGCATGGGCGCCGTCACCAGAACGCACACGGCCTCCACCAAAATAAATTTCCACGTGGCCATGTGCAGCATTCCGCACATGGTGATCACGGGCGTGCGCGTGCCTGGAATAAATCGCGCGGCGATAAGAACCAGCACGCCGCGTTGGTCGATTTGATATTTCACCTCCAGTAGTCGCCGCGGATGGAACATGCGCTTGAAGAACTTGCTTTGCAAAAGGCGCGTGCCAAATGTGCGGCACAGCAGGAACCAGCCAAGATCACCCAGCACAATTCCGGCGTACGCCGCCAGCGCCAATTCCCAAAAGAACCATGGGTCATTCGCCGACAGCCAGCCCGCGGGGATAAGAATTAAATCCTCGCTTAAGTGCAAGCCAATGCCGCTTATAAGAAACGCCACGAACACTGTGATGGCGCCGAATTTTTCAATGCCTTCTTCAATCCACTTCGGCATCTTGGGCGCGTTCGTGTTCGCTTGCGCCTTGTCGTTGGCCGTGTCAGGCGCGGCGCTGGCTTGCGGAATATGTGGCGCCGTAATAGCTGAAACACTTGGTTGCGAAACACTTGGTTGCGAAACACTTGGTTGCGCAATACTTGTTTGCGAAACAGTTGGCGCGGCAGATTGCTGCGTGGTTGCCGCATTAGCGGCAGCGGGGGCTTGAGCCACAGCAACCACATTCACCAGGGAACTTGCCTGCAAATTCCGTTGCGCTTGCACTGTCGCATCGCCCGCCGCAATAGCCGAGTCGGCCAACATCGCGCCTAAAAATAAAAAGACGGCGGTCATACATGATCTGTGGAGCCAGTACTTCATTGGAAGGCCACAGTGTAGAGCCGCCGTTTTAAATAGTTCGAAGAAAATATTAAGACTTCGCGTGGATTGGAATTCTCATGCTGTAGAAACTGCGGTACACAAAGATCAACGCGATCGCGAAGAACACTCCGCCAATCCAGAACTTGTACGGCTGCACTTGCTCTTGCACGGCGATTTCCACCGCGAGCAAACCAAACAGCGTTGTGAACTTAATGACAGGGTTCAAGCTCACGGAGCTGGTGTCCTTAAACGGATCGCCAACGGTGTCGCCAACCACGGTCGCCGCGTGAAGGTCAGTGCCCTTCATGCGCATATCCACTTCAACAATCTTCTTGGCGTTGTCCCAAGATCCGCCGGCATTTGCCATGAAGATGGCTTGGAAGAAACCAAAGAACGCGATGGCCACCAGGTAGCCAATAAAGAAGTAGGGATTAAAGAACGGCAACGCCAAGGACATGCAGAACACCACGATGAAGATGTTGAACATTCCCTTTTGCGCGTACACGGTGCAAATACGCACCACTTCCTTGCTGTCCTCAATGCTTGCTGTGGCCTTCTCAAGGTTAATGTTCTCCTTGATGAACACAACGGCTCGGTACGCGCCCGTGACAACGGCTTGCGTGCTTGCGCCTGTGAACCAGTAGATCACCGAACCGCCGACGAGAAGTCCAAGCAGGATTTCTGGTCGCACGATGGAGAGCTTGCTGACGACATCACCGTACAACTTGTCCAACATCAAGATGATGCCGAACACCATTGTGGTTGCGCCCACAACCGCGGTGCCAATAAGCACTGGCTTGGCGGTTGCCTTGAAGGTGTTGCCCGCGCCGTCACCCTTCTCAAGAAGGTGCTTGGCGTTTTCAAAACTTGGCTCAAAGCCGAAGTCGCGTTTCACTTCCTCGCGGATGTTTGGAATCTTCTCAATCTGGCTTAGTTCAAACACGCTTTGCGCGTTGTCTGTGACTGGACCAAAGCTGTCCACCGCAATGGTGACAGGACCCATTCCAAGGAATCCGAAAGCGATCAAACCAAACGCGAAGATTGGCGCGGCGAAATCATATTTCGGTGGCATCAAGTTCTGAATGTCAGCATTATTGCTGGCCCACCAACCCAAAGCCATCAGCGAGGCAAGAACCAAGCCCTTCCAGAACGCGGAGAAATTACCCGCCACGAAACCGGAAAGAACATTCAAGCTTGCGCCACCTTGCGCGCTGGCTTGAACCACTTCGCGAACGTGACGACTCTTGGTGCTGGTGAACACTTTGGTGAACTCTGGAATCAACGCGCCAGCGACGGTGCCCAAACTAATAATGATGGACAGAATCCACCACAAACTTGTGTAGGTGTATGTTGCGGTGTTGACCACAGTGCCAGTAATCGCTTGACCGGTTGTGTTGTCCACAAGAACCGCACGCTCCGCGTCCAGAACAACGGTCTCGCTGAATTGACCAAGCAACGCCCAACTTGCAAGGAAGGTCACGCCAATCGAAACGATTGAAGTGATCCACACCAAACTTGTCAGCGGCGCTTCCTCATCAAAATCTTTCTTGGTGCCGAAACGAGTTTCGTTCAACACTTCATTGATCAAGTAGCTCAGCAAACTTGTGATGATCATCAGCGCGCGCATGGCGAAGAGCCACACGATCAACTTTGCGCACACGACTTGGCCTTCAGGACCAGTGTCGCCAATGGAAAGCGCCAAGAACGCGATCAGCGCGACGCCGGTCACGCCGTAGGTTTCAAATCCGTCGGCGGTTGGACCAACAGAGTCGCCCGCGTTGTCGCCGGTGCAATCCGCGATCACGCCTGGATTCTTCGGATCATCTTCTGGAAGCTTGAAGACAATCTTCATTAAATCAGCGCCAATGTCGGCAATTTTGGTGAAAATTCCACCGCAGATGCGAAGCGCGCTGGCGCCAAGACTTTCGCCAATGGCAAAGCCAATGAAGGCCGGACCAACAAGCGCGGTGGGCAGGAACTTAAGAATGCAAATCATGAAGAACAATTCAACGCTGACCAACAACAGGCCAACGCTCATGCCGCTGCGCAAAGGAATGGCAAGCACTGGAAGGCCTTGGCCCTTCAAACTTGCGAACGCGGTGCGACTGTTGGCGATGGTGTTGATGCGAATGCCGAACCACGCCACGCCGTAGGAGCCAAGAATTCCAAGCACGCTGGCGGACAGAATCACGAACACGGAGAACGCGTCCTTGTGCTCCAGATATCCGAAGTAGTAGAAGATGCACGCGCCGATGAGAATCCACAACATGGCCAGGAACTTGCCTTGTTGCCAGAGGTAGCTCTTGCATGTCTCCCAAATAATGTGGGAGACATCGGACATGCTCTTGTGCACTGGCAGTGCTTTGGTTTGACCGTATTGGTACCAACCAAACACACCCGCCAAGATGCAGACCAACAGACCCATCATCATGAGGTCGTTGCCTTGGATGACCGTGTTGCCAAACTTAAAGTTGGCAAGGTCAACCGAAGGCACCTTCAGGTCGGCTTCACCGGCAAATGCGGGCGCGGCGAACAGGGTAAGAAGTGCGAAAGTGGCGATCAGGTTCAGGCTCCAGCGGAGTCGGTTCATCATCTCAATAGTTCCTTTGTAGAGTTATGGAATCCACCACGGATTCCGTGAAGGGCTAGAAGAGTAACGAAAATCTGGCAAATGGGCAAATGGTTGTTGAATTGGGTTTGTGATGTGGTTATAAGACTCAATATGGTCGATTCAGACCTCTATTTCGGTTTTTTGGGGCCAATGCAATGAGTTATAAGGCGGCGCAATTGGCATTTTTTGACCGATGTAAATTGTCAGGTGGCGGCGCAACTGGCATTTCTTGGCAAAGGTAAATAGCCAAGCGGCGCACAGGCTTTGGTGGCAGGCGACTTCTTGGCCATGTGACTTGCGCTAGGGTTGGCGCATGTTTGCCAATCGGCTTTCTAAAAAACTTCGGCAGTTGAAGAAGTGGGCGGCCAAGGCGGGCAACGACGCCTTCCGTTTGTACGAGCGGGACATTCCCGAATTTCCAGCCGTGGTGGATTGGTACGGCGGCGAAGTGGTGGCGTGGCTTCATCCGCGCACCAAAGATGAAACGGAAGAGCAGCAAGACGCGCATGAGGCGAATTGCATCCAGGAAATATGTTCGGCACTGGAAATTCCGCGCGAGAAACTTTTTGTGAAGGAGCGGCGTCGCCAGAAAAATCGCCGCGAAGGCGCGGATGATGGCCAGGGTCAATATCAAAAAGTGGCCGCGGCGCAAAACACCCAGAGCGCGCTGCGAGTTATGCGCGAGCAAGGTTTGCGCTTTGAAGTGAACTTGACCGACTATTTGGACACGGGATTATTTCTTGATCACCGCACCACGCGCGACATGGTGCGTCAGCGCTGCCAAGGTTTGCGCGTGTTGAATTTGTTCGCCTACACCGGAAGCTTTACGTGCTACGCCATTGATGGCGGCGCCGTGGCCACCACCACCGTTGACATGAGCGCCACGTATCAAGCGTGGACGCTGCGTAATTTGCGCCTGAATGGTTTTGATGTTGGCGATGCGCACCGACTTGTGGAGGCGGATTGTTTAGCGTGGCTTGATCGTGGCCCAAAGCCTGGCGAGCAGTACGACGTGATTGTGTGCGACCCGCCGACATTCTCAAATTCAAAACGCATGGAGGCTTCTAGCTTTAGCGTTGACCGCGATTGGCCGGCGCTGATTGGCAGTTTGCCCAAGTGGCTTTCGCCGCAGGGAAGCATTTGGTTTAGCAGCAATTCGCGGCGTTTACAGCTGGATGCGGCGCACTTGCCCTCGGACTTTGCGGCCCGCGACATGAGCAAGCGCACGCACGCGTTTGAATTCCGCGAGGGCTGCGGTCATCAAGCGTGGTTGCTGGCGCGTCAAGCCACCTTTGATGAGTGGCAAGCCAAGCGCGGAAAATAAATTGCGTGGCATGTTGCTTACACGCAGATAAATTGCGGCGCATTCCAAAATTATTCTGGGTGGTTGGCAACGCACTCGTAAAAATGAATGGCGTTATTTGCGGCGCGCGCAAATACACAACGCATTTATTTTTTGTTGGGCTCGACTGGCGGAATCACATGCAGCAAAAATTCCGGATGGTCTGGCAGCGTCACATACGGCTTGCTGTCGGGCTTGCCGGTTGCAATTTCAAAGCGCAGAATTTCCTTGGTCAGACGGCTTCCAACATAAAGCCACTTCGCGCTCACCACCAACGCCGACGGCGCCTTCAGGCCGGCCGTGCCGCGGGGAATGAACACGCTGCACAAGCCGCTGTCCATGTCAAGACGCAGCACTTGCTCGGTTTCATCGTCGCCCACAAATAAACTTTTTCCGTCCTCGGTGAAAGTCACTTGGATTGGTTTCTTCAAGCCGTTGGCTTCGCTCACCACAATCTTCACGCGCTCGCCCGTCTTGCGGTCGTAACTGCTCACGCGCGAACCGTCGCGGTCGGCCACATATAAATAGCCGTCGGGACCAAAACAAATTCCGCGCACCGCGCTTAAACCCATCGGGCTTACTTGCGAATTTGCAATGAACACCCCAGCTGGAAGATTGCCAAATCCCGCGAGCGATTCTGGATGCGGCAGCGGCGCGCCAGGAGTGGCGCGTCCAAATCCCGCGTAACGAGTGACCGTGTTGGTGTCCTGATTGCTCACATACACATCGCCATCGGGCGACATTGCAATGGCGTAACTGTGAAGCATGGCGGGATTGGCTGGACCTTGCTGGGTAAAGTCATTCATGTACGCACGCACATTGTTGGCGTCAGGCGCGCCAAAGTGCAGAATGCGCGAGTCCTTCATGAAGGCGTTCACGGCAAGAACACTTTGATCTGGAAGAATGGCCATGCCTCGAAGATCATGCGGCGCGGCGCCGGCGGGACCGTTTGGAACCGCGCTAGTGCCTGGGCCTTTGATTTGACCCAAGCCATTCACGGCGGTGATTTGTTGCGGTTGCCCGTCAACGCCATGCATGGTGATCAGCCAAGAAACTTCCGTGGGCGAGGCCTCATGGTCATGCGCGGCTTTGCCAGGCACGCCAGATTTGTTTTTGCTGTCGGCGTCTTTATCCTTGCCTTTCTTTTTATCTTTCTTGGATGCGTCGCCATTGGCCGCGTCGGTTTGTGTTTGCGTTGCGGCTGGTTGCTCGGCGCCCGCGGCATTGGCGTCTTTGTCCTTCTCTTTGGCCTTGTCTTTGTGATGCTTGGTGTCAGGTGCGGCGGCGGGCGCGGGCGCGTTTGGATCTTCTTGGCAAGAGGCAATGGTTGGAGACAAAATAAACAACATGGCAATCAGTGTCGCGGCGCGCGCCGAATTTCTCCGATGCGTGAGAAAGTCGTCGAAGAAAGGTAGTTTGAATATGCTTGCGATCCCAGTCATGGCAACTCCTACATTTTTAATAAACACAGTGGACGCTGAAAAGATACTCTATAAACCGAGAGGTCATCAATCCATGAAATTTGCACGAAACATATTTATTCTTATCACCATTCTGTGTGTCACGCAATTCGCCTTCGCTGAAAAAGATCTTGGCGAGTTGCTCGCCAAAGCCACCACCACAACAACGCAATCCAATGGCGGGGCGTTCAATGACATCACCCAGTCGTTCGAGCGATTTATCCACGCGTGGTTCATCATTAAATTGTTCTCAGGCTTGTTGCTCAGCGTGTTGCTGGCAACCTTTATCGCGCAACATCCGCGCCGCAGCTCCAGACTGAATCCACTGTCCGACCATGAGGAGTGCAAGTCGCTCGTGGTGCTTGCGGTTGTTGGCGCCGTTGTGGCGGAACTTGTTCAAGTGAATTCATCCATGGCGTTGGTCATTTTCGGCATCGGCGGCTTGATTCGTTTTCGCACCGTGCTGGACAATCCCAAGATCACCGGCAAGGCGATCTTGTGCGTGCTACTTGGTTTGGCGTGCGGTCTTGGTCAATGGGCCACTGCCGTGTTTGTCACCGCGTTCGCATGGCTGCTGATTCTGTATTTGGAAATGCATCTCAGCGCGCGCGTGAAAATTCGTGTGGGCGAAAAAGGCAATGTGCAAGACACCTACAAGTCCGCCATTGACGCGCTGAAGGTGTTGCATTGCCGCGTGAAGAGCTCGTCCATTCTTGCCGAGAAGCGCCAAGTGATTGCGCTGGTGTATATTCCAAGTGGAGTTGATCCCAAGAACCTAGAGATAGAGTTGATGGCCAAGTTGCCAAAATCATCCAGCGTTTCCGAAGTGGAAATAGAGGTCGAGTGATTCGCTCGACAGCGTTGCAGATTGCGCCACTTTATTTTTGCGAAGATGGCTTGGGATTTTTAAATGCCGACTTGGGATGGTTGAATGCCGGCTTGCAATTTTTAAATGCCGACTTGGGATGGTTGAATGCTTGACGCTTCACATGGCGCCGTGATACCCACAAATGTCGATGGAGGTATTGGCGTGCATGCGCGCGGCGTCAGCCACAACTTCAATGGCGTGAATGTGATTGCGCATGCGGATGTGCAAGTGAAAGCGGGGGGATTTCTTGCCATTGTCGGTGATTCCGGCGGCGGCAAAACAACATTGTTGCGTTTGATCGGCGGGTTGATCGCGCCCACACGCGGCGAAATTGTTTTCACTTCAAGTGGGCAACAGAAGGCAAATGCCGGCGCCTCTGAAAGCTTGCGTGGCGCCAGCGATCAATCATTACGGGCCGTGGCGCAAAGCGGCGACATTAGTTTTTGTTTTCAAGAGGGGCGCTTGCTGCCGTGGCGCAATGTGCTGGACAATGTGGCGCTTCCGCTGGAGCTTGACGGAGCGTCAGCGCAAGAAAGGCGCGGCACTGCAAGTGAAATGTTGGCCAAGATGCAGTTGTCCGATAGCGAACACAAAATGCCGGCGCAACTTTCAGGCGGCATGCGCATGCGCGTGGCCATGGCGCGCGCGTTGGTGACGCGGCCCAAACTTTTATTGTTGGACGAACCATTTGGCGCGCTGGATGAAGTCACGCGCCTGGCCCTTGATGAGGAGTTGCGCCAACTGTGGCAGCAGACTGGCACCACGGCGATTTTGGTGACGCACTCCATTCAAGAAGCGGTGTCGCTTGCGCAAGAAGTTGTGGTTATGCGTGGCAAACCAGGACGGACTTTGCCCGTCATTGCCATTGACTTGCCCAAGGTCGCGGCGCATCGAACAACAATGAAATTTGTTTCATTGTGCGAACGTGTCTATGAACAGATGACTTTGCAAACAAATGAAGTGGCGGGGGTGGCGGGGGTGGCGCGATGAACTTTCTAAACACGACGCGCCAACCGGCAATTTATTTGGCAGCACGCCAATCTGTCGCCGGTCAGTGGTGTGACACAAAGAACACTGGGGCAACGCCATGAAAAAAATTCTACGCGTGGCTCTGCCGCCAATATTCACAGCCATCGCGTTGCTGGTGGCATGGGAAATTGCAGTCTTGGTGTTCAAGCCCGCCGCGTATTTGCTGCCATCGCCACTCATGATTCTGCGCGCCGCCACAAATGATTCGCGCCAACTCTTGAACGCCACGCTTTCGACCGCCATCAGCGCCGGACTTGGATTTGTCATTGCCGCGGTGGTGGGCATGGTGTGCGCCAGCGTGTTAAGTCAAAGCCAATTTTTGCAACGCGGTCTCTATCCGCTGGCGTCGCTCTTTCAAATGGTTCCGCTTGTCGCAATCGCGCCGTTGTTGGTGATTTGGTTTGGCTATGGACTCAGCGCGACTGTGGCCAGCGCCGCGATTGTGGCGGTTTTTCCCGTGTTGGCCAACACGCTTGATGGACTTCGCTCCACCGATCCCGGGCTGCGTGAATTGTTCAACATTTACAACGCCAATCGTTTCACGCGCTGGTGGAAGTTGGAATTGCCAAGCGCCACGCCAAACATTGTCACGGGTTTGCGCATTGCGGCGGGCTTGGCGGTGATTGGCACGGTGGTTGGAGAATTTGTTTCGGGCTACGCCGGCGAAGATGCGCCGCTTGGAATGGTGGTGCTTGCGTCCATGCGCAGCGCGCGCACGGATTTGGTGTTCGCCGCTGTGGCGTTGTCGGCCGCAGTGGGATTTGTGTTGTTCGGTGGAGTCAGTTTATTAGGGTGGCTCTCGCTTCGATCGTGGCACGCGTCTACGCTTTCGCGCTAGAAATTGCGCTAGCCATAACGCTCACTATCGCTAGCCATAACGCTCACTATCGCTAGCCATAACGCTCACTATCGCTAGCCATAACTCTTGCGAATAAGGCGCGCGCCTTACGCACTCCAAACATTTCTGCCTTGTTTAAAACTTTGCGCATACATTGCACAACAACATGAGACACACTTCAAAAATAATTGCAGACATGGGCGCCAGGCCCTGGTCAATTTCTAAATCGTGCATTCAATGCGCAACTTTGCTTGCGGCACTCTTGTGCGTGTTCGCGTGCGACGGCGGTGATGCCGCAACTGGCGCGCCCAAAATTCGACTGCAACTGAATTGGGTTCCAGAGCCTGAATTTGGCGGCATTTATGCGGCGGAGCAAGACGGCTTGTTTAAAGCCGAAGGTCTTGATGTTGAAATTATCAAGGGCGCGGCTGGAACGTCCGTATCGCAACTGATAGCGCAAGGCGCATGCGAAGCCGGCGTGGTCAGCGCCGATCAAGTGCTGACGCTGCGTGAGCAAGGTGGAAACATTGTGGCCACATTCTCCATCTTTGAACATTCGCCCATGGGATTCATGACGCACGCGTCTTGCAGCGCCAACTCGTTGGAGCAAGTTTGGAAGGGCTCCGGCAAGTTGGCCATTGAACCAGGCATGCCATTCTTGAAGTGGATGGAAAAAACATACGGGCCATCCACATGCACGCTCATTCCATACGGAGGCTCGCTGGTTGTCTTTCAAAGCGACAAAGACGCGGCCACGCAATGCTTTGTCACCGCGGAACCAGTTGAGATGGATTTGAAAAAGATTCCCGTGAAAGTTTTTGACATCGCCGAAAGCGGCTACGACCCGTTCACGGCCGTTGTGTGCAGTTCGCAAACATGGTTGGACAAGAACCGCGCCACCGCAATAAAATTGTCGCTCGCCATGCGCGAAGGTTGGAAGCGTTACATGAATGATCCCGCGAAATACAATCCCAAGATTGCGGCAATGAATCCATCCATGTCGCTTGAAGCCATGAACATTGCCGCGCAGCGAATGCGCAAATATGTGCTTGGTTCGTGGACGCAGGCGCACGGATTTGGATCCATGGACCCCGCGCGCTGGAGCACGCTGGTCACACAATTGCAATCCATGGGGCAACTCACCAAAAGCGTGGAGCCAGCGCAAGTGATGGTGGATTTGCTGCCACAGCAATAAAAAAAGAGCGTCACCCTGTTCCCGCAACACAGGGCGACGCCCACACACATCCGCGGCGCGCGCAGAAACAACGGCGCGTGTGTGAAACCGTGGCGCTGTATCCAGAACCGTTCCACAAGCGTGAAGCCGCGATTGCGTCGCAGAAAAAAATGTCGTTCCATGAAGCTATCCATTCACTGGCGTGGTTTTGAAATCACACGATGTCAAAACAAAATCAAACAACATGAAGACACACAAAAATCACGTGGCTTCACACATGACCGCATGCAAGCGGTATTGAGCGCAATTTGCGCAAGTTCATTCGCCGCTTGGCTTTGGTTGTTGCCAGCAACATGGGCATGGACAACGGGATTCGAATGCGCAATCGAGTGCAATGAACGCAAAGACATGCTTCCCATGATGAGCATGGTCAGGCACAGGAATTTGGTCAAACGAACAAGCATGCAAATTATATTTGACACCCAAATCCAAAATATGCAGTAACTATTTTAGATTTTTCAAATTGCAATAGACTTGACGCATGAAACCTTCGCAACGGCCCGCGCTGAAAGTTTTTGCAACCACGCTTTGGGAATATCCCAGCCAGCACTATGACGCCGTGGATAAGGACGGTTTCAAAGTCACCATGCAGGGCGACAAGGATTATGTGGGCGCCACTCCGTCGTGGGTGCTGTGGCAGTTATTGACTCGTTACACGCGCGTGGGCGACAGCGTGCTTGATCCCATGTGCGGATCTGGAACCACCATTGATGTGTGTGCGCACTTGGAGCGCAAGCCCGTGGCGTTTGATTTGGATCCGTCACGCGAGGACATTGCGCAGGCCGACGCGCGCAAACTTCCGCTTGCCGATGCAAGCGTGGACTTTGCCTTTATTGATCCACCATATTCCACTCATGTGAATTATTCCGAGGACCCGCGCTGCATTGGCAAGCTTGACGCTGGCGATGAGAACGGTGGCCGCGATTATTACCAAGCCATGCACTTGGTGTTGAAGCAAATGCACCGTGTATTAAAGAATCGCCGCTACATGGCTATTTATGTCAGTGACTCGTGGCGCAAGCGCCGCGGCGAGGCCGGCAAGGGCGCGGGCGTGTTCATGCCGATTGGGTTTGAGTTGTTCGCCATGATGCGCGAGTTCTTTCAGCCCGTGGACATAATTTGCGTGGCGCGCAAAAATTCAAAGTTGGAAAGCGGAGCGTTTCGCAAAGGCGCCGAGGACGGAAATTTCTATCTGCGCGGCTTCAACTATTTAATGATTGGCAAGAAGGTGGATGATGAAGCGCCCGCGCCAGGCAAAAAGGTGAAATCCTAAATGCGTGATTGAGCGGGTCAGCGCAAGTGGCCGCGCCGCAATATGAAGCAGTTCAACGCGGCTCGCTGTTGAGTAGCGTGATTAGTTCGCCGAATAATGCCAAGGCGTTTCAACCCACTCGGTCAATTTGCCCCATGCGTTTGAATTCTCGCCGGTCAGAAGCGCCATTTCCCGCAATGTTCGGACATTGATTTCTTCCCGCACGTTCAGCAAAATCGCCAACGCCGGCGCGCGCCGTTGCAGTTGGTCAAAATTGCCTTTGCTCAAGGTAAAGTCGTTGTTGGCCCACAGCTTGCGCGCCTCAATAATTTTGTTCAGCAATTCGTCTTGCGCGCTTTGGCGCATTTGCAGCAACGTGGTCGCTTGATTGCGGCCTTCATCCTGCGGCAATTCCGCCAGCATTTGATTCAGCATGTCGTCGGCAGGATGGCGGTCGTAGAAAATTTCCGGATAGGCAAAGCGCCAATAGGCCTGCTTCAGTTCGCGCGCATCGTCGCTGGAAAGGGCAAGGCATGTGTCGTGTAACAGTTCCTGTTGTACGGCAACGCGCGCGCGAGCGGAGGGCTCAACGCTCTTGGCCGCCGCCGCAAGAATTTTACGCAAGCGTTCCTCGCTGGGTACTTGGTCCTTCTCGTCAAACTTGAATTCCATGGTCATTTTTTTCATGTTCAATACAAAACTTCGCAGCGCGTCAATGGTGGCGGTGCGCAGGCGGTCTGAACTTTCAATTAGCGCAACCGCGGCGTCTCGAATGGCGGCGTCGGCAATGGCGCTTGCTTCTAGTGAAAGTTTGGCCTGAGCGAAAGCGGTGGGCACATCAATGGTGGCTTCACGGTCAATCTTCATCAGCGATCCCATGGGAATTTTTCGCCAGTCAATGGTGGACGCAGTCACCGAGCGCTCAATGCGCAAGCGCTCAATGCGCGCGTCGTTGGGGTCCAAGCCAAGCACCGCCGCGAGTTCAGCAATGGTGTCGTCTTCTATTTTGGTAAGCGCGTTGCGCGCGGATTCAAGTTCAGATACAAGGGCGCGCAACCGCCGTTGCAACTCGGGCACGGACATGTCGGGCGAAGACGCCTCTTTCATGCGGTCCTCGACCACTTTTATTTTGCCAAAATGTTCTTCAAAAGTTTTGTTCCAACTTTCAACACTGTCTTTCAGCAGCGTCATGGACACCGCGGTTTCAGTGTCACCGTGTGACTGCAACGGGCGCAAGCGGCTTTCCACCCAGGGTTGAAAATCTGGCGGCAGAAATAGCGCAAATGTTTCCGCGCTCTTGCGAATGGGCCAACCATCAGGCGCGGCATCGGGCGGCGGTAGCGCGATCATGGCGAACACATCGTTCAACGAATCATCGGGCAATAGCGTGGCAATGCTGTCGCGAAGTTGCTGCCCCGATTGATTTTGAAGCGGCGCGAGAGAATCCTTGTATTGATCTCCGGCAATTTTTACCATGGCTATGTTGCGTTGTTTCAACAATTCTTGGCGCGCATCCTTGGCCAGTTGAGCGCGCGGATCATCTTTGCCGCGCAACATGGCGGTTGCAATTCGCAACGCGAGTTCGCGATCATCTTTCTCCCACTCCAGCACAATCTTGGCAACCGCAACCCGTTGTGATTGCTGCAAGTTTGGCAAGCGCACAATCAACAATGGCGCGACCTTTTGCCAATCGGTGGGCTCCCAAGATTCCTGGTTCACAAATCCAATCTTGAAACGCTCCACCACGTCTTGATCCATAATGCCTTGCAGCATTTCAATGGTGCGAACATTCAGCGCAGCAATTTTGCTCTTGGCTAGATTGATGGCATCGTCATTGCCATCCATGGGCCGGCGAATTGACACGGCCGCGAATGCGTTGGCCGCGGTAAGCAAGGCGCGGGTGTAGGTCTTCATGTGTTCGTCAAACAAGGCGCGCTGCTCTGGCGTGAATTTCATGTTGGTCAACACCTCGCGCAAGTCAATAAATGATTGAGCGGCTGGATTGACCACGCATTTGGCGCGCGCAATGGCGCGGTCCGTGGAAAGATCCTCCATCATTGTCGCGTTCGTCGCGCTAACGCAGTCACCCCATTGCGCGAATAAATTTTGATCCAGCACGGAAAGTTGCGACAACAACGTCCCGTGTCGTTTGCGCAGTTGCTCCATAAATTCCTGGTCTTTCAACCACGATCCTTCCATACGCGGATCAAGCGCATTGCTGCGTTGACTGATGGAAGCGATGATGGATGTCATTTCCCGTTGCACCGCGGCTTGCCACTGCGTTAAATATTCGTCATGGATCTTGTCAATGCACGCCCAACTTTTTTGGTCACCGTGATAGCCGGCGCGAATCAAACTGCTGCTGCCAACTGGCATGGGCACCACATCAAATCGAAATGGAGTTTCTTTACAGGCCGGCAGCGTCAGCGCGCACAAAGTCAGAAGCATGCTGGGATGAAAAAACCGCGGCAGCCAATTCAGATGTTGAAGAAGTCCACCACGCATGTAAGCATCTTTGCAACATTTTTTGCAAATTGACTTCAGTCGGGGAGTAATCTTACCGAATTAGTGAAAAGATGCAGATTTTCTGCATTAAAAGACGTTTTTACAAAAATTTCACTAAGGAATTTGCATTTTGAAAATTAAATTCGACATTGTTTTCAGTGCAATACGAGCCACGGAGGGGTGGTTCGAAAGGCATGTTGGGAACGATCTCGCAGGCGTAAGGAACCCGCGAGGTTGGAAATAGGTTCGCGTTTGGGAAAGCGCGAATGTTGGAAAGAACTCGCGGACGGGAACCCGTGAGAGTTCAAAGGGAACTTGCGTTTGGGAAGGCGCGAGTGTTGGAAAGAGATTGCGGGTGAGTGAAGTTCGACCGCAACGTGCAATGGCTCGCCGCGGAGGGAAACCGCGAGCGAGTGAAGGGAAAGAGGTTGGACGCGAGGTGGGTCGCGCCCAAATGAACTGCGAAACAGATCGCGGCGGTTGGAGTGAAAAGAAAATTAAATCAGCGCGTTTGTGGTGGAGTCGATTTGCGTGACGTCTGTTACGCAAAGTCAAATCAACTTTCAAAGGCGCTCATTATGAACAACACAAATCAATCAAATCCACTAGAACAAACGCAAAGCAGCCATAAGCAAATTCTTGGTGGCATGTGTCTGACTCTGGTGGTGGCGGCTTCATTGGTCGCATTGTGGCGCGGCTCCTTTGTGAGCGCATTGAACGCGGATATGGCCGCGAATCCTAATGATATTTCAACGGACGGCGAGCAGGAACAAGCTGGAAACACATCCGCCGTAATTTTGGTTCCAGAGCAAGTTTCAACCATTCAAGGCGCCATTGATCAAGCCGCGGAAGGCGCCGTAATTTTTGTCGCTCCTGGCGAATACCGCGAGAACATTCGCGTTGCCAGGAAAAATATTTCACTTCAATCCATTGGTGGCGCGGCAAATACTTTCATTCTTGGAGATGGTCTCGATGGACCAATCGCAGTGATTGAAAATTCAAAATTCATGTTCGATGGATTCCGCATTCAAGATGGTCAAGGCAAAAATGGCCACGGCATGGTGCTGCAAGGCAGCAACGCAACGATTAGGAATTGCCAATTCAAGAACAACATGGGCGGCGTGTGTGTCACAACTTCAAAAGCGCAATTCGATCACTGCGAGATTACGCAGAATCGTTCAGCTGTGGCTGGCGGCGGCATGTGGTCTACGCAATCCGATGTGCGCATGAGTGATTGCAAAGTGAATGAAAACGCTGCAGGAACCTGTGGCGGTGGCGTGTACGCCTTGGGTGGCTCCATGCAACTGTTCAACGTTGCATTCCTGAACAATCGCGTGAAAAGTGGCGCGTGGGGCGGCGGTTTGTACAGCGACCGCGCCAATGTCAATCTGAACGCCTGCGTGATGCAAGGAAATTTCTCGCATGAATCGGGATCGGCCATGTATGTGCTTGATGCCAGCGCAACGATTCGCGCCAGCACGTTTAAGAACAATAGTTTTACCGGCGCGGCCACAGTTGTTGGCGCGAACGCGCATTTTGATATTCAGGATTCAGTATTGGAAACAGCAGAAGAAACCGTCGCGGCGGCGCGAGATGAAGCGGCTATTGAAATGGCGCAAGCGGACGACATTGAAACCGGCGCGCTGATGATGGCGGTGAAATAAATTTCGGATCTTCAGCTCACACAAGCAACCACCGCAGGCCCGCCTTGAAGGAAACTTTGGGGCGGACTTTTTTTTGGCATACAGAAACGCGTTTGGGCATGGTGCAACATCTTCAGAAATCACGCACGCAAAAAAAGCTTTGTGCCCCGCGTTTCATTCATGCGGCAACGAGTGCTCACTGCGCGCGCGCAAGCCACGAATGCTCGCAAGCTTGATGGCGCGCCACCAGTCTTTCGCGATCCGCAAGCAGCGTGGAAAGTTTCTTGTGGTCGCGGGCGGTCTCTGGCTTGGCGATTGTGTTGTCCAGTTTCTCCAGGTCCGCCGCCAACTTCGCGGTTTGCGTTTCAAGTTCTTCAAGCGACAACGCCGCAAACGGATCGCGCGCGGATTTGCCCTTGTTGTTTGATTGCGATTTTGATTTGTTGTTGCCAGCGCTGCTGGAGGCTGGCTTATTGGTGGACGGGCCTTGCTTGTTGCTTGGGCGTGGCTTCGCCGAGGGCGCGGACTTCTGTGGCAAAGCCTCCGCCGCTTTGGCGATCGCGGCTTGCTTGAGCACCCACTCGTCGTAGTTGCCATCAAACACCGTGGCGTTTCCAAGTCCATCAAGAATAATCAAGCGATCGCACGTGGCCGCAAGCAGCGCGCGGTCATGGCTGACAAGCAGCAGCGCGCCGTCATAGCCGCCGTCCTCAGGATCAAGTGAAAGCGCGTCTTCCAAACGCTCGGCGCTTGGAATATCAAGATGGTTTGTTGGTTCGTCTAGCACCAGCAAGTTGTGGCCGCCAGCGACAAGTCCGGCAAGCACCGCGCGCGAGCGCTCGCCGCCAGAAATTTCACCGAGTAATTTTTCCTGCTCATAGCCAGAGAATAAAAACGCGCCGGCCAAGTCGCGCGACTCTTGCTCGTTCAACTTTCCAAGACCAGGCCGCGACGGCACAGTGCGCTGCAAATATTGCCACACGTTCAGGGCGTAGTCCAAATGCTCATGCGTTTGTTTGAACCAACCTGAATGCAGCTTTGGGCTTTGGCGAACTGTTCCCACATCAAATGGAATTTCTCCAAGCAGCGTGCGGATAAGCGTGGTCTTGCCAGCGCCATTTGGCCCGATGATTCCAATGCGGTCGCCGGGCTTAATGGTGATGGTCAAATTCTTGAAGAGCAGGCGATCTCCAAGGGTTTTCTGCAAATCCTCGCACACCGCAACGGCGTCGCCAATGCGCGGACCCTTGGGCAGTGAAAGCCGCATGGAATCAAGCTCGATTGGCCGCTCAACCAAACTGTCTTCTTTATAACGCGCCAAGCGAGTTGCTCGGCCGCGCGCTTGCTTGGCGCGTTGACCCGCCTTGTAGCGCAGAATGAATTGCTCCTCGGAGCGAATCTTGTCCAATTGTTTTTCATGCACGCGCATTTGCGTCAAGTGGCGCTCCAAGCGCAGGTCAACAAACGCGTGATAGTTGCCGGGATAACTGCGTGTGCTGCCTTCGTGAATTTCCTCAATGCGGTGCACCACTTTGTCAAGCAAACGGCGATCATGGCTAATGATGACAACCGCGCCTTGATAGGTGTCGGCCAGGAATGTTTCCAGCCATTCGCGCCCGACAATATCCAAATGGTTTGTGGGTTCATCAAGCAGCAGGGCGTCGGGCTCTTCAAGAAGTAGCCGAGCCAAACCAAGCCGCGCTTTTTGTCCACCAGAAAGTCCGCTCACTGGAATATCAAATTGATCGTCTATGAAACCAAGTCCGTGAAGCACGGCCTCCACCAAATGATCGTTTGACCAACCTCCGGAGCGCTCCAACTTTTCCTCCAGCGCAATCTGGCGCTCGAAAAGTTTTTCCAACTCCTCGCCTTGCGCCGTGGCCATTGCTTCAAACACATGGTCAAGTTCCGCGCGCGCTGATGTGCCTTCGCGCAAGCCTTGCGCCGCCACTTCTTGCAATGTGAGCGATGGATCAAAGCGGGGCTCTTGCTCCAAATATCCCAGGCGCGCGCCGCGCAACAAACTCACTTCGCCGCCCTCGGGTTTTAATTTGCCGCAGAGAATTTTCAGCAGCGTGCTTTTGCCGCAGCCATTGCGCCCGACAAGTCCAACGCGCTCGCCCGGTTCAATGGCAAATGTCGCGCCGTCAAGAACGATCTTGGCGCCAAGAGTGATTCGAAGATTGGATGCGCTGACCACTGGCATGGGCGTAGAAGAGTAGTGTGTTTTGCCCAAAACACGAAATGCTTGAGGACGAATTTATTAAGGCGGCACTTTCAGCCCTTGACATTGCAAAGTGGCACAAGCCGAACCCGCGCCTGATTCACTTCCAATAGTTATTAGCTGCGGCAATGGTTGCAAATTCCATGGCAACCGTTTGTCCGATCGCGATCAGCATTGCGGCATCTTCGGCGTACACCGAACGAAGTCGTTCACGCACTGCGGCGTCAGGTTGCGTGACTTTGATGATCAAGCGCGACATTTTAATGGCGAGTTGTCGGCCTTCCTCTGGCGTCTTGGTGATCAGCGAATTGCCTGGAACAAGTTGTACGGGATCGGTGGGTGCGCTCATTTTAGAAGTCTCCTGATTTGATTGAGATTTAAACGGCGAACTTTACGGATAAGTTCCTTCTCGATGTGCTTTATCGTAGTGTGGATTTTAATTAATTTTTCCGGCTTCGATCACTTGAAGCGCCGCGAGTTGTTGTTGAAGTGTTTGCATGCGGCAAGCGTACAGCCGCATGTGGCACAATTCATCGCACTTCAATCAACGCACGCGGTTGGATTCGAACCAACGACCCTCGGTTTCGAAGACCGATGCACTAGCAACGGAAACGCTACAAAACAAAGGAGATTTGATTGTAGTGGAGGAGGTGTATGCAGTGTTGCGCGCAGTTGAGTTGAAAAATGATGTGCCGTTACCTCCAACTGATCCCGACCTGTCAGCCGTGGTGAACGCATGG
>SIAM01000005.1 GCA_009691785.1 Phycisphaerales bacterium
AATAAATCCGGCACTTCAAAGCCAACAAATTCGCACGGCGTGGCCAAGGCTTCTGGCAATTGTTTGCGCAACAGAACGCACGCGCGCACGCTCAAAGCGCCGCTTTCTTGCACACTTTTGCGCAAAAACTTTATGGTGCGTCCGCTGTCAAGAATGTCATCCACAATCAGAACATGTCGCCCCTTCACCCCCTCAGGAACACCGCCCTCAAGCTTTGGTCCTTGGCTGTGCGTACCGGCGCCGTAACTGCGCGCGGTGATCAGATCCATGCGCAAGCGCTGGGGAAAGCAGCGAATGAGATCCGCTGCGAACACCAGCGCGCCAGTGAGCACCGGCATGATCACAAGACCGTCCATATTGCCACCAAGCGACGCGGCGATTTCCGCGGCAAGCACAGGCAGACGCCGTGCGATGGCTTCATGCGTGACGACCACTTCACTAGGCTCTAGATTTGGATCATTCATGGCGTGCTCCGTTGACAACGCTCGGCGTGATTGTTGCGTGAGTTCGTTGCGTTCCATTTCAACATATGTCTGTTTGCTCGCGCGCGCATTTTTATTTCCTCAGTCGCTTGATCAAGCGCTCGTTGATGCTCTTGGCGTCGGCCTTGCCCTTTGAGAGTTTCATGACATGACCCACCAAGCGCCCGGTGGCGGCGTCCTTGCCCGCGGCCACATCGGCGGCGGCTTGCGGTTGCGCAAGAATCGCTTCTTCCACCCACGCGTCAAGCGCGGAGTCATCGCGCACTTGAAGAAGGCCGTGCGTTTGCGCCAAGGCAAAAACCGTCTCATCCGAATCACACATGAATCCAAACAATTGATCGGCGGCTTGCGGACCAACCTCATTGGCTTCGCGCAATTTCACAAGCTCCGCAACTTGCGCTGGCGTTGCGCCCAGTTGATGAATGAGGCATTTCTTTTCATTGGCGCGCTTGGAGCCCGCGTTGAGCAATAATTTCCCAACCGCAAATCCGGCTGCCGCTGTTGCGCCCGCGGCGGCAACACACGCTTCAAAATAGAAACAGTCGTCGCGCTCGGCCACCAAGTTCTCCGCGTCAACCGGCAACAATCCCCACTCTTGTTGATAGCGGCGTTGGCGACTGAGCGGCTGCTCCGTCAGCGACGCGCGAATTTCTTGCAGCCACGCCGCATCCATGTGCACGGGAACAAGATCGGGATCTGGAAAATATCGATAGTCATGGGCGTCTTCTTTTTCGCGCTGCAACACGGTCTCCAGTTTTTCATCAAGCCAACCACGAGTGGCTTTCATGCCGCGGCCCATCACGCGGCCATCTTGTTTCCACGCCTCCACTTGGCGCACAAACTCATATTCAATCGCGCCCTTCACGGCCTTGAATGAATTCAAATTCTTCACCTCCACAATGGGCGTGCGCACCGTCGTGCCATCTTCAAAGGTGATCTCCACATTAATGTTGGGCTCAAAGCGCATGTGGCCCTTCTGCATCACGCCCTCGGTCACGCCAAGAAAGCGGCACAAAACCCGCAGATTTTGCGCGAATGCAACCACTTCCGCGGCGCTTGCAAAATCCGGCGCCGTGACAATTTCAAGCAGTGGCGTGCCCGCGCGATTCAAGTCCACCAAACTTCCGTCGTAGTGGCGGCCGCCTGGAAGTTCATGGCCAAGCTTTCCGGTGTCCTCCTCCAAGTGCGCGCGAATAATTCCAATCGTCTTTGTGGATCCATCTTCCAGTGGCAATTCAAACTTTCCCTCACCGCACAACGGTTGGTCATACTGGCTAATTTGATAGCCCTTAGGAAGATCGGGATAGAAATAATTTTTTCTATCCCAGCGGCATTGCTTGGCAATGTCGCACCCCAGCGCCATGCCAACGCGCGCGGACATTTCAACCGCGGCGCGGTTCATGACGGGCAATGTTCCTGGAAGCGCGGCCACCAACGGGTCCACAAGCGAGTTTGGATCGGAGCCATCAAAGTCCATATGCGCCGGATTGGGCGCGCGCGTGAACATTTTGCTGCGCGTGCATAGTTCCACATGAATCTCCAGTCCAACAATCAATCGGGTGTGGGCAATGGCACTCGGCATCAGGACACTATAAAGTGGATTGCTCATGAATGATCCAACCGACAAATTGGCTGAGAAATTGCGCGGCGCGGCGCGCATGCTTTGGACTAGGCGCGCCATCCATGCACTGCTGCGTTGCGCGCTCATGTCAACGCTTGTTGCGCCATCTTGCCAAAGCGCGAAACAGTCGGACACCATTGCGCCTTTGGCGGCCAAGGACTCCGCCGCGGAGGAGACTTCCACGCCAAAGAACTTTTCACAATCCATTATTCCTGCACGACCCTTGGCTCAGCCAGAGCCGATTGTTGCAACGTCCAGTGTCGACACGATTGCCAAACAAAATGCCAACATGGCGCGCAGCACGCTAGCGAAATCCGCGGCGCTTGAATGCGCGCGCAGATTTCATCGCGCGAAAGAACCTGTCGAAATTCGCGTGGTCGCGCCCAGCACCCACGGACAACTCACGATTCAAGTTCTTGACACCGATGGAAAATCATTGGGCGATCTTGGCGTGACCCCAGGCATTGTTGATTTGCGCCCGCTTATACCCACTATTGACAGTCTTTCCAAATCCGCCTGGGTGCAATTGTTCGAGGATGGAAAACCAATCGCTTCCCCAATTGTTCTTGAACCGCTGCGAAGTCCCCCTTCCGTGCGGACACAACGCGCGCAACGCAAAGGCACAAACGACGCATACACGCGCATTGTTGGCTGGGGCGATCGCTTGCTCGATCCCGCTGATCAAGAAGTTGTGATCGCATCGGCGCAGTGGATTCCCTCGGAGCCAGTGGTGTTAAGCGGCTTCCGCACTGAACTTGATGTCGACGCGATGGTGATGACCGACGCTGGCCCCATTCGCATTGCCTTCGCCACGGACGCCGCGCCAGCCACAGTGCGCAACTTTGTCACGCTGGCCGATCAAGGTTTTTATAACAACACTATTTTTCACCGCATTGTTCCAATGAACCGCGAGGGTCAACCGTTTGTGATTCAGGGCGGCGATCCAACCGGTACTGGTGATGGCGGACCAGGCTGGAACTTGGCGCTGGAACCCAGCGATTTGCCGCACGATATTGGTGTGGTTGGCATGGCGCGCGGCGACGATCCGAATTCCGCTGGCAGCCAGTTTTATATCGCGCTTTCGCGCGCGGGTACGGCAAGACTAGATGGCCAGTACTGCACCTTTGGCTATGTCGTGTCGGGGCGTGAAGCCATGGGAAAAATAGCCGCCGCAAATATTGCCGACGCGGCAACTGGTCGCCCAACAACTGCTCCAAAGATTCAAGAGGTGATCATTGTTGCGGCTCCACCAAGAATTCCCGGTGAAAATAGGCGCGCCCAACGCATTCGTAGCGAGGTGATTGATACGCCAAACGCAATTCCTACTTCGCCGCAGTCGCGGTGATTCTATTCATCTGAATTGGCTTGAGCGGTCGACCTGATCGCGCATCAACTTCAGACGCCGCGATATTTTCAACAACATCCATGCCCTTGATGACTTGACCAAACGCTGTGTATTGATTGTCCAAGTGTTGACATTGCCCGCGCGTTAAACACACAAAAAATTGACTGCCGGCGCTGTCTGGGTGCGCGCTACGAGCCATACTGAGCGTGCCCGGCATATGTTTTTTCTTGTTGAACTCCGCCTTCACTTGCCAGCTTGGTCCGCCAGTTCCATCTCCCTTGGGGCAGCCGCCTTGGATCACAAAGCCAGGAATGATGCGATGAAAAATAAGCCCGTCATAAAAACCTTTTTTTGCCAGCTTTAGAAAATTTTCGGAATGCCCTGGAGCCACATCGTTCCAAAGCTCCACTTCGATGTCGCCAATGTCGGTTGCAATTGTTGCGGTTGGGTATGCCATTGTCGGGTGACAATAGCACTATTTGAAATTGCCGCAACGCATTCAAGAAACATTTGCAATTTCAGCGCGACAACAATTTGCCCAAACTTAAAGTTCTAAATGATGTTGGCAAGATATATGAGCGCCCTTCAAACAGCGTGATTTCCCCTGAAAGAAGGCCAGAAGCCAAGCCGCCACTGGATCGCGCTTGTTTGGTCAATGATTCCGTCAACGTACAAGGCAGCAACTCCGCCTCGCGTTCACCAACCCTGCCGCGGCTGGATTCAAACACAAATCTCCAAACACCATTCACGGGATCGCACATCACCGTGCCCAAGCGATCATGCACACGACGTCCAGGTTGCAGCCACTTCATTTCGTTGGTTGCATTTGGATTCAACGCCGGCAAGCGCGGTGCATCCATGGATCTTTGAATATCTCCCACACGCGCGACCAATTCTTGCTCAATGTCCTCGGCTGAAATGCCGCCAATAAATTTTTGTTTCTGCGATGATTCCGCAGCCAATGCCTGCGGGGAAAGTGGCGAGGCGAGCGAAAGGAAAGTTTGCCTCACCAAAGCCATGGCCGCTTGTTTGGCGGCCAATGCGCCGCTTACGGTTGAAATTTCCGCCAATTGAAGCGCTTGACTTGAGCCATACCACGCGCCGGGTGGCGCCAATGTTGGCCTAGATTGCTGCGGCGGAAATTCGGAAATGACCGTGGCAAAAAGTGGCATGACATAATTTGAGCCGCGATACAAGGTCACTTTTCCAGTGATGGAAAATTTCGCAATAAGTCCCGACTTCAACTGCGCGTAAGTTCGAATCATGTCCGCCAGCGTGATCGATGGCAGAAGTTGAACCACGCGATCGGGTTCACCTTCAAATGAATCTCGGAATCGAAATTGCCATCCTCGATCGCCCTCGATCGGTTCAAGAGACCCACCGACCTGCGTGAGATACGCGCCCTCTACTAGAAGCGGCGGGCGCTCGGAGATTTTCAAACCACTTGCGAAAGGGGTTGGCGTGGATGAAGTCACTGGCGGCGCGACTGTTGGGGCTGCTGATGGCGCAAAGGGCGGCGTCACTGGCGGCGCGACTGTTGGGGCTGCTGATGGCGCAATGGGCGGCGTCACTGGTGGCGCGACTGTTGGGGCTGCTGATGGCGCAATGGGCGGCGTCACTGACGGCGCGACTGTTGGGGCTGCTGATGGCGCAATGGGCGGCGTCACTGACGGCGCCAGCGTTGCAGCGCCCGTTGATGTCAGCGTGTCAGACTCAACAGCGAAACCCACTGTTGGAAGAATTGCAACAAACAAAGTCATTCCAAAAGATTTCAGAATTCGTGTGGTCATTGCGTTGACGCCAAGAGCGTTCGATGCAAGGATACGGTCTCGGCCGAGTACCCAAGTGGCCTAAGGGAACGGATTGCAAATCCGTGATTCGTGGGTTCAAATCCCACCTCGGCCTTTCACCGCTGGCATTCAATTTGCCGCATCATTTGCGGAAAATGACCAAACTGCAACGCGCCAACTGTCGCAAATTGGACGGCGCTTGCGCTTAGTCTTTGAAAGAAGGTCCAAGCGGGTCCCAAATTAAATCGGCGCGATTGAAGTTCACATTTTTCTCTTTCGACGGACCGGTTGCGCCCGCTGGTGTGCAGGCGACACTATTGTCAAACCAACCCACATGACCATCGCCATACATGAAATGCCCGCCATTCCTATGGCGCGCGGCGAAGCGTTGCCAATCACCACGATGTCGATTGAGAAGTTCTGAATAATACGGGTGCCACAATTCCGGAGTCTTTCCATTATTGGTCCCGGCGCCATCAAGCTCCGCGGGAATGGTGCGCATCTCCATCAACAACACCGTGCTTGACGGTTTTTTAATTCGACTCACTCGCATTCGGCGCGCGTCAATCCAATCAGCGGTGACTGCGGTTGTTTTCGGATCATATTTTTTGGCGGTGCTGCGCCGATGGATCAATGAAGATGGACCCACAATCGGGTGGCACCGGAACAGAAGCATCTAGCGACGCCAAAGTGTGTGTCCGCGGAAGCGCCGCCGTCTGCATCAACAGTTGCGGTGCCGCCGTTCAAGTAACCAGTGGACATGACGGCGTTGTATTCATTCAAGAAGATTGGCTTGCATGTGGCGCACTCCGCCAGCGTTGGTTCACCCAGCGCGGCAAAATCTTGACGCACCTTGCATGTCACAAAGATCGCATCCTTCCACGAATTGGGCGAACCAAATGAAGAATTGTCACCGTCGTCAAATAAGGCGTTGGAAATATTGGCGGCGGGCTGAGCCTCCAACTTACACACTTCGGTACTGCTCACGCCACTGCCACCGTACGAAGCCCCGCCTTCGCCACAACCCGCTGTCACCAGGGCGTTGGTCGCGTTGCGAATTTCCATAAGCCAATTGTTGTTTCCCACGCTGAAATTGCCTGAAATATCAAGGGTTTTGTTGGTGGTCGTTGTGAAGTATGTCGGATTGTTGAAGGTGTGGGCGTTGATCCACCAGTCGCCGCCGTTTCCAAGCACGCGGCCAAAAATAGGAATCAACACCGTTGGTTGGATCACCAACAACCGTCGTGCGATACTTTGTGGAACCAACCGCGTTGTACTCGTTCAAAATCAGTCCACCAGCAACTGCGTGCGCGGAGAAACTTATGGAGAGCGCAAGAACGATTTATGAAATTTTCATGGATGATCCTTTGATGATTGCTTCACCCAACAATTGGGCGATCAAAGAATTGCGCATCCAAAAACGACGACAGCCGTAAAGATTGCGTCAGAAAAAAATGTGGTTTGTGTTCAGATTATGTTTGGAGCCGCGCGCACGCGCCAGCGAATAAAATGAAATTGATGAAGTGGTCGTGACCACGCGTGTGGGCGGCAGTGGCTCTTGCTTATGTGAGCGACAAAAGCGCCAAGGCAACATCGCCAGAATCAACATCCCCACTTTGATCAAGATCCGTTATGCACCACCCCTCACAATGGCCAAAATCCAGCAGAATGAGGCTGATATCGCCCGCGTCGACCATGTTGTCGCCGTTCACATCGCCAAAGATGCTAGAGCCAACAATAATGTCAAAGTTCACCGTGATGTTGCGCGACGCCGCGCCCAGAATGTCCTCATCGCTTGTGCGTACGGTGGCAACGGCCGCGTAGGGACCAGGCGTGAGACCCACCGTGTTCAACTCAAAGCGAAGAGTGTGCGTTCCCGTGGTCAACCCCGCGCCAAGGCCGCTTGCAAGTGAAAGTCGGCTGGCCGCGGTGCCCGTGAATGAAACGCTGTCAATATCCAACTTGGCTTGATTGCTGTCATACAAATGATTGCGCACGCCTGCGTCAATGGTGACGGAACCAAGATCGGATTGCGTATCAAGGAGCAGCGTGACGCTGTCCAAGTCCGCGGTTGGGTCCAGGCTTGGATTGCTTGAACGAACCACTTGCGTGGAAACTGGAAGCGAGATGGATGGAGTCTCCACGCCTTCATTGGAGCTGGTGACATTCACGCTGCCGGTGGCCGTTCCGACAACGGAAGTATTCAGCGTGACAAATTTACTGATTGAACTTGGCGACAAGGGCCCAGTTCCGCTGGCCGTTCCAAGGACGCTGCCTGTGCAAGCCACCGCAAACAACAGGGGTTCCACGCCAGTGCTATTGAAATACGGCGCGACATTTTGCACTTTCACTTCGATGGAAGCCAACGCGCTTTTGATCACGCGGGTTGGTGCGTTCACCAGCAACGCAGACATTTTGGCCGGCACTTGAAACTCCATGAGTTGCGCAATGTGGTCGCTGGCCATTCCCAAGTTGTCCGCCAAAATGTTGGAACGAGTGATATCTGGAGAGTAATACGTGTTATTTCCAGCGTTGATGTCTGTGTTGTAGTGGATGCCATCATTGCCAGGCACGCGCATGGTGCTGGTCATGGCGGAAATACCGTGTCCGTCCGACGCGCCAAGACTGGGCACGATGAAATCAAATCGATCGTTCAAGCCGCCGCCAACCATGTTGTTGTAACCAACAACCAGTGGTGCTTGCGTTTGCTTCCAAGCGTTGGAAGAACCGGTCCAATTTCCATTTCCGTATGGATCTATTCCTTGACTATTGCCCGCGGCGATCAGGACCGTGTATCCAGTTTCCGCGTTGCTGTAAAAATTAAAATCACCAGTAAAAATGCAGATAGCGCCCGCGCCAAGCGCGTCGGCGTTGGCGCGTATGGCCACCATGCCAGTGCGACGCACTTCTTCATTGGTGCTGCCCGTGCTGGCTTTCAAATGCGCGCCGTATATATAAAATTTTGACAAGGCCGATGTGTAGCCCTTCAGTTGCATCTGCCAGCGATCGCAGTAACGGCTAGCGCCAGAAAAAATGTCTGCGTGACCACTGGGGATCTCGGTCAGTGTGTCCGAGCGATAAAACATTGCTTGCGCGCCAGAGGCGGAAGTTTCTCCACTGGCGGAGGTGTATGTTCCCGCCGTGTATGTCACGCCAGCGGGAGCCGACGCGTTGACCGCGGCAATAATTTTTGGCCAGGCTGTGTTGTTGACTTCGTTGAAAAGAAAAATATCAACTGGTTGCGCCCAACCCATTTTGTTATCCGCATGCATGGCCGCAAGAACCGCGCGCATGGCCGTATCATCGCCTTGATACCCGGCGATGTTGTAATGCATAACACGAACTTGGGCGGTCGCCGAAGCAACCCAACCAAGAACGATGAATATCACCACAATTGATTGGGTCTTGAACATGATGTAAGAGTACCCCCGCAGGCGCCTGTGTCCAAGAATTTTTTGTACGAAATTGCAATTTTGCAAGTTGAAAGTCCGTATATCATCCAAATCCGCCAATTTCGGCGTTCAGATCTTGTTCAACATTCCATCGCTTTCAGTAAGGACCTTGCCATGAGACAACTGCTTGTACTTGCGTCACTTCTTGTAGCCGCCGCAACCGCTTCGGCACAGCAAGTGGATGTTCAGGAATTCACTCTGCCAAACGGCATGAAATTTCTTTTAATCCCGCGCACGGATCAGCCCAATGTCATCGCCGCTGGCTGGCTTGCAAAAGTTGGCTCGGTGAATGAGCGCCCTGGCATCACCGGCATCAGCCACTTCTTTGAGCACATTATGTTCAAGGGAACCAACACCATTGGCACGCTTGATCCACAGAAGGACGCCGAGTACCGCGCGCAACAGAAGGCGCTGCGCAATCAAATTAATCAAATGGCGTGGACCACGCAGTACACCCGCTTTTTCAAAGGCGAAATTGATGATCCGTGGAATCCCAACAACGACACGCCGGAGTTGAAGGATTTGCGCGCGCAGTTGAAGAAGTCCATGGATCAGCAACAAGGTCGCTCATCGGCCGATGCCATTTCCAAATTAAAGAAGGACTTGGCCGCGGTTCCAAAGACCGACGCTGGCAAAGCGCAAGGCGATGACATTCAAAAGCAAATCTCCAAATTGGAACTTGCTCAGGCCGCGCAATCCAGCATTGTGAAGGACGAATTTGACCAGGTCTACACCAAGGCCGGCGGCAGCGGCATGAACGCCTTCACCAGCAACGATCTCACATTTTACTTTATCAATGTGCCATCGAATAAATTTGAATTGTGGGCGTGGATGGAAAGCGACCGCTTGATGGACAGCGTGTTCCGCGAATTTTATTCAGAGCGCGATGTGGTGCATGAAGAGCGCAGATTGCGCACCGAAAGCACGCCAACCGGCCGCTTTCAAGAGCAGTTTGACGCCATGTTCTGGATTTCAAGCGGCTACTCATGGCCCGTGATTGGTTGGACCAGCGACTTGAACAGCTACACCATGGACGGCGCCATGGAATATTGGAACACCTACTACCGCCCCAACAATTTGGTGGGCATCATTGTTGGTGATTTCAAACCCGCCGATGTGAAGGCGAAGATTGAGCAATACTTTGGCCGACTTGAGACAGGCAAAGTGAAGCCGCCGCAAGTGGTCACGCTGGAGACCAAACAAATGGCGGAGCAACGCATGAACGCCGAGGGAGATTTCCAACCCGAAGTGAATGTGCGCTATCACACCGTGGCGCTTGGCCACAAGGACGGCTACGCGCTTGACATGATGAGTGAGATTCTCAACGGCCGCACTGGTCGTTTGTACAAGACCATGATTGAAGGCAGCAGTGTTGCCAGTAGCGCCAGCGCAAATTACGACGGCCGTAAATACGCCGGAGCATTTGCCTTCAGCGCGGAAACCAAAGGCGATTCAACGCCCGAGCAACTGGAGCAAGCGTGGTATGTCGAGTTGAAGAAGTTGCAGGACGAGTTGGTTCCAGAGCGTGAATTGCAAAAAGTAAAAAACGGAGTCGCGGCGGACAGCTATCGCCGCTTGCAAAATAATTTCTCGCTACTGGTGCAACTTGCGTTCGCGGAAAATACATTGGGCTGGAAGGAGCTCAACGCAATGCCAGCGAAATTGCAGGCCGTAAACGCCGCTGATATTCAGCGCGTGGCCAAGACCTACTTTGACCCGAGCAACCGCAGCGTTGCCACATATAAGCGCAAGGCTGGCGCGGCTACGGCCGGCGATGATCCGGATTTGGCGGCATTGCCTGCGCCAATGCGCGCCCGCGCCAAGCAAATGGCGGCGCAAATGCTGCAATCCACCGATCCTGCGGAACTTCGTAAAAATCTTGATGCAATGGAAGCGCAAGGCGCGCAAGTTCCACCGCAAATGAAACCCATGTTTGATTACATGAAGAAGAAGTTGCAAGAACGAATTGCACAACTTGAGGCTGGTGGTGGCGCCGCACCTGCGGCGGCTCCTGCCGATGCCGCTTCACCTGCTGCGGCGAAACCCGCCGCCAAGGTGAAGGGTCCTGCCAAGAATGAGCCCGCGAATGCCGTTCCAAACGCAACCGCGCCAAAGGGTGGTGGTCAATGAATCATTTCAAACTGAACGCTTTCAATTTCATCAACGGAAACAACTCAATGAAAACAACAATTGCAACACTGGTACTGGCTTCAATCGCGCTTCCACTTTTCGCGGCGCAACAAACCGCAGGCACAAGCGTGCCCAAGCGCCCTGAGGAAATTAAATATGGTCCGCTGACATTCGATGCCCCGGACGCCGCCAAGTTTCGCTTCACGCTGAAAGATGGAATCGCGGTGTACATGGCGCCTAGCAAGGAGTTTCCACTGATTACGCTCAGCATGACCTTCAAAGGCGGCAACTATCTTGAACCCAAGGACATGGTTGGCCTTGCCGGCATGACTGGCCGCATGATGCGTGAAGGCGGAACAACAACCATGAAGCCCGCGGAATTTGACGAGGCGATTGATTTTATGGCCACGCAAATGTCCGCCAGTTGCGGCGACACCACAAGCAGTGCCAGCATGAATTGCCTGACCAGCAACTTTGACGAAAGTCTGAAGTTGTTCGTGGACATGTTGCGCAGTCCTGGATTTGACGCGGCGCGTTTGGAAACCAATCGCGGTCAAGCCCTTGAAGGAATGAAGCAACGCAATGACGACGCTGGTTCCATCATGGGCCGCGAGTGGAGCCGCCTGATGTACGGCAGCGACCACTTTGAGTCGCGGGATTCCACCGAGGCAAGTTTGAAGGCGATCACGCCAGAGAACATGCGTGCGTTTCAAGCGCGCATCTTCAATCCGGGCAATGTCATCATTGCGGTCAGCGGCGACTTTGAGCCAACGGCCATGCTTGCCAAACTGAACGCCGCATTTGATGGCTGGGCGCGCGGCGAGAAGATGGCGGACCCACCGCCTCCAACGGCCACGATTGTTCCCGGCATTTACCACGTGCAAAAAGATATTCCGCAAGGCAAGGTTCGCATTGGCATGCGCTCTATCAAGCGTGATGACCCTGATTACATTCCATACTTACTCCTCAATGACATTCTGGGTGGCGGCGGTTTCACCAGCCGCATCATGCAACAGGTGCGCAGCAACGAAGGCCTGGCGTACTCCGCTGGAAGCCGTCTTGCGGCCAAGGTGTATTACCCTGGCGTGTTCGCCGCCAGTTACGAAAGCAAGAACCCAACCGTGGCGCTTGCGGCCAAGATTGTGCTTGAAGAAATGGACAAGGTGCGCAATCAACCAGTGACGGCCGAGGAATTGGAGACATCCAAGCGCCAATTCATTGAGACGTTCCCGCGCACATTTGAAAGCAAGCCCGCCATGCTTGGCGTATTTGTTGGCGACGAGTGGACCAATCGACCAAAGGAATATTGGAAGACCTTCCGTGACAAAGTGAACGCGGTCACGGCGGCGGACTTGCAACGCGTGGCCCAAAAATATATCACCCCCAATGAAATGGTTCTGTTGGTGGTTGGTGATTGGAACACCGTGGGTCCTGGCGACAGCACGGGCCGCGCCAAGATGGATGATTTGCTTGGTGGCAAGGTGACGCATTTGCCACTGCGAGATCCCATGACCATGCAACCCATTGTGAAGATGGATCAAGTGACTCCAACTCCACCACCTAGTAGCGGCGAGGGTTTGGCTCCATCGCGCTGAACGTTTTTATTTCTGCTTGTACAAATTTCTGCTTGTAAAAAAGACCTCGGGTCGCACCCTCCTGCGATCCGAGGTCTCTCTTTTGCCGAACGGTTCCCAACGTTCGCGAACAACCTACCTTTTCACTCTCCCGCCGTCGCGTTACTTCGAGGGCAGGCGACCTGTCCTCACTTCTCCGCAGGCTGATTCTCAATCTCTTGCACACCTGCGCTCCTCATACGGCGCATGGGTCTAGTATGTGTGTCGATAATGTTAAAAAAAGGGGCTGCGCCCACCGTGGACGCAGCCAGACCACTCGGTGTGTAGATGATGAATCTCCCCACGACCAGTGGACCACTCTATATACGGCGCCTGAATGGGGTCTATAAGAAAAACGGGATTTTTTCCCCGTACTTTTGATATGTTCAGAGTCGCTTAGGGTCCTTTATCAATGGCTTGAATATCCTCGTCAATTTGCCCAAAAGTCCACTTCCATTCGGGCATATTCCACCATTTGGCCAGTGCGAATATGCACACAATTCCGGCGCAAGTCAGCGCTAGAAGTTGCACAAGTGATTGTCCCCAGCCTGTCCCTACTGGAAGCACATGCGCGATCGCCTGCATGCCAGAGGGAAGCGCCAACGCAATGGCGGTGATGATGGCGGTCATGACCAATGTTGCGGCGAATATTTTTACGCTGGCCATGCGCGTGTGAATGTCAAACAGATTATTGACGCGGCCATGAAGCAGATACATTAAAATTGCCGCCTGAATGAATGCGCAAATGGTTGTGCTCCACGCCAAGCCTGCGGTGTTGAGCGGCGTCCAAATCAAAGTGCAATTTAAAATAAAGTTTAAGCACACCATCCAAATTGAAACGCGAGTTGGTGTGGCGGTGTCGCCCAAGGCGTAAAAAGCGCGCGTCATAGTTTGCATAATGCTAAAGACGGCGACCGCGGGCGCGAAGCCAAGCAAGATTGTGGCCACGCGGATGGTGTCGTCCGCGGAGAATTTACCGCCTTGAAAAATAACGGCGGTCAAATGCGTGCGCACCACGATCAAGCCGGCGCTTGCGGGAAGTCCAATGAACAAGGCCAGTCGAATGCCGCGGCGCAATGTGTGGGCGAACAACGCAGGATTGGAAGCCTGCCGTGAAAGCGTGGGAAAGATGGCCGTGGCAATGGCAATTCCAAACACGCCCAGTGGAAATTCATACAGGCGCGTGGCGAAATTCATGGCCGCGTTGGAGCCCTCCATCAATGGGAATTGCATTCCGAAAATGGTGGGACCAATCAAGGTGGGGTAACTGGCAATCATGCTGTCAATGAATGTGTTGATTTGAAATACGCCCAACCCCAGCATCATGGGCAACATGGTTGTCAGCATGGTGCGTAGTGAGTCGCGGCAACCATGCCATTGCAGCGACAGGCGAATGCCGTAGCCACGCATGCTCCACATCATCCATGCCAGCTGCAACAGACCCGCGACCACCACGCTGTAGGCGACAATTTGAATATGGAGCTCGCGCTCTAGACCACCATGCATGTACGACACGCCAATTGACGCCGCGATAATGGCCGCGTTTAAAATAATTGGGCTGGCCGCGGCCACGGCGAACTTGCCGTGCACATTTAAGATGCTGCCCATGAGCGCCACCACGCAAATCAGCGGCATGTACGGCAACATGGTCGCCATCAATTGATAAGCAAGTTGTTCCTTGGGCAAAAAGAGTGGCAACGAAACCACAACGGCCTCGCCCACAAGAGTGAGCGCGGCCAACACAACTGCAAGCAACGCCAGTGTGACCGACGCGAAGAGCTTTGCTTTTTGCGGATTGTCTTGCTCCAATTTGGCGTACACAGGAGTGAACGACGCGCTGAGCGCGCCATCGCCAAAAAGTCTGCGAAATAAATTTGGCAATTGAAACGCGATGGCGAACGCGTCCATGATTGGACCAACGCCAAACACGCGGCTTTGCGCGGCGTCGCGGGCGAGACCAGAAAATCGGCTGACCAAAGTAAACAAGGAGACGGTTCGTGCGTGTTTTTCAAACGACATGATCCACCCCTTTGAGGTTGGCGACTGTATCCTTGGCTATCGACATGAACCGAAATCTTCCTGCAATTATTCTGCTGGTGGCGTGGACAACGCTTGTGATTGGATGTGGTTCGGGTCCATCCATGATTTTGGAGAGCGATATTCCCGCGCCGCCTGAAATGGAAAGCCGTCACAGCTCCAACATTGATCAACGCAGTGGAGAGCTTGATGGCGGGAAATTTACGTTTCGCGGAACGATCACGGACGTGGTGGAATTCACTAACGAGTCCGTGGGCTTGTTTCTAGCACAAGGTTGGATAGTGGCTAAGCGCGAGGTTCATCCAACCAAGGGTGACTTGGTTTTTCGCAAGGGCACCCGCGAAGTTGAAGTGAATTTCAGGGCTGGTCAGTTGAATCCAACCATGAGCGAGGCCACAGTTATTGTGCGCCAAACTGCAACGCCAACTCCGCCGCCAATCGTCCCGAACGCATAGCGCTATCAATGGATCCTTCGCTGACAAAATCGCCCGCGACAAAAAGTCCGTTGCTTTGCGACGCATGTGGTCGCAGGCGCAACGCGTCCAAGTCAAGCCACGCGCCCGCCTCTGGATATGCGGGCAAATACACTTGAAATCCGCGGTCAATTTGATACCCGTAAACCATGTCCGTGGCCACGCGCCAGCCCACGCGGTCGTAACTTTCAAACATGGTGAAACTTTGTCCAGCGCGCTGCAATGTTCGCGCCGCCGTCAATCCAGCGAGTCCCGCTCCAAGAATGGCGATCATCATGTGGAAGAAACCGACGACTGTTGCGCCGCGTCAGTGGACGCGCGCTCATTCCACATGGCCATCAAGTTGTTGGCCACGCTGCGATAATCGTCGGCGCCAGCGCATTTGGGGTCGTAGTCAAAAATAGTTTGGCCAAACGATGGCGCCTCCGCCAACTTAATATTGCGGCGAATGGGCGGCTGCAGCAATCGACATGTGTTCCATGGCACATCGCTGTCGCGGCAACTTTCAAAGTGCTGGCGAATTTCCTCCACCACGGCGCGCCCGTGGCTTGACTGACTTTCATGCATGCACAACACCACGCCGGTGCAACGCAACTTTGGATTTAATCCCGCGGTGATGTCGGAAACGGTTTGCAATAATTTTTCCAGGCCGCGAAGCGCAAGATATTGCGCCTGCATTGGAACAATCACTTCATCTGCGGCGGTGAGCGCATTCACGCTAAGAACACCAAGCCCCGGCGGACAGTCAAGCAAGACCACATCAAATTGATCTCGCACGGTTTCCAAAGCGTTGGCCAAAATATGCTGCGCGTCCTGCTGCCCTTCGGCCAGCGCAAGATGTTGATCCGCCGGAATAAACCAAAGATTGTCGCGCGCCTGCGTGAGGCATTGCGCGATGGGTAGCGGCGGATCCGCGAACAAACTTGTGCTGCTTGGACGCGGCTCGTCGTTGGAGGCCTCCACGCCAAAATGCAAACTGAGATTGGATTGCGGATCAAGATCAATCAGCAAGGTGCGCAAGCCACTGGCGGCGAAGGCTGCGCCAAGATTCACGGTGGTGGTGGTTTTTCCAACGCCACCTTTCTGATTAAGCAGCGCAACCACGCGCATTTTTTTCTCGCCATTCATCGCGTGCAAGTATAGAGAATCATGGTGATGGAATCACGCGCTGAACTGGAGGATCAATCCATTTGGACGCCTCAAGTTGCAAGAGCGGCGGCCCAATTTGCCATGGGGCGGCGGCGGCAATCGCTGTCTGGCGCGACGAAGGACCTTTGGTGAATCTGGAAATACCAATCACAAATGGCCGACCGTTCACGTCGGCGGGCAACCATTCCTCTGGAATTTCAATCACACAACGCCAACGGTCGGCGAAAGAATCCGTGCGCACTTCGGGTGCGCTGGCGCCGCTTGGCGAATCCACTTTGCGCACTCCCGCTTCACCAATTTGAATGCGCCCCATTGGTCGATTGCTGTCGCCAATAATGACATCCAACTGATCTTCAATCCGAACTTCTTGCCGCAAGCATTCCGCAAAAATTTCCCAATGTCCAAACTTGCGCCGAATACTTGCGGTGGTGCTCCATGACGAAGTCACAGGTTGAATTTTTCTAGTCTGCGCGTCGGCCAGAGAAAGCATGGGAAGAAATAACCCCAGCGAGTATCCAGGCGGACGCATAACGTTTTGAGCCGGAGCAACATTTATGCGCGCTGAATTGTTTGGCCACGTCATAAGAAGTGAACCGATGGTTGGACTTGGTTCGCCTGTCAGTGGATCCGGCATTAATTCCGCGGGGCGATCGACCGCGATACGTGAAATGCCATGCGGTGGCAAGCGCATGGCAAGCGACGCCAAACTTGGCGCCTCCACCCACGAAAATAGAATCACAACTTCCTCCGGTGAGGCGTTGCAAGCTGCGAAATGAATGGCGCGACCATCATCGGCTTCGGGCCAAAACGTAATTGGAGAAATAGAGCGAATGTAACTCAGCGAATTCTGCATGGCCTTCTCATCGCTGCGCTCTGTTGAAATGAGATTAGATAAAATTTCCGCCAACGAATCGGCATTGGCAATCCAACTGGCTTTGTGACTGGCGGGCAGCGTTGTGTCTGACTCAACGCACACCGTCGTAAGCCGCTCGCGAATTTCTGCGGCAACTCCAGGACTTTGTCGCTCAATGCGCTCAATACCCGCTTGCCATAATTGCGCGCGATGAAGCGCAAAAAGTCGCTGCGTTTCATCGCCAACGGCGGGCGGTGGATTGCGATCAAGTTGATCCGCAAGCAACCACCAACGAAACCATTCGGCCGGCGCGGTGGGATCGGGCAAGGCGTATGTCTCGCTGCAATTCATTGGCAACTTTGATGTGTCGGGTTGGACCTCCGCCAATTCAAGCCACGCGGGCTCAACCTTTGAAACTCCAATCACAAGAGCGCCTTGAATATCGCGCGGGGTATTTGCAAGCAACACCACGGTGCCGGACTGCTCAGGATTTACATCGCTAGGCGCCATTGCAATGGGTCGAATATCAAGTTGCTCTTGCGTCTGTGTCCATGCGCGCTCCGTCGGCGCCGCCTTGGCGCCAATCCAAGCAATCACTCCATCAAATGCGGGGCCTCCATCATCGCGTTGAATTGTCAAATGCGATGGCCACCTGTCAGTGGCGGATTGTTGATGCAAAGGAATGGCGATGACTCCGGCGCGGGCCGCGGATGGATGCTCGAGCGCCGCGGAAATTTGCGCGAAAGTTTTTTTTCCAAGATGACCGCACGCGATCGCTAGGACCACGGCACAACCCATTCGCTTTCGAATCATGGCTTGGGTGGCGATGGCGCCGCGGCGTTCTTGGCGGAATGCGTTGATTGCGCGGCAGGAGTTTGTGGCAATGCAGTCGCTGCTTGAGGCGGCGCCGTCACTTCGGCCACGTGTGGCAATTCGGGGACCGCGCTGGAATGGCCAAACCCAACATCCTTGATCGGCACCCGAACAGGTGTTCTATCCGTAACGGGTTCGTTAAGCATTCGTAATCCAATCGGAACAGTTTGGATTAAATTATCGCTGGGTAATGCTCCTATTCTTTTGTCAGCACCAGAAGTTTTTCCCTGTATAGCCATTCCCGGCGGCACAGTGGAACCATTTTGCACCATACGAATGCTGCTGCGTCGCAGGGTGTAAAAATCTGGCTGACCAATGTAATACACCATTCCCGCTGGCCACTGAATAAAAGTTTTCCCTTGCGCAATTCGATACGAACCTTGGTTAAACACCGCGAAGAGTCCACCTTGAGACCTTACAAATAGATCAGGTCGCCCCGCGACGCCAAACAACTTTTGAAAGTTTGTTGATTGACTTAATTCGACTTGCTGAATCTTTAACGAAGTCGCCGATACAGATCGATCAACGGTCCCTTGCTCAACAGGCACCAAAGTTCCGGGCAAGCTGGTTTGAGCCGCGGCCACGCAAGCAAGAACAAGAATGGAAAATGTGGCGAACATGGAAGTACAAGTGTAGATCAAATGTATAAATCGACCGAATGCGTTCTAAGGTTGAACCCGCGTGGTGGCAGAAGGCAAATTTTGCACGCCCGTGGGGGTCTGGACCATCAATCCAATGGCTGGATCGCAGCGCAGAACCACCCCTTCCACCACGCCTTGTGGCGTGAGAAATTTCATGCGCAATCCCGCGGTCCGGTCAAGTGTTTCATACACCTCTTCAATCACTCGATTGCTTGCGGAAAGATAATGATCAAGGTTGCGCGTCAGTTGCAGCAGAACCTCTAGACGATCGCATTCCTGCCCAAGTTGCAGCAAACTCACAGCGCGGTTGGTGAGTTCATTTTCAAAGTTGGATTGTAAAATATTAATTCCAATTCCAATCAACGCACGATCGCCTTTGCTTTCAATCAAAATGCCGGCAAGCTTTTGTGGCGCCCCGTCACCGCGGGCCACCACGATATCGTTTGGCCACTTCACGCCTATTCGTGCGGCAACATCGTGTTGCACAACGAAGCGCAAGGTTGTTGCCGTGGCTACAGCCGCGGCCATGGCCAATCGATCTGGGGATTGCGTTTGAACAACAAATGTCGCCGCGAGACCTTGATGACCCGTGTCAGTCCAATGATTTCCAAGTCGACCTCGGCCAGCGCGTTGTCGACCCGTCGCAACCACGCACCCAAACGCGCTTGTTGCCGCGATATTTTGCGTGCTGTCGGTTTCGCTCAGCACCGTGGCGGACTTGAAATGCGTCAACCCCACCATGGCGTTCTGAAGCGCTTCGCTCCAAAGTTCAAGTGGCGTGTCGCTGTTCGCCGCGTCGTTGCCTGGCGCGCTCTTGCTTGTGCGAATGCGCGCGGCGTTGTTGTCAGGTTGCGCGCTCACAAACGCCCGCCTTTGCGCGGGGAGCTTTGAATGTCCATTGCAAAATCAATTTGCGCCGCGGAGTGCGTAATGGCGCCAACGCTGACAAAATCAACGCCCGTCTTTGCAATGGCGGCGATGGTGGCCAGCGTCACGCCGCCACTGGCCTCTAGTTGCACGCCTGGCGCAAGTAGATCGCGTAAAGCGACGGCCTTGCGCAACGTGGCCACGTCCATGTTGTCCAACAAAATGGCGTCAATCACGCCATGTGGAAGGCGCAACAATGCCTCAAGTTGATCAAGGGTGTCCACCTCCACCATGGCGAACTTGAGTTTGTTTGTGCGCCGCGCCGCGCCAATGGCGCGCTGAATTTCCAGCGCCATGCTGCGCGGATGTAAACCCGCGACATGATTGTCCTTGGCAAGAAACGCGTCGAACAATCCCGCGCGATGCGAAACGCCGCCTCCGCAAATCACCGCGTATTTTTCCAGCGCGCGCAAGCCCGGCGTGGTCTTGCGCGTGTCGCGAATGCGGGCCTTGGTTCCCACGACTTGCTTTGCGAACGAGTTGGTGAATGTGGCCACGCCACTCAGGCGCCCCAACAGATTCAACATGGTGCGTTCCACAAGAAGAATGCCGCGCAGCGAACCTGAGATACGAAATACTTTCTGGCCTTCGCAAACCTGTTCGCCATCGTGCGAATTGCAGTGAACGGCAAGCGCGGGCTTGACCTGGCCAGCCAGCAACTGCACAAGCCGCGTGCCCGCAAGCACGCCGGACTTTCGCGCCACAACAAATGCCGTCGCCTGGCGCTGTGCGCTGATCATGGCGTTGCTTGTCACATCGCCAGCGGCGCCAAGATCTTCTTGAAGAAAAATTGCCAGAAGTTTTTTTAGCACCGCGTCTGGTGGCAATCGCGCGTCCGTGGTGTTGCCCTTGCTGGCTTGCTTCAATAGTTTTTTCTTAGCTTTTTTCTTGCGCGCATTCGCCATGCTTCCGATGGTACGCTTGTCCACATGGCCAGCATATTTACCCGCATTATTGGCGGCGAAATCCCCTGCCACAAACTTTTTGAGAACGATTTAGTGATTGCGTTTTTGGATGTGAACCCGCTTTCGCCGGGCCACACGCTTGTGGTTCCCAAGCAAGAAATGGCTGAATTACACATGCTTTCGCCGGCTAGTGCGGCGGCATTGGGCGCGGCGCTGCCGCTGGTGGCCGGCGCCGTCATGAAAGCGACCGGCGCGGCGGCGTACAACATTCTGCAAAATAACGGAGCACTTGCGCATCAGGAAGTTATGCATGTGCACTTTCACATTATTCCCAAATATAAGGACGGCCGCGGGCTTGCGCTGACATGGAAGCCCGGCGCCATTGATCACGCCAGCGCCGCCGAATTGACCACGCGCGTGACACACGAGTTGCGCGCCTGAAAATGCGCGCGCGAATAGAAGTCCGTTGCGACAAAGTTCCACACGCATATGAAATACTCCGCGCCTGAAAATGCGCGCGCGAATAGAAGTCCGTTGCGACAAAGTTCCACACGCATATGAAATACTCCGCGCCTGAAAATGCGCGCGCGAATAGAAGTCCGAACTGAAATTGCTATTGATTTACGGAAACACGCCGCGCAACTCATGCACGCGTCCAATTTGCTCCACCGCCGCGCACATGGCCGCGGTTCGCAAATCACATTCAAAGCGGTGGCGCGCCAAGCGCGTTCTTCGCGCCGCTAAAATCATTTGCTGGCTCAATCGCTCCTCCACTTCGGTGGCGCTCCAAATTTCAGAGCCCTTGTTCATGACCCACTCAAAATAACTGGCAACTAAACCGCCGGCGTTGCACAAAATGCTTGGAAGCACCTCTATGCCGCGCTGCAAAAATATTTCATCGCCCTCGGCCGTGGTGGGCAGACTGGCCGCTTCCGCAACAACTCGTGCCGTGATCAACGATGCCGCCTCCGCGTCCAACATGCGCTCAAGCGCGGCGGGAATGAACACATCAACTGGGGCGCTGTAAAAATCATTTGGCTGAACGGCTTGCGCCTCCGCGAATCCAATCACGCCACCATTCGCGTGCACGTGACGCGCCAACTCCTGCGCGTCAATTCCTCGGTCATTGCGCACCGCGCCGGTGTCGTCCATGACGGCCCCCAACAAAGCGCCGCGCTCCTGCAAAATGCGCGAAGTCCAACTTCCAACTTTGCCAAAGCCAAGCACGCTGAAGCGCAAGCCTTCAAGCGACAAATCAAAATCAGGAAGCAACTCCTCAAGCACCGTGACCATGCCCATGGCGCTGGCGCGGTCGCGACCAGGACAGCCACCAAGTTCAACGGGCTTGCCAGTGACGGCGCGCGTGACATCTTGTCGACCATGCTCGGGAGTGGTTTGCGCGAATGTGTCGGCAAACCACGCCATGACTTGCGCGTCCGTACCAACGCCCGGACCGGGAATGTCGTAGTCGGGGCCAATCTGATTGCTGATGGCGGAACAAAATCGGCGCGTAACACGCATGAGTTCGTCCTTGCTGAGTTCGCGCGGATTACAACGCACGCCACCCTTGGCGCCGCCAAATGGAAGACGCATAAGGCTGCACTTCAGCGTCATGACCATGGCCAGACCCTTCATTTGATCCAGCGTGACATGCGGATGAAATCGCAGACCGCCCTTGTATGGACCAAGCGCGTTGTTGTGTTGAATGCGGTAGCCAGTGAAAAGACGGTGTTGTCCGTCGTCCATGAGCACTGGAAAGTGAACCACGATTTCATTCTTGGGTTGCGCCAACATAAGTTGATGCGAACGGCGCATGCCGGTGAGTTGCGCGGCGGTCAACGCTTGTTGCAAGACTTGGTGGAATAAATTGTCTGCATCTGGAATGACTTCCAAGTGCTCAAGCAAGACGCGTTGATCTTGGGGCGGGTGTCCAAGTGAAAATGAATCCGAAGATGTGGTTGGTTTTTGATGTTGCATAAAAAATCCTTTACGAGGTGTTGTATTCGCATTCAAAGCGTTTAAGGCTGCACAATTGCCGTGAAATTTATAAAAATACACGCCCCAACACAAATTTCATTCATAAAACCGCTATTTACTAATGAATTCCACAACGCCCCAATGCTCCAACCGATGCATGTCGACCGCCCATTGCGGAGTCCAGACCCAGTTGAACTCTGACGTTCCAGGTTTCTTCACATAGGTCGAGCCAACTTTTTCAAGTTGCCACTCCACACGTGAAAAGTTCATGCGCCACTTCTCGCCTTCACTTGGAAAGTCACCATCGCGGATATTTTCTGCCCTGTCGTTGGACACTGTCTTTGGCGGACGCAGGCACTTGAATGGAATTTTAATTTCAACCGTCCAACACTTGTCCGTATCTGTGGAATTATTCGCTGTGCCAACGCAGTTGACTACACCCTGAATACCTTCACAATCCCATTCGGGATGGGCGGTTCCCCCAAGCCGATATTCCTTGTCCATATAAAGATCAAAAATAGACCCAAGGATATTGAATTCAATTTCGTAATAAGAAGCCATGTCGCCGTCGGGATCAATGAATATTTCAAAGTCGTGCTGAGAAAAAATAACCATGTCGTTCTTGTCTATGGTGCCCCACAAATCAGGCTCTACTATAAATGCGGCGACATACAAAAATTCTGTATCCCACAACATCTTCATCCATGTTGCGTAGCACGGACTTGGCATGCTTGGCCCTTCGATATCAAGAAAGGCATCACTCCACGGTGCCCGCCTCCATGGATTCTCTACCTTTTTTCCATCGATCAAGAGGGGTTCTTCCAACAAGCCATCCAGGGTTGGCGCTAGCGTTGTCCTGATACAGGGATAGTGGCGCACCGTGCCAGGAACCATTTCCCGCGGCCAAGGTCCGTACGCAATATCTTGGCACGAATTCAACGCACACAGCGCCGCAAGAAATATGCTTGCCTTCAATCTCACTTACGCTTTGCCTTGCTTGATTTCACACGCTTGGGATCCAAGATGGCCGCGCGCGCGGCGGCAAGTCTTGCAACCGGAACGCGAAACGGTGAGCAACTGACATACGCCAAGCCGGCGTCATGGAAGAACGCGATGCTTGAAGGATCGCCACCATGCTCGCCGCAAATTCCCAACTTAATGTCGGGGCGCGTTTGTTGGCCAAGTTGCACCGCGGTGCGGACCAGTTGGCCCACACCCGCCACATCGATGGATGCGAATGGATTCTCGGCGATAATTTCCAGATCGGAATATTTCGGCAGGAAACTTCCAGAGTCGTCGCGGCTCATGCCCAGGCATGTTTGCGTGAGATCGTTGGTGCCGAATGAGAAGAACTCCGCGGTCTGCGCGATCTTGTCGGCCGTGAGCGCGCCGCGCGGAATTTCAATCATGGTTCCAACCATGTATTGCAACTTCTGCTTGGTGGCGGCCATGACTTCCTTGGCCACGCGGTGCGTCAGCTCGACTTGAATTTCAAGTTCCTTGGCGAAACCAACCAGCGGAATCATGATCTCGGGTCGAACCTTGATGCCTTCGGATTGCACTTGCGCGGCCGCCTGAAAGATGGAGCGCACTTGCATTTCACTGATCTCGGGATACACGGTGCCCAAGCGGCAACCGCGGAACCCAAGCATGGGGTTGAACTCGTGTAGTTCATTCACACGCGCCGCAACCTGCCCCGCGGTCACGCCAAGTTTGTTGGCAAGCGCTTGTTGCGTGGCGGAATCATTGGGAAGGAATTCATGCAGCGGCGGATCGAGCAAGCGAATACACGCGGGCGCGCCGTTGAGCGCGCGGAAAATGCCTTCGAAGTCGCCGCGTTGAAACGGCAACAACTTGTCCAAGGCCGCGCGACGCGCAACTTCCGTGCGCGCCAAAATCATTTCGCGCATGGCGTCAATGCGATTGCCTTCAAAGAACATGTGCTCGGTGCGGCACAGACCAATACCCTCGGCGCCAAAAGCCAGCGCGTTGTGCGTTTGCTCCGGCGTGTCGGCGTTGGTGCGAATACCAAGTCGTCGAAACTTGTCCGCCAACTTCATCACGAAAGAGTAGTAGCGGTAAATATCGCTGTCGGCGGGCTTCATGGTCTTGGCAATCAAGACTTGCTTCAATTCGCTGTCGGCGGTGTCGATTGAACCAGTGAAGACTTCGCCCGTGGTGCCGTCGATGGAAAGTGAATCACCTTCGCGCAACACTTTGCCGGCGCACGAAACTGTTCCCTTGTGATAGTCAACTTCAAGCGAGCCCGCGCCCACCACGCACACTTTGCCCATTTGACGCGCTACCAGCGCGGCGTGGCTGCTGACGCCGCCGCGCGCGGTCAGAATTCCATCGGCCGCGATCATGCCGCGCAAATCTTCTGGACTTGTTTCAACACGCACCAACACAACGCGCTTGCCTTGCTTGACCATTTCCTCGGCCTTGCCCGCGGTTAAAACAATTTCACCGCTGGCCGCGCCCGGACCCGCCGGCAAACCCTTGCACAAGAACCGTCCTTGCGTGCGCGCGGCCTCGTAGGCGTGGCGGTCAAAAATAGGCTGCAACAATTGATTCATGGCCTCGGGATCGCTGGATGCGATGGCGTCCTCGGGGCTCATCAAACCTTCGCGCACCATGTCATGCACAATGCGCACATACGCCAGCGCCGTGCGCTTGCCGCGGCGCGTTTGCAACATCCATAATTTTTTGCGCTCAATGGTGAACTCAAAATCCTGCACATCGCCAAAGCGCTTCTCAAGCGTCTTGCGAACTTTCACAAGTTGCGCGAAGGCCGGCGCCATGTTTTTATTTTGCGCCATTTGATCCACAGGAAGCGGCGTGCGAATTCCAGCCACAACGTCCTCGCCCTGCGCGTTGACCAAGTACTCGCCGTAGAACACATTCTCGCCCGTGGCTGGATCGCGCGTAAACGCGACGCCGGTGCCGGAGTCATCGCCAGTATTTCCAAACACCATGGCTTGCACATTCACCGCGGTGCCCCACTGCGCGGGAATTTTATATTTGGCGCGGTACACAATGGCGCGGTCGTTCATCCAACTGCGGAATACCGCGGCAATGGAGCCAATCAGTTGGTCCATTGGATCATTGGGAAATTTCTTGCCGGTGCGATCAAGAATGAGCGCCTTGAATCGCTTCACCAATTCATGCAGGTGCGTTTCAGTGAGCTGCGTGTCCTCTTGCACGCCAAGTTCGGTCTTGAGCGTGGCCATGACATCTTCAAATGGATCGTGCTCATTTTCATTGCGCTTCTGCACGCCCATGACCACGTCGCCGTACATCTGGATGAAGCGGCGATAGCAATCCCATGCGAAGCGGCCATTGTCGGTGGCTTCTTTCAACGCCAAAACTGTTTTGTCGTTCAAACCCAAATTCAGAATGGTGTCCATCATGCCGGGCATGCTGTCGCGAGCGCCGGAGCGAACCGACACCAGCAATGGATTGCGCGCGTCGCCAAATTTTTTGCCCACCGATTTTTCAAGGTGCGACACATACGCCTTCAATTCTTTCAGAAGCGCCGGCGGCATTTTGCGGCCGCTTGCGTAATACAAGTTGCACACGTCGGTGGTGATGGTGAAACCCGGAGGCACGGGCAAACCAATCGAGCACATGGCCGCCAAGTTCGCACCCTTGCCACCAAGCAAGGTCTTCATATCGGAGCTGCCTTCGGTGCCTTTGGCCGCAAAGAAGTAGATCAACTTGCCAGCTTTGGCGCTGGAAGATTTTTTGGTGATGGACTTTGAACCGCTAGAATTTTTCATTGACTTCGCATTCTTAGCTTTGACCATCGCGCTTTTAACTTTGACACTTGAACGGCCTGATTTTTTTTGAACACGGAAACTGGAGCGGGTTGGTGTTGCAAGCGACATAAAAACCTCTGAAATGTGTGAGTTGAACCAAATAATTGCGGCGGGCGCCGCGGACTTGTAAGGATATTGATTTTGCGTTTTTTCGCACGATCGCATCAAAATGGCTTGAAATGCCTAGCATGACGGCATGTCCCCCGCTCAACGCCTTGACTGGAATGTGCAGCCACTTGATGTGCTGCGTCGTTGGCCGCGCTCTGTCGCGTTGGCGGCGCTTCTTTCAGGCGATGATTCATGTTGGTCGCGTGTCAGCGTGATTGGTGTTCCAAGCCAGTGGAAGATTTTGCGCGGCCAAGAAGGATTGACCAAACACGATGTGTTGGCATGGATTCGCTCGCTTGATGTCGCGCGCGCCGACACACATTCCACTTCGAATGACGGTCCGCCGATGGGCGCGGGTTGGTTCACGCAATTTTCCTACGAACTTGGCGGCGTGTTGGAACCGACGGCGTGCGCAAATCCAAATTCATTCAATGCTCAGTCCAACAATGACACGCGCATTCACGAAGAGTTGCGCGGGGGTGACACAAAGTTGTCTTATGAAACGACTCAGCTTTGCGAAATGGAAGCCGTGAACAACACGGGAACATTGCGCGCAACTTCTGCGCAATGGCCGCTGGCGCAAGCCGCGCGGTGCGATCAAGCATTTGTGTTTGATCATGTGGCGCAGCAATGGTGGTCCATTGGTGGCGCGCTTGATGCGATTCAATTGAGCGACGACGACGCGATGGACCACTGCGAATGCGCAGCGCTACAGGAAGAAACTTCCGACAAGCAGTACGCCAAAGCCGTGGCCCGAACAATTGCGCTGATCCATGCCGGCGATTTGTTTCAAGCCAATATTGCGCGCCGTTGGCGGAGCGAGTTGCGAGGCTCGCCGCGCGCCTTCGCCCACTTGGCTTTAAGCAGCAGTGCCGCACGCTACGGCGCGTGGTTGGAAACCGACAATGGAATGTTGGCCAGCATGAGCCCCGAACTTTTTCTTGAGCTTGACGCCAACAGGCGCGTGATTTCGCGTCCCATTAAAGGCACGCGCTCCAGCGAAGTGGGCGCCGAGGAGTTGGCGGGCAGCGAAAAAGATGCGGCCGAACTGCACATGATTGTCGACTTGATGCGCAATGATTTGTCGCGCGTATGCCAGCCTGGGACGGTGCGCGTGCGCCAAACGCGCGTGATGGAGACGCACGGAACAGTGGTGCATGGCGTGGCGGAAATTCACGGACAACTTCATGACACATGCGATCGAGCCCAGTTGTTGACCAGCACATTTCCACCAGGCTCAATCACGGGCGCTCCAAAAATTCGCGCCATGCAAGTGATTGATGAACTGGAAAATTTTGTGCGCGGGCCATACTGCGGCGCCATTGGATATTTCGCCGACACAGGCGCCATGAAATTAAGCGTGGCTATACGCACCGCTACTTTGCGCCAAACTTTGCCCAACACATTCGCCCTGACCTACGCCGCGGGTTGCGGAATTACCAGCGATTCAAAGCCCCATGAGGAGGTTGCTGAGACCCACGCCAAAGTTCGCGTGTTGGAGCAGGCAATTCAAGCCGCGCAACCTTCGCATATTTGAATTGTTGCGGCGCGCCTGAAGATTTCGCCGGCGCATCAATGCGGCAGAATTTGCTTGGCTTGTACACGCTGCACATAGCTTGCAATTTGCGCGGCCACCGTTTTCTGGTGCTCTGGATTGAAAGAAAAATCAAACGCAATTCCAGCGTAGGTGTTGTGCATGGAATCAATGTGCGTGTGCACAAGTTTGCCCGTGGCCACAAGTGGAACCGGATTGTCCTGGCCCAGCGCAATGCGAATCCAAAAAATACGATGGCGCGAAAGCGCGCGGGCTTCGTTAGAGGCAATGCGAATTCCCACTCCGCCGCCGCCAACATTCATCAGCGTGCCTGTAATAGATGGCCCCATGTTTGGCATGAGCGCTTCATTGCCGCTTGATGCGTCAACGTCAACTTTTTCGCCACGAGAATGTGATTCAAACGCCAACTCATTGGCGCGCTCGGCAACACCAACGCTGCGCGACTCCAACAACGGCCACATGGTGGCTTGCGGAAGTTGCAATCCCTGCAAATCAAATCGATCATTGTGGCGCTGGCAACGCTTAATGGAATCGGGCTGCGCCAAAAAAAGCGAAAGCGTGTGCGAAGCCTTTGCGGGAGCCGGCAAAATGCTGGTTTGAAACGCGAACCGATTTTGACCAATCACAAACGCCGCCACCAACTTCACGCCCTCCTTCAATTGCACCGTGCGACCAAGCGCTTGCGGAGATTCCACCTCAATCGAAGTCTCAAGCAGCGCGATCAATTGACTTCGCCAGATAATGTCCACGCCATCTTCAGGCGCGCCATTCGGACGCGCCACGGCTAACTCCAAAGCGCCGCGACGTTCAAGCACTTGTTGCAGGCTTTTGTGCCAATCGGTATTGCGACTTCTAGATGCGGGCATGTTTGTAGTGTAACTGCGGCGCATTGCGGTTGCAGAGAAGGCATGAGCGTGGTCGTGAGATGAGTAACGGCAATTCCAATATTGATTTCATGCGCATCGGCTTACGAGAGGCCGCGCAGACGATCAACCGCCGGCAACAATTCCGTCCACACTTCGGAACTTAAATCACCCTCGGGAAGTTCAACGCGCCAGTCCGTGATGTTGGCCACGGCCACGCGCACACTGGATCCCTGTGCCAAATCAGGTCGACTATGCGGTTGATCAAGCAGCACGGTGTCAAGCGAGTCACCTTCAAACTTGCGAACAATAAACCACGCCTGCTCAACGCGGTCGGGGTCCGTTCCGCCTTCAAGCGGCGCCTGCACCTGAAAAGATTTTTCCACCAACGCTTGATGCGCGGCGTCATCACTGCGGCGCAAACTTGCGAAGGCCGTTGCAAAAACATCAAAGTGGCGGCGCGCGCGCGAAGCCGTTGCGTCAATAGCGTGCTCGGTTGCGAACAACGCGGCGTGACCGGTCTCCAACGCGGCAATGACTTTCGCGGGCCATGTCCACACTTTTTTAAATTCACCAACTGCTTCCGGGTGGCACACCACCGCGCGCACGCCAAGCAGTGGGGAAAACCCTTCCTCGCTGCGCGCCGCGGCGCGGAATGAATTTGATCCAGGCGCGCCATCATGCGCGGTCACGGCAACTTCTTGCCACGGCTGCAAACACACTTCAAGACCCGGCCCCACTTCCACTTTCTCGCCAACCTCCGGCATCTCACCTTCAAGCAGCAAGCCAGCCATGGCGTCGATTAAAATTAAACCGGCGCGCACATGCTTGGCGGGAATTTCCATCAACTCAAGTTCAGGCCGACCGCAGCGCCACAAGCCCGTGGTGAATAAAAGTGTGGGACGATCTTCGTTGGCCTCCTCGCCTGCAACACCAACTCCGCCCACGCGCCACAACCAACGCTCATGCGGCTTGGCCTCGGGCAAAATAAATCCGGTCTCCAAAGTTTCGCGCGGCATGAATTGACCCGTGACCGCGTCCAAAATTCCAGCGACATCGCTCAGCGCGCCGGCCAACAGCGACACCACGCGAAAGTACGCCTCGTGCGGCTCGCTTTGCGGCAACACCACTTGCATACGCACCACCCACTTGCAATCACGAATCGCTTGCAGTCCCTCTTCATCTTGGATTGGAATGGCCGACTCCGCCCACACCACCGCTGGCGCATCCATGCCTTCAAGCGTGAAGGCCATGACCCACAACACGCTGTCCTCTTCGTTTTCTGGAGATTGCGCGTCAATGTCGCGCCCCAACCACGCCGCGAACGCGCTGCCAATTTCCTCACGCGTTGGCGCCTCTTGATGCGGCCAAAACACCACCCAACTTGATGGAAACGGCTCGTCAAGCGTCCAAGGCGACCCACTTTGGAGGTGGTTGTCAGGCTCTTTGGGCTCTACATCGTCGGGTTCTACATCCATTCAAGTTCTTTCAGATTGGGCGACTTATCTTATAGGATCTTGCGGCAAAGTTGTTGGCGCAATAATGAACTAATTTAAATATGTCTCTTGCATTGCGCGCTAGTCGGGCTATTGATGAAGTATGTCATTTGATTCCGTCCGATCCCTGCTGACGCGCCTTGTACGAATTGTGCTGGGCTCTAAGCCAAAGCCAGTTCTAGTGCGCGTAAGACCGGGACCGAGACGGAGCGTTCGTTAACCCTTTCATCGAACGAATAAATGATTGGCAAGCCTCGACCTCGTGCGAGGCTTGCTGCGTTTTATGGTGCGCCTGGCATGGAAGCGTCTGACGCGGCGGCGTCTTCGGCGTCTTGACTGGCGGCGTCTGAGCCGCTCATTTTCTTGCGCGCCTCCAAGCGCACGCGCATGGTTTCCTTTTCATATTGCTCCATAAATGTGGCCAAACTTTTCATATCGGTGGAAATGGAAATGCGCTGCGTGCCGCCTTGCACACCTTGACGAATTGACACCATGCTTGCGGGACCTTCAGGCAATGTGAAGCCATTTGTTTCTGCCGCGGCCATAAAGGCCGCAATCACGCGCAAGTCCAGCGTGGCAAACCAATCAGTGTTGCCCCAGGCATTTGCGTTGATTTGCCCGCGAATATCCATGTTATTCGGCGCCTTGAATGCGACCGCGTCCACGCCCATGTCGGGAGTGATGACCATGGTGACATTGTTGCCCTTGAAGTTCATGATCGTGGTCACAGGCTTCGCCGATTTTTCAATGGCGTCAATTTGCTCCTGCTTCACATCCTGGCCAAACGCGCTTGCTAGGCGCTTCATGCGCTTTACATTCGGAGTAGAAGTGGTGGTCAATGAATCCGCGGTGCGCTTGAATTGCGTGTCACTGTACAGGCCGGTCTTTGAAAATGTTTCCATCATGGCTTGCCATGCGTCTTGAAATGCCGGGGCGTCCTTGACGCGGAAGCCAACCATGAAACCAGGCTTGCCGCCAATGTCGCCAACACCTATCGCCGCGCCGGAGTTCATCATGTCCAACAAGGCGTATGTTTTCTCAACGGATTCAGTCCACGCCTGCTTCTGCTCGGGCGTGGCGGCAATGTTCATCATGGCGTCGTCAAATGTTATTTGCTTGTTCAGTGAAATTGCCAATGTGCGTTTGGAAAGGCCGGCGTACATGGACATGCCCGCTGGAAGCAACGCGAGATCGGCGGCGCACTCTTGCGCGGTCATTCCCTCTGGCCACGCGGCGTCGCGCGTCCAATCAGTCCACACATTCAGTTGATCGCCGCTGGTTGCCAAGCAAAAAGAAGCGCTTTTAAGCTCCGTCAACAAGTCGATGAGGTGCGTGGCCTGATCGCTCATGGCGGCACTCATTTGCTCCTTGATCTGCTCGTATTCCTTCCCCTCTTGCGTGGCGTTTTTTGACAGCGGCGCGTTTGACGATAAAGCCATGCCAATCAAGCTGGCGCCCATGCGCAAATTATTTTCTTGCTCGCGAATGAATGTTGCAAGGTCAAGGCGGCCACTGACGGCGCCGACTGGAAGTTGCTTGAGCAACGCGCATGTCGCGGCGCCAGCGTTTGGCATTTCGTACGCGGCTCTTTGCGCGCCCACCACAACCATGTCGTTGGCAAGCAGCGCAAGACTGGTGCGTTTTGTTTTTGATTTCACATTGTCTTTGGTGGCGCCTGGAATTTTCATGGCCATATATGAGCGAATGTCTGGGCCGCCCATCGCGTCTTGATTTGGATCGTTCTCATCCGCCACAGACATGGTGATCCAGAACACCAATGGTTGATCCATTGGAATTTCAAGTTCTGTTTTTAAATTGGTCTTGAGCAAAGTTTGAATCGCCTTGGATGGAGCGACCATGCCACGCATTGGCCCACCAACGGAGGCGAGTTGCGTGGCAAGTGATTCCGCCGCGGCGGCGTTTGGCATAAAGATCACGGCCACTGCGTCGCTTGGAACAAGCGCCGCAAGGTCGGCGGGCACATCAATGGTTGGACCAATATTGGCAACCTTGGTCACTGCAATCGCGGTTGGTTTGTTGGCGGCTGTTGCAGTTGTTGGCCACGTGGCGGTTGCCGTTTGCAAACACAGGACGCTTAAAAGAAGTGTTGCGATAATCATTGGTGGTGCTCCGTGAGATTGCGAATGTGTGGACCTAGTTGTGGCTCAAGCCCGTTCAATCCAGACTTGGGATAGCAATGCTAGCCAAATTCATGTGGGAAATGGCGCGCGGATTTGCGCCATTCACGCCACGATATTCACAAGCCGCCCCGCGACCACGATGATTTTCTTGGGGGTTTTTCCCGCGAGCATTTCTATGACCTTGGGATCGGCCAGCGCCATCTTTTCTATTGCAGCCGCATCCGCGGAAGATGGAACACGCAGGCGCGTCTTCACTTTGCCGCACAGTTGAACGGCAAGTTCAACTTCATCGTCAACCAGAAGCCTTGCGTCAACGGTTGACCAACTCGCGGTAGCAAGCGCTTCGGCGCACCCAAGCTTGTGCCAAATTTCCTCCGCGAAGTGCGGCGCGAATGGCGCCAGCAATTTCACAAAGCGAATCATTTGATCGCGCGTCAAGCCGCCGTCGGTCGCGTTGACCAGCGTTGTGCTTCGAGTGGCGGCGTTGACCACTTCAATCAACGTGGCGATGGCGGTGTTGAAGGCCAGGCGCTCAATGTCCTCGCCCACTTTCTTGCTGGCGCGGTGCAGAAGTTTTTCCAGAGCGTCGTCAGCCTTGGCCGCCAACAGCAACTCACCCGTGCGCTCATCCACCGCAAGGCGCCACGCGCGCTGCAAGAAACGGAAACTGCCGACAATATCGCGCGTGTTCCATGGCTTGGACGCTTCCAGCGGACCCATGGACATTTCGTACAGGCGAAATGTGTCGGCTCCAAAATTGGCGATGACATCATCGGGGTTCACCACATTCTTCAAGCTCTTGCTCATCTTGGCAATGACTTGCTTCACGGATTGCCCCGTGGATTTTTCAGTGAACACGCCGTCGCTGATTTCTTGAACCGTATCCGCTGGCGCAAGCGATCCGTCGGCGCGCTGATAGGCGAAACTAGTGATCATGCCTTGGTGAAAAAGTTTGGCGAAAGGCTCCGGCGTGGTGACGTGGCCCAAATCAAAAAGCACTTTGTGCCAGAAGCGCGCGTACAACAAATGCAATACGGCGTGCTCGGAGCCGCCCACATACAGGTCAACGCCGCGCTCGCCCATCCAATATTTTTCCGCCTCCGTGCTGACAAAGCGCGTGGTGTTTTTAGGATCGCAATAGCGCAGGTAATACCAGCATGAACCAGCCCAATTTGGCATGGTGTTGGTCTCGCGCTTCACGGGCGTTTGCGGCGGCAAATCGGCGGCGCTTACCCCCGCGTGACCCGCGGTTGTGTTGATCCACTCAACGACCTTGCCAAGCAACGGCCGCGGCGTGTCACTTTCGGTGGGCTTGAAATCTTCAAGCTCGGGCAAGCGAACTGGTAGCGCGCTTTCAGAAATGGCGTACGGCAAACCGTCGGGGGCAAACACCACAGGAAACGGTTCGCCCCAGTAACGCTGGCGACTAAAGAGCCAATCGCGCAGCCGATAGTTCACGCGCTTCTTGCCAATGCCGCGCTGTTGCAGCCACGCGATTATTTTTTCCTTGGCTTGCGCGCTTGGCAAACTATCAAGCGAAACTTCCGCGTTGCTGCTGGCGGTGGCAATGCCGTCGCCGCCGTATGCGGTTTCTGTTTCAACGGTGCCGGAGCGCCCTTGGTGTTGGCTTTGAAGCCTGTGGGAAAGTTGCGCGGCTTCTTGTGGCGGCAACACCACAACGCGAATTGGAAGTTTGAACGCCGTGGCGAATTCGTGGTCGCGTTGATCATGCGCGGGCACGGCCATGATGGCACCCGTGCCATAATTCAGAAGCACATAGTCGGCGGTCCAAATTGGAATGTCGGCGCCCGTGGCTGGATTGATGGCAAAAAGCCCAAGAAAAACGCCTGTTTTTATTTTTCCGTCGGATTGGCGATCTATATCGGAGCGGCGGCGCGAAGCCGCGACATAGTCGCTGATTTCTTTGCGCGCCGCGGCGCTTGCAAGTTCCAGGGCGCGCTTCACCAACGGATGTTCTGGCGCCACAACCATATAAGTCGCACCAAACAACGTGTCGGGGCGCGTGGTGAACACGCTTAAAGGTTCAAGCTCCGTCTTGTTGGTCTGGCCAGCCGCATCCCCATGCACCCGAAAATAAATCTCCGCGCCCTCGCTTCGGCCAATCCATTCCGCTTGTTGCGTGCGCGTGCTCTCTGGCCAATCGACCAACTTCAAATCTTCCAGCAACCGCTGCGCGTACTTGGTGATGCGGAACATCCATTGCTTGAGCGGTTGACGCATCACGGGGAAACCCCCGCGCTCGCTCTTGCCGTCAATCACTTCCTCATTGGCCAGCACGGTTCCAAGTTTGGGGCACCAATTCACAAGTTGCTCGCCTAAATATGTCAGGCGCATGTTGTCAATCGCCTGTCGTTGCTCACGCGCGTCGCACTCGCTCCACAACTTGTTGATGTTGTTTGGCAATTCAACACTGCGCGCGCCAGACTCAAACTGCTGCATCAATTGCGAAATTGGCCGCGCCTTCTGCGTCGACTCGTCGTACCACGCGTTCCAACATTGCAGCCAAATCCACTGTGTAAAGCGCACATATTCAGGATCAATGGTGGCGAACTCGCGGCTCCAGTCGTAGGAAAAACCAAAGCGCTTCAGTTGCTTGCGAAATGTTTCAATGGCGCTGCTTGTGGTGAGGCGCGGATGCACGCCGGTCTGCACCGCGTATTGTTCGGCGGGCAAACCAAACGCGTCCCACCCCATCGGGTGCAGGACATTGAATCCCTGCATGCGCTTGGCGCGCGCGGCAATATCCGTGCCGATGTATCCAACTGGATGCCCCACATGCAGGCCCGCGCCGGACGGATAGGGAAACATGTCCAGCACATAAAATTTTGGTTTGGAAATGTCAAAGCCGGCGTCGCCAGGATTGCGCGTGATGAATGAACCGCGCTGATCCCACCATGCTTGCCACTTGCGCTCAATGCTATCGGCGAACGCGGCGTCATATCGAAATGGGGTTTCCAACTCTGCCATGAATGGCGAAGCCTACAACGACTTGGCTCTGCATGACACGGCGGTCTAGTTGACATGTACGCCGCACCAAATCAAACCAAGCAAATCCGTGTGCGGAACTTAATCCTTCAACGCGCGCGCGGGCATTGGCGGCGTGTGATTGACATCTTGCTGGACATACTTAATCGCCTCGCCCACCAAGTAGAAGGATCCAGTCACCACGATCAAATCCTCGCGGCTTACGGCGCGCGTGGCAATTTCAATGGCTTCGGGCAGGTTTTTTGCCACTTGGCTCATTTTGCCGCTGCGCTCCGCGAACATTTTTTGCAAATCTTCAGGCGATGCCGCGCGCGGCGTTGTGGTGGCGCGCGTGAAAATAACCTTGTCGGCGCCAAGGTTCACCTTGTCAAGCATGGACGGAACATCTTTGTCGGAGCAGCAACCAAAAATGCAAACCATGCTGTCGTATGGAACATGCGCGCCAACGCACTTCATGAGACTTTGCACGCTGGCGGGATTGTGCGCGCCGTCCACCAAAATGCGTGGACGCTCGCTGATGACTTCCATGCGCCCTGGAACTTTGACGTTGCCAAGTCCGCGCGTGACTTTATTTTCCGGACAATCAAATCCGCGGCTCTTTAAAATATCGACGGCGGAAAGCGCCAGTCCGCAATTGGAACTTTGGTGCTCACCAGGAAGCGGCACGGGCAAATGCTCCAGGCGGCTAGTCTTGGTGTACAAGCACACGCGCGCGTGCGGACCAAGGTCCGGGTCGGAACAGAATCGACTGGAGAACTCAATGTCCTTGTTCACCACGCGCAGATCGGCGCCAACTTTGGCGGCGACATCGCGGAATACTTTTTCAATCTCGGCTGGCGGATCAAAGACCAAGGCGGTCACGCCCTTCTTAAAAATACCGGCTTTTTCACGGGCAATTTGCGGCAATGTGTTGCCAAGCAACTTGCAATGGTCGTAGTCAATGGTGGTAATCACGCACACTTCTGGCGTGATGACATTGGTGCTGTCAAGGCGTCCGCCAAGACCCACTTCAATCACCGCGATATCAACGGCCTCGTTTGCAAAATGCTTCAGACCAATTGCGGTCATGACCTCAAAGAATGTCGGTTGCTCGTTCAACTTCAATGTGGCTTTGGCCACCTTGCGAATTAAATCGGCGAAATCATTTTTACTGATGGGCTTTCCATTCACAACCACGCGCTCGCGCACATCCACCAAATGCGGACTTACAAACTCGCCAACGGTGTAGCCGCACTCGCGCATCATGCTTGCAATCATGGCCACGGTGCTTCCCTTGCCAACAGTTCCCGCAACATGCACGGTCTTCACTTCATCTTGGGGATCGCCAATCAACCCAAGCAACTTGCGCATGCGATCCAATTTGAATGCGTTGTCGGAGTACTGAACGTTGCGAATCTTTTCGTAGTCAGTTCGATCATGCAACCACCGCAAACAAAACGGATAGGTGGACAAGTCTGGAAGTTTCGCCTTTACTTCGGGCTTTGCTTCAATTGTGGACTTCGCAGTTTTAGGTGCAGATTTAACAAACTTCTTGGGGGTCATTCGTGACATGGGTTCGATACTATGAAATCTAGGGTTACAATTCAAATAGAAGTATTTAACTTGATATTTTACAATAACTTATAACAAAAACAAAATATGCGCATATTGACCAATTTTAGGTTGAGTTCAAGTTCAGGCACTATCGCCGCAATTGTTCTAGCGCCATTCATGCTTGGGATAGCGTCGGCGCAATTCATTGCGCAAATGCGGATACAACGTCTTCCAAAATCCACCAAGGTCGCTGGTGACTTGAAGTGGGCGCATATTTGGCCCAAGAATTTCCAACACAATGGGCGCGCGTCCGGCGCAAATTGCGGGCGTGGCTTCCAGTCCATAAAGCCATTGAATTTTCGCCGCGCCCCTTGGCGGCGCGCCAACTTCATAAATCAGCGGCATGCTGCGACCACTGGGCAACGACAGAGCGCTTGGCGCCATGCGCTCCACGAAGCGTTGATCATCATAAGACAGCGCATCCTTGACCGGTCCAAGACACGCGCGTGTTTGAAGTTCACTGGCGCGCACAGCGCCGCTGACAATTTCAAGTTGAATGCATTGCGCGTCGCCTTGGTCGTAGGTCAATAAATTTCTTTCTGGAAACAATTGCGCAACGCAACGCACGCGTTCAATCCACTGCGCAACTTCTTCGTTCCACAACGGCAATTGCAAATCGCCCGCTTGAATTTTAGAAACAAGAATAGTCGCCGCCTGCGCCAAGTCCTTTGGCGGGCGACTGATGGAGCCCAACACAATGTCGTCAAATGTGTTCTGCTGCGCCTCTTCCACGGCTTTTATGGAATCATTCCAGCGCGTGATATGGGAAGTAGAAAACCGCTTGGAAAGAGCCATTTCAAGCCATTTTTGTTCAATGGGCGCGACCATGGAAAGCAACTGCGCCGTGGGATCCCCAGGATTCTCTCGCGCCTCAAGGGCAATCATGAAACCCGCGTGCGCGACAACAGAGTCGCGATCTACTAGCGCCTTACGCCTTCCCGACGCCAACACGTGAGGCCTTTGCGTGTCTGGCTTCCACACAATGTGATCGGCATATCCTGCGACAAGCGACAACGTGAGATCCTCAAGCGAGTCGCTGCTATCTGCTGTTGAACACATGTTCAGGGCCAAGCACGTGGCTTGCTCAAGCCGATCAGCGGCGCGGACCACTTCACGAATGGTCTCATCTGCTACTTCAATGGAGCGCGGCAACTTGCGCGCTTGCCACGCATCCAAAATTCGCTCGCGTACCAATAAGTCGCTTGGCTCTTCGCCCGCGTGCAAGATGTGAAGAAGCGCGTTGTGATTCGCCGAACGCACAAAATCGCGCTCGGAAATGAGCGCGGCCCAACGCGCGCCACGACGCAGGCAACCACGTCGCGCGGCTTCGGTCAACATGCACGCCACCCGCGGCGGCGCGGGAATGCGGCTCATTTTTTTCCCACACTCGGTCAACGCGCCGGACGCATCAATGGCGTTGAGCGCCTCAAGATTGTCAACCGCGCGCTTTAACGCGTCCACCGATGGACTTTCAATCCATTTAAAATTGGCGTATTTTCCCGCCAAAGCTGCCGCAAGCATCACGGCTTCTGAAAGTTCGCTGCGCTGAATTTCAGGAAGATCAAACGCCTCACGCTTGGCGTGGTCAACCTCGCTCCACAAACGAACGCAGCAACCAGATTGTGTTCGACCCGCGCGACCCGCGCGCTGATCCGCGGCGGCGCGGCTGATGCGCTCTGGACGCAGCGTGTCAATGCCGCGCTTGGCGTCGTAGCGATACACCCGCGCGTAGCCCGCGTCCACAACCGCGCAAATTCCTGGCACCGTGATGGAAGTCTGCGCAACATTGGTACACACCACAATGCGTCTTTGCTTGGATGGATCAAGCGCCGCGTCTTGTTCATGCGCAGGCATGGACCCATGCAGGCGGCGAACTTCAATATCGTTGGTGTTCACCAATAATTGCAACGCGCGCATGGTGGCTTCAATTTCCGCGGCGCCAGGCATGAACACAAGCACATCGCCATTCATGCGCCGAGCCAACTCGACCGCTTCTTTCGCGGCAACTTGCGGCACATCTTTCCACGCGGGCTCGCGGCGATATTGAATGTCAATTGGAAAGTTGCGGCCACTGGCGTGCACATGCACGGCGTCGAGCGTCTTTGAAAGCGCTTGAGCGTCCAATGTTGCGCTCATGACAACAAGCGCCAAATCGCCGCGTTTTTGCTGCAATTGCGCCACCGCAGAAAGAGCCATGTCCGCTTGCAATGATCGTTCATGAAACTCATCCACTATTACCGCGCCCACGCCGCGCAATTGTGGATCCGCAAGAAGCATGCGCAAAAAAACCCCCTCAGTCACAAAACCAATCCGCGTGTTGGCGCTCCACGCGGATTCAAAGCGCGTTCGAAATCCAACCACATTGCCCAGTTCCGTTCCCATTTCACTGGCAACGCGCCGCGCCACCAAGCGCGCCGCAAGTCGCCGCGGTTCCAGTACAAGTATGGTTCCCTTCATTCCATGCGCCGCCAAAATCTGCGGCAACTGAGTGGTTTTTCCAGAGCCGGTCTCCGCGGTCACAATCAAACGACCAGCGCGTTCCAGCGCCGCGACCAATTCATCGCGCATCAACTGAATGGGCAGCGTCGCAACTTCAAAGATCATCGATTGATAAGCCGGGTTCGAACATCATCAAGAAACTTGGTTATTTGTCCTTGTTCTTTCGGCGTGCTGCTGCCCTCAATTTCGCCCTGCCAAAAATCAAGAAATCCGCTGGCGCCGCGATCAGTCAAACCTCCGCCGCCAGTCATGCGGCTTTGCCGCTCTGTATTGCGCTTGCCTTGATCACGCATTGCATCAAGGCGCTCGGAGTCGGTTTTTTTATCTTCTTTGCCGGTCGTTGCTTTTTCAAGAGTGCGTTGCCATTTCAGAATCCATGCATCAATAAACAAGTCGCGCTTGGCCGGTGGAAGCGACATGTATGTTGTGGCGCCCTCCGTCAACACATCTTTGGCGATCATCTTGACATTGTCGCGCAACTGATCGCGCGCAGGGCCAGCCAACCCCGCCAGAAACGCCGCCATTGCCGCGCTCTCAGTGGATTTCAACTTCCGGAAGCGATCGGTCAATTCCAACATGAACCGAATACGTTTGTCCAGCGGAAGTTTGGAGAAATCTTTCAGCGTGAGATATTCCAAAGTATTGTCAATGGGCGTGCCAAAAATACTTGGAGGCTGTCGCAACCGCATGGCGTTCCATAACAAGGCAATACACACCAGAATTGCCACAAACAATGCAACGCCTAACTTCGCCAATCGCTTGCGATCCTCCAAAAACATTTGCACTTGGAATGGAATTGCAAAAGTCATTTTTCCTGAACTTCCCCGTCATCTTTGGCGGCTTCTTCCTCGGGCACAGTTTCATGAACGGATCCATCCAAATACAAACCGTTGCGCGGTTCGCGCGTTCCTGAATGTCGATCCGCTGAATCCATAAGCAAAGGATAATACGCGGCGCGTGGACCCGTCCCATTTGCACTGGTGTCAACGCCTAAATAAAATGCCCGCAGAAGTTGACCCTCCAAATCCGTTCGCTCTTTGGCCTGCGCTTTGGAAGTCAAATTCTGTTTCAGTAGAACCGTGCGTGTCACCTGCATTTGAATTTCGGGCGTGTAACGCAGAAGTCCTGGCACATACATGTAACTGGTTCCAGTGGCCAAACTTTCCGAATCGTCATCGGCGGGGCAAATCCAAACGGGACTAGTAATCTCAATGTAACTCTTTAACAATTGCGGCAAACCAGTTTCAGGACCGTTCAAGCCAATCGCTGGCAACATGTTGGCGATTGGAATTCGATCCCCATTCGCTTGCGAGTACATGCGAAGCGGTGAATCAAGTTGGCGCAAATTTGAAATGCATTGGGCGTTCTTGGCGCTGGCGCGCACCATTGAAAATGTTGGAAAGGCAATGCCAGAAAGAACCGCGATGATGCCTAGCACCACCAGAAGTTCAATAAGCGTGAAACCACGAACAGACGAGCGCATATTTCCATGATAGGCGAGCAACTCACTCTTTCAAATCACTCTTTCAAATCATCCAGCGATTCAAACAGCGCCTCCACAAAACGATCGGCGTCGAATGGTTCGACATCGTCGGGGGTTTCGCCAACACCAACAAGTTTCACGGGCACTCCAAGTTCCTCGCGGATTTGAACCACGGAACCGCCGCGCGCGGTGCCGTCAAGTTTGGAAAGAAACACGCCCGTCACGCCGGCCGCCTCGCCAAATGCCTTGGCCTGCGCGATGGCGCTTTGACCCGTGGTCGCGTCAAGCACCAACAATGTTTCATGCGGCGCGCCAGGAATTTTCTTGGCAAGCACGGCGCGAATTTTCACCAACTGCCGCATCAATCCCTCTTGATTGTGCAATCGCCCCGCGGTGTCCACCAATAACACATCGGCCTTGCGCGCAATGGCCGCTTCCGCCGCGTCAAACACCACGGAAGCCGGATCCGCATTGGTGGAGCCGCGCACCATATCAATGTCCAGGCGCTTGGCCCACACTTCAAGTTGCGCAACCGCGCCAGCGCGGAATGTGTCGCCCGCGGCAAGCAACACAGAGCGACCTTCGTCTTTCAACGCCTTTGCAATTTTAGCCACGCTTGTTGTTTTGCCCGAGCCATTCACCCCCACAACCAAAATCACCGTTGGACCATCCGCCACCTTTGCCAAAGACAAATCGCTGCCGCGAAGGCGCCCCTTCAATCGTTCTTTTAAAATGTCAACCGCGTCACTGCCGCGCTTGGCGGTTCCCGCACGAAACGCGCGGCGCACTTCATCAACCACTTCACGCGCAACGCGCACGCCCATGTCCGACGCGACAAGCGTGCTTTCAATTCGATCGATCAAGTCCTCATCAAGATCTTTGCCAGTGAGAACTCCGCGAAGTCCGCCTGTGACGGCGGCGGCGGTTTTTGAAATGCCGCGGCGAAGCGCGTCCAGCGCCGAGCGAAACATCAACGCATGCCTCCGCGGTCTTTCCACCAACGATCAAGCACCGCGTTCACAAATGCTGGACTGTGTTCGCCGCCAAATTCGCGCGCCAATTCAACCGCCGCGTCAATCACGACCACTGGCGGCGCAAGTTCATGCGTGATTTCATACACGGCAATTCGAATGACATTGCGATCCACCGCGGGCTGCCTGTGAATTGGCCACTCTGGTGAAAGTTGCGCAATGGCCGCGTCGGAAACTTCGCGCTGGTTCCACGCGGCGCGCGCCAATTCAACACCTTGGGCCAGGCATGAATCACTTTCGGAACTTTGGGCGTCGTCGCGAAACGCGCCCACCAAACTTTCGCCAGCGCCACCTTTATTTTCGCCACCTAGATCCATTTCAAACATCGCTTGCAACGCGCATCGGCGCGCGTTACGTCGGTCCTTGGCCACGCTCATAATTGTTTCACCTGTCGAAGGCGTTTCAGTTCCGCGTGCGTTCGCAGCGCGGCCTTCATGGCGAACGCACCAGCGTCACCCTTGTTGCCGCCCGAGCGCACCTTGGCTTGCGTTAAGCATTCAACCGTGAGCACCGCAAGTCCAATCGGCTTGCCATGTGTCACCGCAAGTTGCGTGAATTGCGCGAACGCAGCGTCCACAATAAAGCGATCGTGTCGCGTCTCCCCGCGCACCACGCAACCAATCACCACCACCGCGTCTATGTCGCTCCGCTCAATCATTTCAGCGACCAGTGGCGACAAATCAAAAATTCCACTGGAGCTCACTACAAGCATGTCCTGCGCAAGACCTCCGGCTTGGTCAAATGCGGACAGCGCTCCTTTGAGCAAGCGCTGACAAATTTCTGGGTGATAATCGGCCGTCACAATTCCACATCGCACGCCCTTGGCGCTTGCCGTGGAAATCGCTTCATCTTGAGATCGACGCATAGGGCGATGATGGTAGTGATCTTGCCACTCTCACCGCAATCAGCCATTTCGTAGCATGCTTGAGATGCGAGTTTCACTAGTCAAAATTTGTGCCGCCTTGCAACTCATGCGAATTCCACTGGCGTTCGGCGCCGCGGCGAACTTAATGTTCGCAACTTTGCTGGCGCGCCTTGACCCAAATACGGAGCAACTTTCTATTTCCACACTGCCGCTGTGGGCGGCGTTGTTGGCGGCAGCGGTGATTGGCGCCGGATTGTTTGGTTTCGCGGCTGGCATGAATGATTTACTTGACGCGCGCCGCGATCAAACATTTCAACGCAACCGACCATTGTCAACAGGGCGACTCACCACCGCGCAAGCGGCGTTGCTCACATTCACCGCGCTCTTGGCAAGCATGATTGGCGCATCATTCTTTGGTGAAACCAGCATGGCCGTCGCTATATTCACCGCGTTTGGAATTGCAATGTGGAACACAATGGGTCGCTTTGTTCCCGCGATTGGTTTGCTCATGCTTGGCCTGGCGCAAGCGGGAAGTTTTTTTATTCCGTGGATGGGACAATCATTCACGCTTCCAGCCTCGCTGATTTTGGTGCAGACCATAGCCACCGGATCACTGCTGCACAAAGCTCAAGAGAAGCGGCCGCGCCTTGATCGATCCGCCACAATTCTTCTGGCTATTCTCAGCGCCACCGCGGTCGCGGGTTTGGCTTGGCTTTCCATTCACCGCGAAGCGACCGAGTGGCCACGCGGCGAATCATGGTTGGTCTTGGCACCACTTGTATCAGTGGCAATATTCGTGTGGCAATCCAGTCGCGCCTTGTCCGCCTCCAATGTCAATGAAACCGCAGACTCACTGCGACGGGCCGCCGCCATATTTCCTTCTTCGGCCGCCGCGGCGTGGATGCTGTCCATTTCACAAATGCAATGGGCAGTTGCATTTGCAGTATTTGCAGCATTATTGTGGGGCCTTTCATGGTTGGCTCGTGAAGTCAACGACATGATTGGCCAAGCCAACGCTTGGCGTGGTTGAATCATTTGCGCGCGTTGTCGCCACAACTTTCTTCGCCATCTTGATGTTCATTTCAGCGGTAGCATTCGTACATTCATGATCATACGAGCGGTCATTCTTGCTTTGGTCATCACGCAAATCGCTCTTGCCCAACAAATGACCAACGTCGCGGTAACTGGAGATCGCCTAAGCGGATTTGTTTTGCCAATTGTGCCCGTGAAGAGCGACTTGGTCATTCACGGCACTCGTGCGTTCGCGTGGAAAGTGGACGACACGCGTCGCCTTGTTGTGGAGGGCGATGTGCGCGTGACTGTTGGAGCGTATTCCTTCGCCACGAAAAAAGTTGTGGTTTGGATCAATCGCATTCCATCCTCGACGGGCTTGATTACGCAATGCGCTCTGTACTTTTCAGAAGTTGGCGAGCCCTCGCGCCGCGCCGGACTTGGCGTATCTGGCGATGATGTTCTAGTGACAGCAAGTTTCCGTGGCGAAGTCAAACTGAAAGTTCCGCTGTTGGATGAAAAGATCGCGCCTGCGAAGGAATTTGCCGCGGGCGACTTGCGCCTGAAGGCGTTTCTAGAAAATTTAGCCAGCGGTCCCGCAAAACTTTTAACTCAGCCAGAGGTGGATCAACCCAAGGTGGCTTCTGCCGACACGCCAATGATCGTTGGCGCAGCGTTGCCAACTCCGCCAAATATGGCCCCAACCTCGACCAGCGTTTCACTTCCTCAACGGGGTTCTCTCGCTATTTTCCAGCCCGGCGACCTTGTCACATTTGCTGGCCGCTCCACCACCATTGATCAAAAGACCGACACAATTTTAGTAACGGGAAGCGCGCTGATTGATCTCACAGCCAATGATCCACGACTCAAGACTGGCGAACTTCGTTTGTCGGCCGAGCGCGCGGTGGTTTTTCTAACGCCGGGTTCCATTGCCAACATTCGCGAGGACGCCGGACAACTTGACGTCAAAGAGGTGCAAGGAATTTATCTGGAGGGCGATGTCATTGCCACCGACGGCAACTACATCATGCGCGGGCAGCAGGTGTACTACGACGTCGCGCTCAACCGCGCGGTGGCAGCGCAAGCCGTGCTGCGAACTTATTTACGCACTGGCATTCCGGTGTACGCGCGCGCCAATGAAATGCGCCAAATTTCCGCCGATCAATTCGAGGCCACCGACGCGCGCGTCAGTATCAGTGAATTTTTCACGCCGCATCTTTCCGTTGGCGCCGACAAGATCACCGTGACAAAAAATCCTGGCAAGAACGCGGGCACAACCATTGACGCCAGCCATGTCACGTTCCGCTCGGGCAACACGCCAATTTTCTATTGGCCATATCTGCGTGGAACACCAGAAAAAACCGTTCTTCCAGAAATTTCCGCCGGCTACAACGAATACCGCGGCGTCACCATTGGAACGCGCTGGGATTTGTGGGCATTGCTTGGCTACGACCCAATTCCGGGCATGAGCGCCAAATTGATCAACGACATCTACACGCTCAACGGCGTCGGACTGGGAACGGCATTCAGCAGTTTCGGCGGCAATTTAAACATGTATGGCTTCTACGACTTTGAAAATGAGGAGCAGGCGTCCACCGGTCAAACCTACACATCCACTTTGAAATACCGCGGCTTGATCGACGGTGATTACACCTATCTCATCGATGAACATTCGCTGCTGCAAGGATCCGTGGCGTGGACCAGTGACGGCGCATTTGTGAACACCTTTCGCCAGGGCGACTTCATCAATCGACTTGAATATGAAACCAAGGCGTTCATGAAATTGCAATCGAGCAACAGCGCATTCACCATGCTGCTTAAAAATGATCTTGATGGGTACGTCATTAATAGTTGGCAATTGGCCAGCCGCCCTTATACGGTGAACAAACTTCCCGAGGCCGCCTACCGCCGCTACGGTGATTCATTCTTCAGCGATCACTTGTCGTGGACGCAGGAATATTCCGCCAACGCCATGTCCATGCGCCTGCAAGATGGGACGCCAGGAACAACTGCGGTAACCAGCGCGGCGTTCAACGCGCCCAATGCCACGGGTGGAAATGCAAATCCAAATTTCAACGCCAACACGAATATCACCAACGCATATCAAAATGCGGGCTACAACGAGGACATCTATGTGCGCGTCTACACGCGCCAAGAGTTGGCGTACCCAATTGATATTTCTCCCGCCAAGATCACGCCATTCATCAACGGCACGGCCATCGCGTACACGTTAAATGATTTCACAAACTACTCCACCATCAATGGAACCAATGGCCAGTCCGGCACCACGCGCGGACTCATGGGAATTGGCGCGCGCAGCAGCGCTGAATTTTCACAGACATTCGATGGCGTGCAAAACTCCGCGCTTGACGTGAATCGGTTGCGCTATGTGGTGCAACCCACTTCAACCTTGTGGGCCGGCTACGACACCGCCGAAAAAGGTGAGTACCCCATCTTTGATCAAAACGTGGAAGGCATTTCCGCGGCGCAAGTGGCGCAAATTGGCGCCAAGCAACGCCTGCAAACCTATCGCGGCGGTCCTGGCGCGTGGCGCAGCGTTGATTGGATCACTCTTGACGCGGGCGCTGTTGTGAATAATGGCGGCGCAAACTTTGGCCGCACCAGCGCCACGGGTTTGGCCTACGCGCAAAGTCCAACGCCATCTTTTTATTCTTGGCGCCCTGAACTTTCCCAGTGGGGCAGCCATTTGTACGGCAGCAGTGCGTGGGAAATTTCCAGCACATTCACCGCCTACGGTTCGGTGAAGTGGATGCTTGAGAATGTTCCAACATACACCACGGGCCCATTTCAAAATATGGCGCGCGGATCTTTGGGTATGCGCATGCAACACTCGCCCGACACCAGTTTCTTTATCGAATACCGCAGCATCAATAATTTTGATCCGACCAACAACTACATCAACGATGAGTTGCTGCAACTTGGCGTGGCGTATCAAATTTCAAAGTTGTACACGCTCACGATCAGTCCACAAATTGATTTGGTGGAACACAACTTGCGCGCCGCCAGCGCCTCACTTACCAGAAGTTTTCCAGATTTCAATTTGAACGCCTCGGTGGGCTACGACTCGCTTACTCAAGTCACCTCATTTGGATTCAGTCTTTCCATTCCAGCAATTGGCGCAAGCACGCCAGGATTAATGGGCAGTTCCGCGGACGCCACGCCCTTTGGAACCACCACTGGCTTAACCCAGTAAACGCCGCGCCGCCGTCAAATGTTCGACTTTCAATTGCATGCACACGCGTGTTCACTCTTCAAAGAGCGCGCCCGGAACTTCAATCAACTTCTCCCCAATGTGAGCGGCGCCCGCGACGGTCAGCCTGCGTCCTTGTCGAGTGCGCGACAAAAATCCACGGCGCAGCAAATATGGTTCAACCATGTCTTCAAGCGTGCCCGCGTCATCGCCCAATGTCGCGGCAAGCGCGTCAAGACCAACTGGTCCGCCGCGATATTGCCGCGCCAGCGTGGTGAGATATTTGCGGTCGAGTTCATCAAGACCCATGGCGTCAACGCCTTCAAGTTCCAGCGCGCCGTCAACCGATTTGTCATCCACCCTGCCGTCCGATTTCACCGCGGCCCAATCACGCACGCGCCGCAACAAGCGCAGCGCCACGCGCGGAGTTCCGCGGCTACGACCCGCGATGCGAGTCAGCGTGCTGCTGGCAACTTTCATGCTTAACAAATCCGCGGCGCGCACCAAAATGCGTTGCAAATCGCTGTCATCATAAAAATCTAAATGATGCGCAATGCCAAAGCGGCTGCGCAACGCCTGCGTTAGCAACCCCGCGCGCGTAGTGGCGCCAATCAGCGTGAATGGTTTCAGCGGCAGCGTGACAATGCGCGCGTGCATGCCGCTGTCCACCGTGAAGTCCACGCGGTATTCCTCCATGGCGGGATAAATATATTCCTCCACGCTCGCGGGCAAGCGATGGATCTCATCAATGAACAACACGTCGCGCGGCTGCATGCGCGTGAGCGTGCCCACCAAATCGCCAGCCTTGGTGAGCGCGGGACCGCTGGTGACATAGGCGCGCGAACCCATCTCAGCGGCAATCACATGCGCCAATGTTGTCTTGCCAAGTCCCGGTGGACCGTGCAACAGCACGTGATCAATCGGCTCGTCGCGCGCTCGGGACGCGTCAAGCGCAATTCGAATGCGCTCCACCAACGCCGACTGTCCTATGTATTCGTCAAGCGCGCGCGGGCGCAATGTGTGCGACTGCGGATCAAGTTGATCCTCCACCACTTCATCTGCGGAAACAATTCGTTCGCGCGCCATGAACTAGAACCGTACCTGCGGCGTGGCGCGCGCAACTTCATCAGCTTCCTTGAAGAATTCAATCACCTTCATGCCAAAGATGCCAGCCACAATGTTGGATGGAAACACGGCAATGGCCTCGTTGTACAAGGCGACGGTCTGATTGAACCCTTGGCGCTTGCCGCCAATTCTATTTTCTGTTTCCGCAAGTTCGCTCTGCAATTTTATGAATCCCCCGTCGGCCTTCAAGTTTGGGTACGCCTCCGCAACAGCCATTAGACGCCCCAGTGAACGCGTGAGCGCGCCCTCAGTTTCCACACGCTCATTCAGCGTGCGTGCCTGCGTGGCGGCGGCGCGCGCCTGCATGACAGCGGTCAGCGTTTCTTTTTCATGCGTGGCGTAGCCCTTCACTGTCTCCACTAAATTTGGAATCAAATCATGGCGACGCCGCAGTTCCACATCAATGTCGGCAAAGGAACCTTCGGCCGCGATACGGCGGCGCTGCAAGGTGTTGTACATGGCGATCACGGCAATCACCACGAACAACGCTGCAACAACAAGAATGAGAATAATGGGTGTCATTTATGCGTTCTCCATATTGATAAAGATACCCACTTATCATGTTCAAGAAAATGTTTGTCCCAGTGGCGCGCCAAAATTAATTCCAACTCAAACCCTTGGGCCACCGCGCCGTTCCCTGCGCGTCAGCCGCTGCCACAACGCCTTCAAGCCTGGCAATTTCATTGGCCACAAGTTGCGCTCGCTCCCAAGGATTTCCGCAAGCCAACAAGTAATAGCGCGCGCGTTCATCACGCAACATGGCCGCACCAACCAACTCAATCACCGCGTGCGTTGGCATGTCGTGGCGGTCCGCCCACTCGGCCACTTTCTTCACGCTTGAAAGTCTTTGCAACAGCGGGCGATGCAGCAACTCCTGCAAAACTTTTCGCGCCGCCTTCATTTTTGGCGGCATTTGATTGGGTGGATCGATCGGCTGCAACACGGCCGTGCGATACGCTCTGTGCTCGCTGGGCTCTTGAATCTCTTGAATGCGAGCGCGGCAGACTCCATGCAGGACAATATTGTGGCGACCATCTTTCAGTTGCTCGTGCTGCACAATTTGTCCAACGCACACAGCGGGCCGCAACTTTGGAGCCGCGCCAATAACATCCACAAACTTGTCGCCCACAATTGCCATGGCGATTGGACCAGCGGTTAATAAATTTCCGTTGCGCACTTTTCGCAACGCGTCCTCCACCATTTGTCTATAGCGCGGCTCAAACACATGCAAGCCTTGCACCGCGTGCGGCAACAACGAAACACACGCCAGGGGGAAAAGTGGAATGGGTCGATTGAAGTCGACCATGATTGTGTCGCTCATGCAACGCCAATGGTAGGAGCGCCAAGCGAGTTCGTCACCTGTCTATCTATAAGGAAGAAGTTCGCGCTGCTTCACTGCGGGACGCGAGCGATGCTGGCGCGAAGAACGGAACAGCGTGAGCAATTCCTCTATATCCACATTGCCCACGGATGTTGTTCCAAGCACATCACCCGATTGCGCCGGCACGCGCCCATCGGACAACACCGTCAACGCCAAGTGCTCGCTGGGACTGTGGCTTGCGGCAAATCCCGCGGCGCACAGCGGCGCATCCATAATCGTGTCGCCCCATGGATCAATTTGCGGCGGTGAATCAACGCAAAAACCACCTGCTCGATTCTGCCACAGCGCGCCGAACGCGGCGATGCGATCAACCATGTCACGCAAGCGCTCAATATGTGGAAGCACCCACGGCCGCGCCAACCATGGCGGCGCGCCAGGCTCCACGCGGCGATGTTCAATCACGCTTTCCAGCGCCCGCTGAGCGAATGCGAATCGATCAAAACCCATCATGCACACATACTCTTTGGCGTTGGTTGCGTGCAGATCAACGCTGATCAGATCGGCATCAATCGCCGCCAACTTTTCAAGAGCGTCAAGCGACAACAATTCACTGCGCACGGAAAGCCCCAACGCGCCCGCCTTGCGAATCATTTTTGCAAACTCAACAACATCCGGATGCACCAGCGGATCGCCCGCTCCGCCAAGAGTCACCACCACATCGCGCGCCTCGGCCACGCGCGCAAGTATGCGGTCCATTCTTTTGGGCGTCATGGTGGGTCGCTGCAGCGTGCCAAAGCGATGTGGACTTGCAAGCCCACAACCACGCCGACCCGTGTTCAATTCAATGGTGAGAAATTGCGGCACAAAAGTTGGCGGCGCGTTCGCGTGGCGAACGAGGGCTTCAAATTGTGCGTGCGCGGAAATTTCCGCGCCGTGCAACAGTGGCTCAAGCGCGCGGCGCACACGTTGAATACTGCGCGGCGTGTCCATTATTAAGCGTTCGGCCACCGCCGCCACAAAGTCTGGAATTGCAATAATTTCCGCCGCATTTCGCGTATCTGCGCGCTTCTCAATCCACTGGCCAATGCTGCGCGCGGCGCCACTTGCCAATAAGCGCACGCTTTCTATGGGCAACAAGCACGCGCCAATTCCAGGCGCTGCCAACGAGCACACAAACTGCAATTCACCCGCGCTTGAGCGCCACCGCTCTACCAAGCCGCGCACTCCCCATTGCTCCTTCACCGCAATCAACGGCCAATCCGCGCCACACACCAACACCGCGTTGGCGTGCACATGTTCGCACGCCAACACCGCGGCCTTGGCGGAAAAAACTTCATCGAACACGCATAGATTGGCAATGCCGCCGCGCGAACATGAATCACTCCACGCTCGCGCCGCGCGAATGTCCGCATGACCCGCGCCAAAAATTGGTTCAGACGCGTACACAATGTGCAAATGCGAATTTGGTTCAATGCCTTCAAGCGCCGCGCGATGATCCCAATTTTCTGGTGCCACTAAACACACATGCTCAATCTCGTCGCTTTCTAAAAGGCGATCAATGGTGCGCCGCAACACTGTCCGTCCGCCAAACTCAAGTTCAAGCGAGCGTTCAACACCCGTTCCACCACGAAGTGGATCGATCGCAAGCACCGCAACAACTCTTGGCGCGTCGCGCATCACAGTTCCTGCATACGCAACATCATGGACTAATCCAATTCTGTTCACCCCATCACTTGCGGAAGCTTTGGACATTTTCATTTTGCCGCGCTGCCCCCACATCATTTTCGCGTTGCGCGCCGTGGCGTGGGTCGCCAAACAGTTCGCCAACGTTTCAACCGACGCGTGGCGCTTGATCACGCCGCCTTCAGTCGCGTCAATCACGCGCAGTCCACGCCCCGTGTCATACGCAAACGCCGACTCAAGCAAAGCGCGCTCGTTGCGCAACGCGTGATTGGTCACCACGCTGCGCTCGTGATGTTCACCAACTTCCTCGCGCTCATCGCTCGGCACGAACTGCGCAACCCGATCGGTTTCATTCGTGCGCGTCTCGCGTTGCAATTGCGTGGAGTTGCCAAGTATTCGATGCGTATGCCACCAATCCCAACTTCGCACCGATGAAATTTGCGTGCTCCACTGCACATCAAGTTCGTTGCCCTTGGCGTGCGCCACTCCATCAATAAACGCCAAATCAAATCCAACCAATATCACCGGGTCGCAACCCAAGTAGCGCAGCAACACATATCCCAACAGCGAATCCACCACGCCCGCGGGCGAAGAAATGACAACGCCACCATCCGCGGCTTCCAAGCGTGAATGAAAAATATTTTCATGGTCGCCGCGCTTGTTCATTGCGTGCGCCCCGTCGCCACCCGCCAACGCAACATCTATATCGGCGCGCACCGAATTGGCGTTGAACGAACCTAGCCACTGCCGCGTGGCCTCACTCAGTTCATGCGTGGTCGCCACCAACTGCGGGCGCAATTCCATGGCGCGCAACGAACCCGCCGCGGCGGCCGTGGCCACCATGACAAAGCGATTTAAAAAAACTCCATCCGCCAACACATGCGCGTTCTTGGACAAACTTGGTCCGGCGGAAACCAACACGCCCGCCTGCCCCGTCATGCTGCCGGCCCACGCGCCCGCAACGGAATCGCCCAACAAAGCGGCATTCACCGCTTGGCTTACTTGCATGTATCCATTCTGAAAGTCTTGCGCCACAGCGACAAAGCGTAACCCTTTTCATTGCGCCCGCAAGTATGCAACCCGCTCGCACCGCGCGCAATTCCAACAACTTTTACGGCTCAAACCATCATTTTGCCGATGTTTCCATTTATGCGCAGCATCATTCGCATCTTGACTCTCAGCGTGGCGCTGGCCCTTCTTGTGGGCGGCGGTTGGCTGGCTCTGTCCATCACGCGCACCATTCAATTGCAACGCGAAGTGGCGCGCCTGGAAGTTGAGATTGAAAAACAAAAAGAACTTCGCCTGGTCATGGCGGAGCGCCTGGGAAAAACTCGCCGCCTGGCGCGCATCCATATTCAATCGCAATTTCTCACCAACGATCCAGAAAAAAAACCGCTCACCGCCAGTGACATTTCCAAACTGGATCCAAGTTCCATTTCGACATCCGTGAACTTCATCGAGCTCAACGAGCAAGGACGCGAAATTGGCAAGCGCACCTACACCATTCCAGGCGCGACACTTTTTGTGGATGCATGGACCGTTCGCTTTCCGCAAGACAATGTTGTTGGCGGCGACCTTCTGCGCGGCCACTCGCTGGTTCTACTGCGCCGCATGTATTCCGACTCCATGAATCCCAAAGATGGATTCCCCATTGACACGCCCGGCGGTATTCCCGATGGCTACGCCGCGGGCGACGCGCAAAAATTTGAGCAAGCCATTTGGAAACATTTTTGGTCACTCGCCACTCAACCCGACTCCGCCGTGCGCGAACATGTGCGCGTGGCGCAAGGCGAGGCCGTGTACAAGCCCGTCTCCACTGGCCAGACTTACGAATTGCAAGTGGAGAACGCGGGCGGCATCACGCTTACGCCAGTCATTGATGGCGAAATGGCGAAAGCGCCGTAGACCAAGTCAAAAGCAAAGTTGAAACACACTTCTTCATTTTGGGATCACCCCAACGCGGAAATCCCATGCGACAAACTGGAAACAAGATTTCAAATATCAAGCATGTTTTAAATATTTCCAAACACGCTCGCAATGCTTCCATTTTAAATTGCCTGGCTCCTCGCGGCGATCGACTTCCTCTCGTAAAGTGTGCGCGTGAACTCCAACGCCCAACAACTTATCGCCGACCTTCGCTCCGACACCGTCACGCAACCCACCGAGGCCATGTGGCACGCCATGCGCGCCGCGCCGCTTGGTGACGACGTTCTTGGCGACGAACCCACTGTGCAAAAACTAGAGGAGCGCGTGGCGCGCATGCTTGGAAAAGAAGCCGCGGTCTTCACGCCCAGCGGCACCATGGCCAATCAACTTGCCATCAAGTCGCAATGCGAAAGCGGCGACGAAATTATCGCGCACCATGACAGCCACATTATTCATTATGAAACCGGCGCGCCCGCCGCGCTTTCCGGCTGCATGATTCAGCCGCTGCATGGCGATGACGGAATGTTCACGCCCGCCGATGTTTCAGCCGCGCGCCGGCCCAACACCATTCACGCTCCGCGCTCGCGCATGTTGGTGGTGGAGAACACGCACAACCGTGGCGGCGGAACATTCTGGAGCGTTGACGCGTTCAAAGCTGTCAGCGCGCAAGCCCGCGCCGACGGACTGATTGTGCATGTGGACGGCGCGCGCTTGTGGAACGCATGCGTGGCTGGCAACTACCAACCGCTTGACTTCACGCAACACGCCGACACCATCAGCGTGTGTTTCTCCAAAGGACTTGGTTGCCCCGCGGGCAGCGCGCTGTGTGGCTCCACAAAAACAATTGAACGCGCGCGTCGCTTGCGAAAAATGTTTGGCGGCGGCATGCGTCAAAGCGGCTTGCTTGCTGGCGCCGCGCTGTACGCGCTAGACAACAACATCAAACGCTTGGCGCAAGACCACACACACGCGCGCCAACTTGCCCAAGGCGTCAGCACCATCGCGGGCTTGCGTCCGCATGCGCAACCCAACACAATTCCATCCAACATGGTGTTCATTCACATTGACCCAGCCCTAGGCACCGCCGCGCAATTTGCCCAAGCCCTAGAGCAACGCGGCGTTCGCACCTTGCCGCTTGATCCCACCCGCCTTCGCGCCGTTACGCACCTTGATGTCACCACCGCCCACATCCAGCACGCCATTGACCAGTTTGGGCAAGTGGCCGCGCAATTACCGACTAAGCATATTGGCGTCTAAACTATCGGAACTCTCAGACTCACGCACCTAACTGCCTATATTGAAATGAGTTATCGGCAACAATTTTCAATAAATTGTTAAAAATAATTTGTACTAATCAATCCTTGGTGTAATTTTGCTAAGTCCATAATTCTTGTTTACGAGGTTATTAAAATGAAGTATGCAATCTGTTTTCCGATCGTTATTGTTATCACTCTATGTGCCCTGACTTCCAACTCGCTAGCTGACACCGTTCTGGCTTGGGGTTACAACAGCAACAGTCAATGCACCATTCCTGCTTCTGCTGCTAGCGGCGTTTCTGCTATCGCGGGCGGTGGCAACCACACCATGGCTCTGAAAGATGGCGCCGTTCTGGCTTGGGGTTACAACTACTACGGTCAATGCCTAGGAACCGACTCCTCCGGAAATGCAATCAATTCCACAGCAGATGGTGCCTTTGTACAAATCGGTGGCGTCACTTTATCAGGCGTTTCTGCTATCGCGGGCGGTTCCAACCACACCATCGCTCTCAAAGGTGGCGCCGTTCTGGCTTGGGGTTACAACTACCACGATCAATGCACCATTCCTGCTGCTGCACAATCTGGCGTTACCGCTATTGCGGGCGGTGACCACCACACCATCGCTCTCCAAGATGGCAGCGTTCTGGCTTGGGGGCGCAACTACGAGGGTCAATGCACAGTTCCTGCTTCTGCTAATAGCGGCGTTTCTGCTATCGCGAGCGGTGGCAACCACACCATTGCTCTCAAAGATGGCGCCGTTCTGGCTTGGGGTGCCAACTACTACGGTCAATGCCTAGGAACCGACTCCTTCGGAAATGCAATCAATTCCACAACAGATGGTGCCTTTGTACAAATCGATGGCGTCACTTTATCAGGCGTTACTGCTATCGCGGGCGGTGAATACCACACCATGGCTCTGAAAAATGGCGCCGTTCTGGTTTGGGGTTACAACGGCGACGGTGTATGCAACATTCCTTCTGAAGCGACTAGCGGCGTTACTGCTATCGCGGGCGGTGAATACCACACCATCGCTCTCAAAGGTGGCAGCGTTCTGGCTTGGGGTTACAACTACTTCGGTCAATGCGACATTCCTGCTTCTGCCAATAGCGGCATTACCGCCATCGGTGCTGGTGCAAACCACACTTTGGCCGTTGGGGTTGCAATCATTGATCCCTGCGACGTCGATGGCAATGGAACACCCAACGCTAACGAACCTGGACCATCCACAGCTCAGTGGCTCTATCCAAGTCCAACAATCACCAGCACATTTGAAAATTCAACCAACTGGAGCGCTGGTATTCCTGGCTATAACACGGACGCCACAATTACTGGCAATCCACAAATCACATTTGATTGCGACAACGCAGTGAAGACCTTGGAGCTCAGCACGAACTCCAGCGAGCAAATTCCAGGCCTATCGCTCAATTTAGATGACCACAGCCTCACGGTGCACCGCGGTCAAATGCAATTCTATCCAGGCCCGGGTTTGTACGCGTTGCCCAAATGTCCAAGTTGTATGCCGTACAGCGTCAACATCAATGACGGATTTATTTATACCGCCCCGACCGGCGACTTTCCCCTGCGCTTTGAATCCGATCACGCCACATGGAATATCAACGGCACACAACTTTATTCAAACTCAACAGAACTTGCCACCATTGGATCAAGTCAAATCGATGTCAAGCTGAATAATTCAATCCTAAACACAGCAGCCATCTCCAAAGGTGACGCAACTGGTGGCTCACGTCACATTGAACTGCTTAATAGTTCCATTAGTGACTTCCAGGGTGGTCTCACTTTTGGGGACGGCATTTCGTTATCACTTGGCAGCATTATGGCTGGCGATAACGACTATGCGCAAAACTCGATCACCGCGTATGGCGGCGCCGTGTTCCAATCTGGTTCATGGCTTGATGCGTGGGGCAATCTCACCTTCAATGGCTCTGTTGCTTTCGGCGGCCAACTTGATCTGCACACTTTCGCCAACCCATACCACGGCCGCTCCAAAATAACTGTGCAAGGAGAATCATTTAATTATGGCGCCGGCACCAGCAGTAGCGCCTTCGCTTTTATGAATATGTTTGGCAACAATTTCAACGATTCAACATGCTCTACATCATGCGACGACCCTGGGCTTATCATGCTGCAACTCGATGGACTCGCCAGCATTGGTGGTCCGCTCTTTATCAGTAGCACAGATGGATCCATTCCCGCGGAAGGCAACATCTATACGTTGATCTCTTTGAATCCACAATACAACGGCTCATTCGATCCCAACAACCACAAGTTCTCTGCCGTTCGTTGGCTTGGCCAAAACGGTGAAGGCTTGCAAAACGGCTTGATCTTCGAGCAAATTCTTTCGTCGAACAAACTGCAAGTGCAATGCGTGCGCGTGCCAATCGTGGAGCCCGCACCAGCCAACACCACAGATCTCGCCGTCGTTCCATTTGCTTCATCCAGCGCCGACTTCAACGATGATGGAAGCGACGATATGGTGAACCTGATTGTTGGCGACAACAATTCCGTGCAAATCATGAAGGACATGGGCGACGGAACCTTCGCGCTACTGAGCACTTTTGAGCTGCCTCAAAACGAAACACCAAATGCCATTGCTGCCGGCAATGTGACTGGTGACTCCAATCCTGAAATCGCCATCACGTCAATTTCCGATGACGTGGGCTTTGTCACGCTGTATGACGCAAATGGCGACGAGCTTTGGAGACTTCAGATTGCGGAGGGCGAACTTCCAACCTGCGTGTGCGTGCTGCCGCCAAGACCTCAGTTCCCCTTATCAGGCAAGGTCGCTTTTGGCACAAAAATTACAGGAAGCGGCCTCAATTTTTCGCTACCCAAAACTGGAAATTTAAATACAGTTTCGGGTTCCCCTGGGTCCCAAACTACAACTACACCACTTATCGGCGTTCCCCGCACGGTTCACAGCAGCGACATTGATCATGATGATCTAAGCGATGTCACCGCAGCTGGCAGCACCAGTGCAGAAAGTTTTACTCACGAACCCAGCCCCCCCGGCTTCATTACGGTTGTAAAAATAACGCAGACGGCGGACGTACCACAACCGGATCAATTCCTCGACTTTGTTCCTATAGCTCTCGTAACTGCCGATATTGATGACGACGGGGTGCAAGATATTTTCGCCTCGTGCAATTCCATTCCATCCAATATTCCCGGTTCAACACGTCCTGTTGCATGCTTCTTGAAAGGCTCTATCTCTCCCACAAGCCCCGTGTTCACTATGTCGCAACCAATAGGAATTTCCGTTGGCCGACCCGTGCAAGGCAAAGCCATCACGCTTATCAAGCGCAATGGTGGATTCAGTTTGGCCGTGGCTTCAACTGATGACGTGAATGATTCCGTCGATGTGATTGAACTCACATTCGCTCCGTCCGGCGGTCTTTCTATTGGCAATCAAACACAAATCTCAACTAGCGGCAGCGTGATTGGCTTGCGCACGTTGGAGGACCAAGGAACGCAAAAGTTTGTAACCGTGCGCAAACTGACCGAGTTCACGCCACATGCGGTGATCGAATCCACCGGCTATGTTGAACTCGTGTACGGCGACTTCGATGGCAGCGGATTCATCGACAGCGGTGATATTGCATACATGCTGCTTTGGTACAGCGATGCTGGCATAACCGACCTTAACGGCTCGGGTTCGACCGATTCCGGCGATCTGGCACTTCTGCTGTTGCTCATGTCTTAAGTTGCAGCAATCCCATTCGCGCTGGCTCAATCTGCGGCTACATTTGTGCTCATGTTGACCGATCCACGCATTCGTCGTCTGGCTGATCTTCTCATTCACCACTCCGTCAAACTTGCCGCGGGCGAGCATGTTCTTATTGAAACATTCGATTGCCCCGACGAGATCGCGGTCGCGCTTTGCGACGCCGCGAACGTTGCCAAAGGCCACGCGCATGTTTCCGTGCGCCGCAATCAAATCATGCGCGCTTTGAATCAAGGCGCGGACGATGCGTTGCGCGTGTGGGGCGAGTATGACCTTGAACGTATGAAGAAAATGCAGTGCTACATTGGCGTGCGCGGCGCTGACAATGCCAGCGAAATGCGCGGCATACCCGACGCGCAAATGAAATCACTTGGCCGCCTGTACGCCAAGCCCGTGCACTTTGAGCAACGTGTCAACCACACGCGTTGGTGCGTTCTGCGCTGGCCAACTGCAAGCATGGCGCAACTTGCGCAAAGCAGCACGCAGGACTTTGAGGACTTTTATTTCCGCGTGTGCACGCTGGATTACGCCGCCATGGACCGCGCCGCCACGCCGTTGGTGCAGCGCATGCAACGCACCGACAAGGTTCACATCAAGGGTCCAGGCGCCACTGATTTGCGTTTCAGTATCAAGGGAATTGGCGTTGTCCCCTGCTGCGGCGACCGCAACATTCCAGACGGCGAGGTCTTCACCGCGCCTGTGCGTGACAGCATTGAGGGCGTGCTGCAATACAACACCCCAACGCTGCACAACGGAAATAGTTTTGAAAGCATTCGCCTTGAATTTTCCAATGGCAAGATTGTCAAGACCGACTGCGCCTCTGGCGACAAGGCGTTGCTTGAAAGCATCTTCAACACCGACGAAGGCGCGCGCTATGTTGGCGAATTCGCCATTGGTTTCAATCCGCACATTCTCGAGCCCATGAAAGACATTCTGTTCGACGAGAAAATCGCCGGCAGTTTCCACTTCACTCCAGGCCGTTGCTACGAGGAAACCGACAACGGCAATAAGAGCGACATTCACTGGGATTTAGTGTGCATTCAGCGTCCCGAATACGGTGGCGGAACAATTTCATTTGATGGCGAAGTGATCCGCAAGGATGGAATCTTTGTGGCCAAAGAACTGGAAGGCCTAAATCCAAATCGGCTGGCGTAAACCGCCGGGTCACTGCTTTGGCGCGGTCGGTTGCGTCTGCGGAACTTTCTTGGGCGTCGGCTCCGCATTGGTGCCCTGCTCAATGGTCTGCTCAATACTTGCGTTGTAGTCCGCCACTTTCACTTTCAAATCCTCGGCCTGATCCATGGCTTTGCCGTAGGTGCTCTCACGATGACCCACCGCTTTGGGAACAACGATTGGTTGAGAATCGGGAGTTCTTCCACAGGCGCCAGCACAAAGCAACGCTGCACCAACAAATATTTGCGAGCAAAGAGACATGTGTTTAACCACCGCCGTTTGGTGGCGGAGTTGCTCCACCGACGGGTGTGGCAGTTGGTATGGCAGTTGGTGTGGCAGTTGGTGTGGCAGTTGGTGTGGCAGTTGGCATTGGAGTTTTCGGCGCTGGTGGCGCCATGTCGGCGTCAACCAACTCAACATCGAATACCAGCGTGGCCTTTGGCGGAATCACTGGCGGACGACCTTGCTCGCCGTAGGCCAAACTCCATGGAATAATTAACTTGCGCTTCTCGCCAATTTTCATCGGCTGCACGCCTTGGGTCCAACCCTTAATCACACGGTCCAAGCGAAATTCAATTGGCTTTCCGCGCTCAATGCTGCTGTCAAATTTCTTGCCGTCCACCAAGTAGCCGCTGTAGTTCACCTTCACCATGGAATCAGTTCCCTTTGGCGTGGCGCCTGTTCCTTCTTGAAGCACAATCCATTGCACGCCGCCAAATTCACCCTGCATTGGCGCGTCTGTGGCATCACCAGGCAACTGCGCGGCAACTTGATCGGAGACAATTGTTCCATCAACTGCGTTCACACTGACAAGATGGCTCTTGCCACCAGCGAACACGGACACTTTCCATGTTGGTGGATCGGCAAGCAAATCGCTGTCCACGTTGCCAACCTTGCCCGGCACTTTTTCCGATGCAGCAACGACCGCAGCAATAGCGTCCAATTTTGGAATGCGCATTTCACCAGTCTTGGCGTCAATCAACACGCGCACTGGCAAACCATTTTGAAAGCAAAGAATTTCGTAATCAACCTTGTCCTTGCTCTTCACAATGCGCAGCGACATGACTTTGCCACCCGTGGCCTCAACCGCGGTCTTCATGGCCGCGGCGGCGTCCAATTTAAAAGTTCCAAGCTCCACTTCAAGCGTCTTTGGATCTGGTGGAAGTTGCGAGTAATCAACATCACCCGGCGGTGCCACAGTTCCACCTTGCTCATTGGCAAGCGCCAGACATGAACAAGCGCACAGTGCCAAGAACATTCCAACCAAACGCTTTGAAAGAACCTGCATCTAAATCTCCTAGGTAGTTGACAAATAAAGCCGACAAATGCCGCACAACCATGCTAATCAAAGATAGGCGCTTGTGCCCATACAAATTGCGCTTATAAAATTCACAGGCACGGTACTGGCCCCCTAATGAACGCTTTATTTGCGCCCATGTATGACCACGACACGCTCGGTTCGCTTGTGAATTTCTATTGATTTACGTCTACGAAAGCGTGCCCTGTTCAATGGCTTTCACTTTATTTAATCGGCGCATGTGCCGCGGCTCGCCGCTGAAATTGGCCGCCAAATATCCGCGCACCATGTCCTCGGCCAGCGCCGCGCCAACAATGCGTCCGCCCAGCACCAGCACATTCATGGCATCGTGTTCCACGCCTTGATGCGCGGAATAATAATCCTCGCAGTTGCCCGCGCGAATGCCCTTGATCTTGTTGGCAGCCACGCTGGCGCCAATACCAGAGCCGCACAATAAAATTCCGCGATCAGCCTTGCCCGCCAAAATCACCTTGCTCAATGCCAACGCAAAGTCGGGGTAATCATCCTCGCCATCGTAGGCGTGCGCGCCAACATCATTCACGGTGTGTCCCAGCGAAGCCACCAATTTCTTCAGCGACTCCTTCAACTCAAAGCCCGCGTGGTCGGATGCCATCACAATATTCATCGCGCCGCTCCCGCCGCATTTTTGGCGATGGTGGCGCGCACAACAGCGGCCACAGGTTCAGGTTCAAAACCAAATTTCTTCAGCAAGTGCTTCAACGGCGCGCTGGCTCCAAACGAATTCATTCCAACCACCGCGCCATCAAGACCAACCCAACGCTCCCAACCAAGCGGGCTTGCCATTTCCACCGCAACGCGCACGCGCATCTTTGGCGGCAACACGGAATCCCTGTACGCCTGATCTTGCTTCTCAAACAATTGCCAACACGGCATGCTCACCACGCGCGTGCGAACGCCTTCTTTTGCCAGCAAATCCTGCGTCTGCAAGCACAAATTCACTTCGCTTCCTGTGCCAATTAAAATGGCCTGCGCGTCGCCACCCTTGGCGTCGCTCACCACATACGCGCCCTTGGCGCAACCGCTGGCCTTGCCATACACGGTGCGATCAAGCGTTGGCAAATCTTGGCGCGTTAACGACAACAAGCTTGTGGCGTGGCCGTGGCTCATGGCCGCGCGCCAACACTCGGCGGTTTCATTCGCATCCGCCGGACGGAACACAAGCAATCCAGGCACCGCTCGCAAACCAGGCAATTGCTCAATCGGTTGATGCGTTGGACCATCTTCGCCAACGCCAATTGAATCATGCGTAAAGACATAGGTCACCGGCATGTCCATGAACGCGCTCAAGCGCATTGATCCGCGCATGTAATCAGTGAAGATCATGAAGCCGCTGCCGAATGGTCGCAGACCACTTAACGCAAGGCCGTTGCAAATGGCGCCCATGGCGTGCTCGCGAATTCCAAAATGCAAATTGCGTCCGCCGTAACTTCCAGGTTGAAAACTTCCGACGTTGCCATCAATGCCGGTCTTGGTGCTTGGTGTTAAATCCGCGGAGCCGCCAATCATCCACGGAACTTTCTTGGCGATGGCGTTCAAAACTTTTCCGCCAGAAATTCGGCTGGCCATGCCTTTCGCGTCCGCTGGAAATACTGGAATTTCCGAATCCCAACCCGTAGGCAATTCATGTTTCCACATCTGCTGCAACTGCGCGGCCAACTCTGGAAATTGCTTGGTGTAATTGGCAAACATGGTCTTCCACGCGGCATTCGCGTCCTTTCCATGCTTGCCCACGCCGTCGCTAAAGCGCTGCATCACGCCGTCTGGCACCAAAAACTTGGCGTCCTCAGGCCAGCCGTACAACTTCTTCGCCTTGCGAATTAAATCCTCGCCCAGCGGCTCGCCGTGCGCGGCGCAGGTGTCTTGTCGCTCGCTGCCAAAACCAATATGGCTATCAACAACGATCAACGTTGGTCGCCCCTTGGTCTCGGCGGCCACGCCAAGCGTGCGCACAATCGCGTCCACGTCATTGGCGTCGCCAACTCGCAGCACATTCCATCCATATCCTAAATAGCGTGTGCTTGGATCATCGCTGTACGCAAGATCCGTCTTGCCTTCTATGGTGATGTGATTGTTGTCGTAAATCCAAACCAAATTGTCCAATTGCAAATGGCCCGCGATACTTCCGGCCTCGCCACTCAGGCCTTCCATCATGCAGCCGTCGCCGCAAATTGCGAAGGTGCGGAAATTAAAAATATCAAAGCCAGGTCGATTGAATGTGGCGGCCAACCATTTTTCCGCCATAGCCATGCCAACTGAATTGGCCAAACCTTGCCCAAGCGGACCCGTTGTTGTTTCCAAACCACTTGTCCAACCATGCTCAGGATGTCCTGGACACAAACTGTCCAATTGTCGAAACGCCTTGATGGCATCAATCGGAACCGCGGGTTTACCCGTCAATTTTCCGTTCTTGTCCACTTCTTGCGTGCGCGACAAATGCAGCAAGCTGTAAATCAACATGCATGCGTGGCCGTTGCTTAACACAAAGCGATCGCGATTGGGCCACAGCGGATCCGCGGGATCAAACTTTAAAACATTTTGCCACAGTGCGTACCCAACTGGCGCCAATGCCATGGGCGTGCCGGGGTGACCGCTGTTTGCGGCTTGAACCGCGTCCATGGAAAGCGTGCGAATGGTGTTAATGGCAAGCGCGTCAATCATTGGCACATCGCCAGGAGTTCCGGCGAATGTTGTAGATGCGATGGATGCTGCGGCAATGGGCATGGATAAATTCCTTGTAAGGTTTGAGGACTTTAGAGTAGCGTTGAACTCATTTTTTTTCATCCTGTATCTATGTTGTGACTCACGCGCATTCGTACACACCACGGCGGCTACCATCTACTCAGCAAAGGAATCAACATGAACACAACATTTAAACACATGTTTCACAAAACCATTGTCACTTCTATTTTTGTCTTTGGATTCACAACGCTGGCCGTGATGGCGCAAACCACGCCCAACACGCAACCGCCAACCACTGCGGCCAAACCAACTGCCTCTCCCACTTCCGCGCCGGCACAAATCCCCTCCCCACCCGCCGTTGCAAATCAAAATCCATCTGCGCCAGTTCGCATTGCTCCAACGCCAGAACCAGCCAATGGGCAAGTTGGCAATAATCCAATCAACACCAATCAATCTATTCCCAACAGTCAATTTATGCAGAGTCAAAATGCGGTTTCGACAAGCCAAACTGGAAATGGAACTCCTGCGGGCGTGGGCTACAACACTCCTAGCGGAATTGTAAATTCCGACGCGATGCAAAGCGCTGCGGTAAACCAAGTGCATTATCACTATCACTATGACAGTGCCGGTCAACCGATTCAAAATGCTCCAGCTGGATACGCGCAAACAACATACGAAAATCCGACCCAGCTCAATCAATCCGCCGCGGCTATGAACATGCAGAGCACATCCTCAGGTGAAAATAGTATGTACAACTACGCAATTACCAATGATTATGGTGGTATGTACACCTACCAAAACAACAACTGGAATCCCAATTCACGCGTGGGTAACGGTGGTGGTGCGGGGATTACAACCACTTGGAATCCATACATGGGTGATGGATCCGGCATGCTCACCTATGGCGCCCGCAGCGGCATTGAAGGATTCAACGATTAAATATCAATGCCGATTTCAACCTGAATTAGGTTCGGTTGCTCCCGAATTTGCATTGGAAGATTCATTTGATGCGATGATGGATTACGCCAAAGACAATTTCAATCAATGCATCTTCAATCTTTTTTGTGACTCACGCGCATCAGCACTCACTGCGTCGACTACCATCTAGACAGCAAAGGAATCATTATGAATACACCATTCACATACTCGTTTCACAAAGCCATTGTTACTTCAATGCTTTTCTTTGGATTCACCACACTTGCCGTGATGGCGCAAACCACGCCCAACACGCAACCGCCAACCACTCCGGCCAAGCCCGCCGCCGCGCCGGTGTACGCACCCTCTGGGCCAGCCGTTGCAAATCAAAATCCAAACGCGCCAGTTCGCATTGCGCCAGCGCAGCAACCAGCAAATAGGCAAGTTGGCAGCAATCCGCCAAATACTGACCGATCTATTCCCAATAGCCAGTTTTTAAATAATCAAAATGCGGTGCCGACCAACGAAACTGAAACCAGAGCACTCGCGGGAGTGGGCTACAACAATCCAGGCGGCATTGTAAATTCTGGGGCGCTGCAAAATAACACATTAAATCATGTCCATTATCACTATTACTATGACAGCGGTGGCAATCCGATTGGAACCGCAAACGTCGGCTACGCGCAAACAACCTACATTGATCCGTCCACGGTGCCAAGCACGAGCCACTCAACGATGGATCGCGCATACGGTCCAGGAAATCCAGCGCCCATGGTGAATGCTGGCAACATGTATGTCAACAATCCAAACATTCGCGCGGGCAGCAGTGGAGTGTCGACAACGTGGAATCCTTATCTCAACAACGGCATGGGCATGTTGACCTACGGTAGCGGCGGCAGTGGCGTCCAAGGCTTCAACGACTAATTACAAATCGGATCACTCTCAATCTGGTTTTCGCAGCGCATCATTCGTTTTCATTTTGAATTCTCTTGCGAAGTGGGCACGGGCCAATTCACAAGCTTCGCAATCAGAATGGCTGGGTACAGCACGCCAATGACCGCCTCCATAATCGTCGTGCTGCGCGCACGGGGCGATGCTGCAATGATATCTCCAAACCCACTGGTAGTGAGCGTTGAAAAACTAAAGTAAAGAAAGTCATGCCACATCAAACAATTCGATGCCACTACGCCCGGGGTGGTTAATTGATAGGAACCAGGAGTGACTTCGTTAATTCGGTGGTGAATCACTCCAAAGACAAACCCAATCAATAGGTATACCGAAATGCCGCCATAGATTCGATCAGGCTGTATGGCCTCCTTCCGAAACACCGCGTGAGCAATGATAATCGTGCAATAACTGTAGTAAACCATGACGAATATTCCGTGCCAGCCAATCAACGCCGTGGTCATATCTCTGTGTTCGGTCACAAACGAGCCAACAGTAAAAATACCCAGCGCCACAACGGAGAAAAAAATCCCATATTTGCCCCCCAAAGAAATAACTCCAACCGCTGGAAGAAGCGCGAATAGGGCAAACCCAAACAAACGGACATGCGTATCCGTGTTGACTAAGTAAGGAAAAAAAGAAAGCATCGCCACCAAAGTGATAAACATTGGCAAGCAACGGTTGCGCAGCCACCGTCTTGGATTGATCGCTTGCTCATAATACGTGCGACGATTGGCATGGGAAGCATGCGGCTTTTGTGAAGGCAGTGGAGAGCCTGAATTCATGCCAACAGTATCGACCACATTGCTTGGCAATGCACATAAATGAATTTCTCAAATGCAATTCAAATGCGATTCATTTGAAATACACATCCGCATTTCAAATCACTTACGGCGTTCGGTTCTGCGCCCCAAGACCAAGTCATTCACGGGCGGATAATTGGCGTGGGTATAAATGCAAAAACATCACACTTCCTCAAAATCCAAATCATGCGCAAATGGCTCTGGAAGCCGCCAAACCGCGATCAACCCAAGCGCAACAACCACGCACGCCACCACCGCCGCCGCGCCAATCATGCCGGCTCCGGGCGTTAATAATTCCCAAGCCGTCACCATGATCACGGCCGCGCCGCGCACAAGGTTGGGCGCGGTGGTGGCGGCCGTTGCGCGCAAGTTTGTGCCAAACGATTCGCCCGCGATGGTGACAAACACCGCCCAATATCCCGTGGCGATTCCCGCGGCGAATGTCCATGCATAAAATGCGAATGCGCTGCGACCGCCAAAAATCAAAAGCCCAGCGATTGCAATTGCCAGCACAATTATAAAAATCGACACCGCGGCTCTGCGGCTTTGCAACCATTGACTCAACGCGCTGCTGATCAAATCACCAATCGCGGCGCCGGCGTATCCGCACATGATCACCGTGGGTGGCCGTACCGGTTCACTTAGTCCAAGTCCCCGCGCCAGCTCAGGCGCGAACACAAAAATAATTCCGCCAACAAACCAAATGGGCGTGCCTAATAGCACCACGCACGCAAAGCGCTTCAATCGGTTCCATGGAAAGAACAACATGCGTGGGTCGCCGCGTTTCTTGTTTCGCAGCGCCGTGCGCGAATAAATCCCGCTCTCCGCCACGCCCAAACGCAACGCCAAAAGCGCGAAGCCCATCACGCTACCAATGATGTACGCGTGACGCCACGCAAAATTCGCCCCAACCACGCTCGCCACAATCGGACCAAACATTCCCGCGAATGCGATGATCATGGTGCCCCAGCCCCGATGTTTTTTTCCAAGCAATTCACTCACCAAAGTCACGCCCGCTCCCAGTTCGCCAGCCAAGCCAAATCCCGCCACAAATCGAAGCGCCGCGTACATGGGAACGCTGTCGACAAATCCCGTCAACAGATTCGCCGTGGAATACAGCGCAATCGAACCAAACAATGTCGTCAAGCGGCCGCGGCGATCGCCCAACATTCCCCAGGCGAATCCCCCTAGCACCATGCCCACAAGTTGCGCATTGAAAATAGCTACCCCAGCGCTAGTGATGTCCCCGGTTGCAAATCCAAAGGTCACTTGAAATAAATGTGCAATGCGCTCCCAGCCTGTGATTGAAGTGCTGGGATCCGCCGGTAGCAATCCCAAACCACCTGGACCCAAACTAGCAACGCGCACCACGCTGAAGATGACCAAGTCATACAAGTCCACGAAGTAGCCAAGCGCGGCAACCGTGACCGCAAGCCACGGCATCGCGCGCACGGCCGTTTGCGCTGGCAAAGATTCATTCAAGCTTTCGCTCACAAACAAGTTGTACAACAAATTCATAAATACAATTTGGATCGCCTGGGGCCGCACAATTTCAAATAAAGTTTCGCGCCCACTCGCCTCCCGCAGCGCGCATGCAACATGCTCGAACTTATGCAAGCACCCCGCGCATTGCAAATACAAAATGCGCAAACTCACGCAAGCACCCCACGCATCGCGTGCGCAAACCGCGCTGAAAAATAAAAAAAGAACACCCCGACTTTTGATCGGGGCGTTCAAACATCCGATATTCATTGCTGAATACCGGATGAATTTCTTTTGAAATGAACGTTTGGACGCCTTGGTTCTAAGTTGCCTTAGAGATATCCGTCGCCATGGGTTGCCCCACTTTGACGGGCGAGAAATGTGTGAACGGATCGCGTCAGCTGAGATCACTCTCAGACAGACGTCTATAAAAATCCTATAGAAAGGAGGTGATCCAGCCGCAGGTTCCCCTACGGCTACCTTGTTACGACTTAGTCCCAGTCACCAGCCTCGCCGTGGGCACCCCTGAAATGAGGCGACTTCGGGCGCTACCGGCTTCCATGACTTGACGGGCGGTGTGTACAAGGCTCAGGAACATATTCACCGCGGCGTAGCTGATCCGCGATTACTAGCGATTCCAACTTCATGGAGGCGAGTTGCAGCCTCCAATCCGAACTGGGGCACCTTTTGAGCGATTTCCTCCACCTTGCGGTCTCGGATCGTTCTGTCGGTGCCATTGTAGCACGTGTGCAGCCCTAGGCATAAGGGCCATGAGGACTTGACGTCATCCCCACCTTCCTCCGGTTTGACACCGGCAGTCTCACTAGAGTCCACAGCATTACCTGTTTGCAACTAGTGACAGGGGTTGCGCTCGTTGAGGGACTTAACCCGACACTTCACAGCACGAGCTGACGACAGCCATGCAGCACCTGTGCACGTTCCACTCTTGCGAGTGTTACTTCCCTTTCAGGAAGCTAATCCGTGCATGTCAAGCCTAGGATAAGGTTCTTCGCGTTGCTTCGAATTAAGCCACATGCTCCACCGCTTGTGTGAGCCCCCGTCAATTCCTTTGAGTTTTAATCTTGCGACCGTACTCCCCAGGCGGCGCACTAATCAGTTTTCCTACGGCCGAGAAGGCGTTCAACCCCCTCGACCAAGTGCGCATCGTTTACGGCGTGGACTACCGGGGTATCTAATCCCGTTTGCTACCCACGCTTTCGTGCCTCAGCGTCAGGACTGGCCCAGTGGCCTGTCTTCACCTTCGGTGTTCCAATAGATATCTACGCATTTCACCGCTCCACCTATTGTTCCGACCACCTCTACCAGCCTCAAGATTTGTGGTTCGCCAAGCAGTTCCTCGGTTGAGCCGAGGGATTTCACAAAGCGCCTTCAAATCCGCCTACGCACGCTTTAAGCCCAGTGATTCCGATTAACGCTCGAGCCCTCTGTATTACCGCGGCTGCTGGCACAGAGTTAGCCGGCTCTTCCTTTGGGACTCCTCATGTTGTTGGTAGTCCCTGACAGTGGTTTACACCCCGAAGGGCTTCATCCCACACGCGGCATTGCCCCGTCACACTTTCGTGCATTGCGGAAGATTCGTTACTGCAGCCTCCCGTAGGAGTCCGAGCAGTGTCTCAGTCTCGATGCGGCGGGCCGTGCTCTCACACCCGCTACCCGTCTTCGCCTTGGTGAGCCGTTACCTCACCAACTAGCTGATAGGAGATTCCCCGCTCCCAAGGTGGTAAACCTTTGATCGTTTCCGATGTCATCAGGTATTGTCTCAGATTTCTCTGAGGTATCCCTGGCCTCGGGGTACGTGGGAATCTATTCCTCGCCCTTTCGCCACTTCTATTGCTAGTCGTTCGACTTGCATGTTTTAGCCATGCCGCCAGCGTTCAATCTGAGCCAGGATCAAACTCTTCACTTAATTCTGTTACTAGCGAGCAAGCTCGCGTTGTTTCAAAACTTGAAGATGACCTGGCCACCAAGTGCGTTCCGAAGAACGACTTGGCCGGTCTCCGTAGTATCAACAATCTACGGCCAACGAGTTCTCACTCGTTGGATTCATATCATTTGTCATAACCTTGCCATCCCGATTGCTCAGGAAGAAAAAGTTGTTGAATTGACCAATTCTTATAATTGGCTTTCACGGAGGATATGACAATCAGAGACTGTGATCTCTGAGTTGCTCCCAATAATGGGAACTGGCT
>SIAM01000006.1 GCA_009691785.1 Phycisphaerales bacterium
AAAGTGGCGGGGGAACTGGAGCAAAATATGAAGCAGCCGCGCGGCGCAACATATTTAGGCAAGGGCAAAGTGGAGGAGCTTGGCTTCATGGTGAAGCAACTCAAGGCGGGCGTTGTGATTTTTGACAACGATCTTTCGCCGAGTCAATTAAAGGGACTCGAGGAGGCGCTGGGTTGCAAGGTGATCGATCGCAGCGAACTTATTTTGGACATCTTCGCCAACCGCGCCACCACGCGCCAAGCGCAGTTGCAAGTGGAGATTGCGCAGTTGCAATACACCGCGCCACGATTGCGCGCCATGTGGCAACACTTGGGACAAGTCACTGGCGGCGCGCCCATGGGCGTTGGCACGCGCGGACCTGGCGAGCAGCAAATTGAAATCGATCGTCGCATTGTGAAGGAGCGGCTGGATCGCTTGCGCGGCGAGTTGGTTGAGATCGCCGGGCGCAAGGAGCGCGAAGTGGCGAGCCGGCGCGAAAGTCATTTCACGGTTGGCTTGGTTGGCTACACCAATTCTGGAAAGAGCACGCTTTTTAACGCGCTCACCCGCGGCGGCGCGTTTGCCAACGACCAGTTGTTCGCCACGCTTGGAACGCGCGTGGAGGAGTGGAATTTGGGCGGCGGCAACGCCTGCATGCTTTCCGATACGGTGGGTTTTATCCGTGATTTACCGCATCATTTGGTGGCCAGCTTTCGCAGCACGCTCGAGGACGCCATTCACGCGCACGTGTTGTTGCTGTTGATCGACGTGTCCGATCGCCGCGCGCCGCAGCAACTTGAGGTGGTTGAAAAGACATTGACGGTCATTGGCGCCACCAATCAGCCGCGCATTTTGTTGTTGAACAAGTGCGATCGCCTTGCCACTATTCGCGGCATCGCGGCCAAAGGCGTTCGTGCGCTTGATGAGTGGCGCGATTTAAAACCAGACGCGCTTGTCCTGAGCGCGCAAGAGGGAACCGGTCTTGATGAGTTGCGACAGCGCGTCATGGACACCATGCGCGGCGAGTTGCGCACCGTGGCCATTACCTTGTCGTTGAAGGAGGCGCGCACGATTGATTTTCTGGAGAAGCGTTGCCGCGTGATTGACCGCGACTATGGCGACGGCGTGGTGATATTGACCGTGGAAGCGGGGCGGCGGCACATTGATTTAATGCTGGCGCGCGGAACGCAATTTCAGATTGATGGCATTCCCGCGGCCGCCTACGTGAAGAATCGTTGGGACGCGATTGTTGCCGAGCCCTCGCGCGGCAAGCCGCCGCATGAGCGTTAATTTTTCAGGGTGAATTGCTTGGCAAATGAATCCTGAGATGGGCGAACACTTGTAGATGCGTGTGTTTGTTCGCGAAAATTTGCCGTGGCGTAAGAGTTGATGGCAGCGCGAAACTTGTGGGCCATTGCAAAGGCTTTTCAATGTGGATGGCTGCGCAACAAGCCGCGGCGCGCCATAGGCGTTGATGGCAGCGCGAAACTTGTGGGCCATTGCAAAGGCTTTTCAATGTGGATGGCTGCGCAACAAGCCGCGGCGCGCCAACTTTATGGCGACGTCGAGGCGCGCATTCTCTTCGCGCGTCAGCAAAACGCCTTGTGAAAGTTGGGCGTTGGTGTCGCTGACATGCGCCGTAAGCGACACCGCCAATTCGCACCACGGCGCGCGGTGGCGCGTCCACAAACCATCATCGGCGCGGCCGTAGGCGCGGCGCTCGCCTTGATTGGGCACGCGATCCCAACGCTCGACAAATGTCCCGTGCAACGCCACATCAAACAGTTCCCAGTCATTTACGTGGTCACCCACAAGCGCGATCACATTCACGCTGCGCGGCATGCACTGTTCAAAGGCGCGCAATGTCAGGCGCTCAATGCGGTCAAGCGTTCGCACGCGATCGACGCGCTCCACGCGCAATTCCATTTGGCGAGCGGTGGGTCGGTGAATTCGAATGCGCCCAATTTCAATGTTGGGCGCGTCGCGCACTGAGAGCGATTCACCAATGGCGGCCTCGCGCAGAAACGCGTTGAATGAGCGGCCAAGGCGCGCCAACGAAGATGGTTCCAAGTGTGGCGACCACCATAGTTCCGCGCGCACTTTGCGCCGACACACAATCGCCGATCGAAGTCGACCTGGAATGGCGGGCGTGTCGTTCACGCTTGTCAGCAAGCGCTTTACATGCACGCATATGCTTTCGCCGCGGCGCGTGGCGCGAAAGTCGCAACTTTTTCCGTTGGGGTTGGGCACATCGGCTTCCACGGAAAAACCCGCGCGCACAAGCCGAAGCGCGATCAAGGCCTCCGCCATGGCCGACGGCAAACGCGCCGCGCCGGCGCGCGCAAGCAGTGCCAGCACCCCGGAAAGCGCGCGAAATGACTGCCAATCATGCGTCAATTGAATTTGCCGCGTGAGTTGCTCCCGCAACGGCTGCGCCTTGGGTGCACTCATGCGGCGCGCACCCTGATAGACGCAATGTCTATGAAATTTACGCTTTGCATGTAAAGATGAAGGAAGAACGCTCCGAAGAAATGAGCATGGATAATCGCGCTTCGAACAAGGGTGTTGTCACAAGTCGTCAAGCCTGGCAATTTGCCATGGTGCCCGTTGAAATCAAGGGCGATGAATTGCATTTGCTTTCCACGACGCAATTCGCGCCGCGCGCCATGCGATTTGTGCGCCGCGTTCTGCGCATGCAGCCATGCGTGGGGCTGGTCAGTGAAATGGCGCTGCGTGATCGATTGATTCAAGAGTTTGGTTCGGATGGCTTTGCGCTCGGAATGCGTCCAGCTGTGGCGAGGTGGACGAAGAAAAAAAATTCCGACAATGGCAGCTCCCGGATTTGAACCGGGGACACCCGCATTTTCAATGCGATGCTCTACCAGGCTGAGCTAAGCGGCCGTTGCGATGGAAGAACAACTTCCTCACATCACATCGGCAAGCGTATGAGGGTTCGACCGTGTGTCAAGTCGAGCGCGCATTTTTGATTCGCTGATGGCTTCAAGTCCGCCAAAAAGTCGGTCCGCAAGCCAATGACGCAAAGGGCGCAAACCCGCGAACCATTGCAAACGGGGCAGCGGCCATCCATCATTGCGACATCCGCCACGCTCGCCATTTGTTCCCAATCGAAGTTCGCTCCAAAAGCGGTGGGCCGACAAGGCGCCATCAACGCTGAATGTTTCCATGGCCGCGCGTTCCAAACACCAACCATGTTGATTGACCAACTCAATCCAACCGCGCGAGTCGCCGCGAATGCAAGCCACCGCGTGCACAATGCTATCTAAATTTTCCAACACGCGTTCTGGACGCGACGCAACCGCAAGACCCGCGTTCTCCAAATGCAAAATGATTTCATTGGGTGTCACGCCAAATTCACGCATGGATTTGGCGGTAGAACCAAAGCAACATCGACGAATTTGATTTTCTAAATCAACATGTAGAGGGACAACTCGGACTACAACTTTTTGAGTTTGATTCATGCTTTTGAAACACAAAGTTTAAATGAAAGACATCCACACACGATGACTGCAGTTTAAACCCAAATGTCGCCGAGTCAATAAAACATGCGGAATTCTTAGCAATTTTTTATGGTGCAATGTCCAAGTAACGCTCGGCGCGTGTCCCGTAACGCCGGAAACTTGGCGCGCCAAGCGCGGACTTCTTTCATATCAATTGTGGCGGTCAGTATTTCTGACTTCTCACCGGCAACCGCCAGCACTTGGCCAGTGTGCGAAATAATCAAGGATTCGCCCGCATATGAGGTGTTTGGCTCGTTGCCAACTCGATTGCACGCCACCACCACGGCTTGATTTTCAATGGCGCGGGCAATGCAAAGAGCGCGGCGATGATCGGCCCTAGGCGCTGGCCAACACGTGGACAACGTGAACAACTCCGCGCCCGCAAGCGCCGCGTGGCGCCACAATTCTGGAAAGCGCAGGTCGTAGCAAATCATGGGCGCCACGGAAAGAGACTTGCTTGAATTGTCCGCCAACCGGGCCACGGTCACGCTGTCGCCCGCTTGATAATGAGCGTGCTCGCTGGTGGGCGAGAACAAGTAAGTTTTTTCGTAGCGCGCGATCACGTTTCCTTGCGGACAAGCTATGGCGACCATGTTCACAAATGAATCGCCGCGCGCCTGCGCGAAACCATGTTGCAAATAGCAGCCATATTTTTTGGACTGCGCGCACGCGAACAATTCCGATTTTCCATCGACCACGAGAGCGGGATTGTTGGTGAAACCACTCTCGGCCATTTCTGGCAGCACCACCAGCGCGCCGCGCACATTACCGGCGCGTTGCAACATGCTCACAATTAACCCGCGCGATTTAGACGGGTTCTCCCAAACGGGATCAAATTGAAGCGCGACACATTTCACAATAAAGGGCGATCGACGGGATTTGAACCCGCGACCCTCAGGATCACAACCCGATGCTCTACCTACTGAGCTACGACCGCCATATGAGCGAGGCACTTTACGGCATTTGGAGCGCCGTGGGCAAAGTGAATTTATTTTTTTTCATCCTTGAGCAATGGGGAGCAATGTGCGGTTGGATTGGGTGAATCTTGAAACGCCGCGCCATTGAAGTGGGCGCCAAATACGCGCGCAATTCTTGCATGATTTGCGACTTGGTTTCCTCTTTGGGTTCGTGGTAGAGTTCTCCGTTTCGACTTTGTACAAAAGGAGCCATTGACCATGCCAACCGCAACCGATCGCAAACTTGATTTTGGAACCGCGGCCATTCACGCGAATTTGCCAGTGCCAAGATTGGTTGAGTTGGCGCTTGCGCGTGGCGAAGGCGTGTTGGCTTCAAACGGCGCCATTACCTGCGATACCGGTGATCGAACTGGCCGCAGTCCCAACGATAAATTTCTGGAAGACACCGCCGGCATTCACGGCAACATTGATTGGGGCAAAGTGAATCAAGCCATTTCGCCTGAGAATTTTGACGCGCTTGAGGCGCTGGCCATGGACCACTTGCGTCAGCGTCGCGATTTGTTCCGCTTCGACGGTTACGCCGGCGCCGACACCAAGTATCGATGCAAAGTCAGCGTGTTCACTGAAGAGGCGTGGCATTCGCTCTTTGCCAAAACACTTTTCATCAACGCCGAGTCAAATGAACTTGCAGGCTGGCAGCAAGATTGGACCATCATCAACGCGGGCTCCATGAAGTTGACCGATCCAACCAAGTACGGCGTGACTGGTGGCGTTGCCATTATTCAAAGCCTTGAGCGCAAGAAAGTGGTCATTATTGGCACGCGCTACGCCGGCGAAATGAAGAAGAGCATCTTCTACGCCATGAATTACGATTTGCCTGATCGCGGCGTTTTTCCAATGCATTGCTCCGCCAATGTGGACCGCAATGACGCCAAGAATGTGGCTATTTTCTTTGGACTTTCTGGCACTGGCAAGACAACGCTCAGCGCCGATCCAAACCGCAATTTGGTTGGTGATGACGAGCACGGTTGGAGCGACCGCGGCGTGTTCAACATTGAAGGCGGCTGCTACGCCAAGTGCATCAAACTTTCTTTGGCCACAGAGCCTGAGATCTTCAAGGCGATTCGCTTTGGAAGCGTGCTGGAAAATACAACCGTTGATCCAGTCACGCGCGTTCCTGATTACGACAGCACCAAGCGCACTGAAAATACGCGCGCCACCTATCCGCTGAGCCACATTGCCAACGCGGTCATGCCAAGTGTTGCGGGGCAACCAACCAATTGCATCTTTCTTTCCGCGGATGCCTTTGGCGTTCTACCGCCACTTTCCAAATTGACGCCAGAGCAAGCGCAGTACTACTTCTTGAATGGCTACACATCCAAGTTGGCTGGCACCGAAGCCGGCGTGACCGAGCCGCAGCCAAATTTCAGCGCCTGCTTTGGCGGACCATTCATGCCGCGGCTACCCATGGTGTATGCCACCATGCTTGCGGATCGCATTCGTAAAAATGCCACCGATGTGTGGTTGCTCAACACGGGTTGGACTGGCGGCGCATATGGTGTTGGAAGCCGCTTCAAACTGGTCTACACGCGCGCCATGGTCACGGCCATCATGAACGGCTCGCTGAAAAATGTGAAGACCACCACGCATCCGATCTTTGGTTTGCATATGCCGGTGGAAGTTCCGGGCGTGCCAAATGAAGTGCTTGATCCACGCAAGACTTGGAAGGATGGCGCCGCCTACGACGCCAGCGCTAAGCAATTAGCGGCCAAATTCCGCGCCAATGACACCAAGTTTGCCATCAGCGACGCGGTGCGCGCGGCGGGTCCAAAGGTTTGACGCGCATGTTCAACTTGTCACACATGTCCAACGTGACGCGCATGTCCAACGTGACGCGCATGTCCAACGTGACGCGCATGTCCAACGTGACGCGCATGTTCAATGTGACGCGCATGTTCAACGTGACGCGCATGTTCAACGTGACGCGCATGTCAAACTTGTCACACATGTTCAACGTGACGCGCATTGCGCACATCACGCGGCGGGCGGCTTTATGAGCGTGGCAACCGCAAGCGATGTGACATACGGCGACATTGTCGCGGCGCAGGCGCGCATTCACAGTGGAATTATTCGCACATCGTGTCAAGAGAGCGCGGCGTTGAGCGAGTTGTGCGGCGCCACTATTTTTTGCAAGACGGAATATTTGCAGCGCACCGGAAGTTTCAAGGAGCGCGGCGCGCGCAACGCTTTACTTTTGTTAGATGCAGCCACGCACAAGCGCGGTGTGATTGCGGCCAGCGCTGGCAACCATGCGTTGGCGCTTGCCTATCACGGCCGCGAACTTTCAATTCCAATTACGGTGGTCATGCCCAAGGGCGCGCCCCTGGTCAAGCAGACGCGTTGCCACGCCTTTGGCGCCAAAGTCGTGCTGCACGGTCAAAATATCGCCGAGGCTAAAGTGAAGGCCGACGAGATTGCCGCCGCGGAAAAATTAACCTACATCCACGGCTTCAATGACGCCGCCATTATCGCGGGCGCGGGCACAATTGGGCTTGAAATCATTGAGCAAGTGAAGAACTTGGACGCCATTGTTGTTCCAGTTGGCGGCGCCGGTTTGATCGCGGGCCTGGCCATTGCGGTGAAGGAAAAAAATCCGCGCGTGAAGGTGATTGGCGTGGAGCCCGAGCGCTGTCCAAGTTTGCACAACGCATTGCAGGCGGGCCAACCGGTTGACGCGTGGCAGGGCGCAACCCTAGCGGATGGTTTAGCGGTGCCGCAAGTGGGCGACCGCGCCTTCGCCTTGGCGCGCGAGCGCGTTGATGAGGTGGTGACCGTGCGCGAGGAACATATCGCGCTGGCCATCTTGCGAATTCTGGAATTGGAGAAGGGTGTGGTGGAGGGCGCGGGCGCGGTTGGTCTGGCCGCGTTCTTGGCGGGCAAATTAAATTCACTGCATGGCAAGCGCGTGGCCATTGTGTTGTGCGGCGGCAACATTGATCCCATGATGTTGACGCGCGTGATTGAGCGCGGCGTTGTGCTGGATGAGCGCATGGCGCAATTCACGGCCGTGATTTCCGATCGTCCAGGTGGATTGGCGGAACTTGCCGCCACCATCGCGCAAGTTGGCGCCAGCGTGAAACAAATTGAGCACGACCGAACATTTGGTGGCGCCGATGTGAGCACCGTCATGGTGAAGTGCACGCTTGAAGTGCGCGACGGCGATCACTTGTCGCAACTGCGCGCCGCGTTGCTGGCCAAGGGCATTCGCATTATTTCAGAATCCAAACCACTAGACGATTGAGCCGAGTGCGTGGCGACGGATTGCGAAATCGGAACAATTTTTTATTTCAAAATTGTGCCTTGGTGAGGCAAGCGGCGCGGTAGGAGCCACCCAAACAAAGCGGCGCTTGGCTTGCGAACGCTAAAAAACCGCTAATCATGCGGCTTTTTTCCGTAAAAAGCCATTTGTCAAAAAAAACCACAAATATTTTAAAGTGGCGCTTCAGTCACCCCTGGAATTCACCGAAGTCATTGCGCCATGACAGATATTCCAAATTCCAACAGCGTTCTAACTACCGGCGAAGTCGCCATTCTTTGCAAAGTTGCCGCGCGAACCGTGAGCAAGTGGATTGATTGCGGCCGAATGGAGGGCTACCGCATTCCAGGCAGCCGTGATCGGCGCGTGACCCAGGCGGCGCTTGAAAATTTCATGCGCAAGCATGGATTGCCATTGACAGGATTTGCCGCGGCGGCTGGGCAGGGCATGTTGCTGATTGTGGACTCCAACGCGACCACGGCGCAAACGTTGCGCGATGTGATTGTGCAAGAAACAAAACGCGAGGTGTTCATTGTGCGCGGCGCCTTTGAAGCCGGCGTGTTGTGCGAGCGATCGCGTCCAAGCGCAATTGTTGTGGATTGCAACATTGGCGTGAACGAGGCGGCTGGACTGGCGTCTTGGTTGCGCTGTGAAAAACGAGCCACACGCGTTGTGGCCATCGGCGAGACTCTGACCGCGGACGATGATGCAACTTTAATGCGCGCGGGCGTTGGTGCGATTGTTCGCAAGCCCTGCACCGTGCGCGCCATTCTGTCGGCGCTTGAGAATCACATGTCGAAAGCGGGATAAACACCGCCCCGACTGGGTGAAGAATTCGTAGCATCTACCGCATGCGTATCGCGCTTGCACAACTTGATCCCATTGTTGGCGATGTGGTGGGCAACCAGCAATTGATCATGGACGCCGCTGAAAAAGCCCGCGCCCGCGGCGCCACGCTTGTGCTGACTGGTGAGATGGCGTTGCTTGGATATCCGCCGCGTGATCTGGTGTTGCGCGAGGGCGTGGCGGCGGCGTGCGATCGCGCCTTGATGGAGATCGCTCAAAAATTTCCCGACATGACGCTGATCATTGGCACGGTTCGAAGCGTGCAGCGCGACGGACGCGGCTTGGCCAATAGTTTGGCGGTGTGCCGCGGCGGAGTTGTAACCCAGTACTACGACAAGCAGCTTCTTCCAACCTACGACGTCTTTGATGAGGACAGATATTTTTCACCAGGCACAGGCACGGTGGTGATTGATCATGGCGGCGAAAAATGTGGCTTATTGATTTGCGAGGACATTTGGGGCGCCGATGATGTGGCCACCTCGCGTCATTATTCAATTGATCCAGTGGCGCAAAGCGTGAAGGCGGGGGCAACGGCGCTGCTGGTTGCAAGCGCCAGTCCGTTTGTGCTTGGTAAACGCGCGCGCCAGCACGCACGACTGCGCCAACTTGCGCAAAAATATTCCTTGCCAATATATTCCTGTCAACAAGTTGGCGCCAACGACGATCTTGTTTTTGACGGGGGCAGCGTTGGCGTGACTTGTGCTGGCGTCATCATGCACATGGGCAAATTATTCCAGCCCGACTTGATCACGATTGATCTTGACGTGCCAGGCGCGCGCAAAAGTGGCGCGGACACCACTGCCCAAAGAGCGTCCGTGTCCGGCGCGGCCACGGCGCACGTGCCTTGCGCGCACGGCGATTTGACCCACGCCATTGTGGCTGGAATTTCGGGCTATTTCGCTAAAACCAAGCACACTAAAGCCACCATTGGATTGTCCGGGGGCATTGATTCCGCGCTTGTCGCAACGCTGGCGGCGCTGGCTCTGGGCGCGCAAAATATAACTGGCATCATGATGCCTTCGAAATATTCCAGCGGCGGCAGCGTTGACGACGCCAAAGAATTGGCGCGGCGCTTGAACTTGGGGCGCTTGCTCACGCTGCCCATTGATCAAGCCCACGAATTGATGGCGCAGAAATTGCGCGCGGGTCTAGGCGCGTTCCAAGGTCTTGCCGATGAAAATCTTCAAAGCAGATTGCGCGGACTCACTTCCATGTCCGTCAGCAACGCCGATGGCTCGTTGGTTCTTGCCACTGGAAATAAAAGCGAGTTGGCCACTGGCTACGCCACGCTGTACGGCGACATGGTTGGCGCCGTGGCGCCCATTGGCGATTTGTTAAAGACGCAGGTCTACGCAATTTCAAATTGGATCAACGCACATTTCGCGCAACTTGGTTTCGCTTGCGCGCCCATTCCAGAGGCCAGCATCACCAAGGCGCCCAGCGCCGAGTTGCGGCCCAATCAAACGGATCAAGATTCGCTGCCGCCCTACGCGGACTTGGACAGCATTGTCACTGGTTGGATTGAGCATGAAGGCGATGTGCCCGCGATCGCTCTGGCCACCAAACTGGATTTGAAATTGGTCGAGCGTTGGTGCCTGGCCATAGACCGCGCGCAATTCAAGCGCGATCAATCACCGCTTGTCATTAAGGTCGGCGCACGAACGTTCGGACGGGGCCGCCCGATGCCCATCGCGGCGCGGTGGCGACTGGCGTAGCGCCAAATCCATCACGCGCTGGTTGCTTTGAAGCGACCATGATCAATCGATCTTCCTCAATGCAATAGGCCGTCAAGAATCCGCCGTAGGCGCAGCCCGTGTCCACATTCACCACGATTGGATTTCCATCGCGGCGCAACACAAGCGGCTCGAACAAAGGTTTGTGCCCGACAATCAACAAGCCGTCTTCGCCGTTGTAGGACTCCCACCAATGCGCGCGACCAGGCGCGGCCTTCTTGTGGATCTTTTCAAAGTCGCTGGTGCCCGCAAGTCCAAGTTGTGGATCAATGCCGCCATGCACAACGGCCCACCCTTGGCCTTGAATATATGTTTTGGAAATGGTCTCGGTCAGAATGCGCCGCGCCGCGGTCAGTTTGCCCGCGCGATCCAACACGCGAATGGCGTAGGCCTCGGCTGGCGCCAAATCATCCAGCGACGCGCCCGCGTCATGCTTGCGCAGCGCGTCCATCAAGCGCAAATCATGGTTGCCGCACACGCTTTCAACGCGGCGCCCTCCAGCGCGCAATTCAGAAATTGTTTCAACCACAAGATCGGGACGCGGACCCTTGGTGAACAAATCGCCCAACAAAATAATTCGCGCGTCAACGCGGTCGCGGCGCGCGATCCCCAGGAGCTCATTGAACTCCATCCCGCAGCCGTGCAGGTCGCCTATGACAAGGGTTGCCATTCTGGGTAAAACCATATGGGAATATCGTCAACTTGTCTTGTGGATAACCAAACATTTCTGTGAAGTATTGGTGAAGATGTGGGGGTAATTCCACACCGTAGAATCGCCGCATGTCCATTCGTCAACTTTCGCAACATGTGGTCAATCAAATTGCGGCGGGAGAAGTGGTGGAGCGGCCTGCGAGCGTGGTCAAGGAGTTGATCGAGAACGCCCTTGACGCCGGGGCAACCGAAATTGAAGTGCGCATTGAAGGCGGCGGCCGCGAGCGCATTGAGGTGTCCGACAACGGAAGCGGCATTGGCGCCGACGAATTGCTGCTGGCGGTTTCGCCCCACGCCACCAGCAAGATTGCCACGGCGGATGATCTGGTTGAAATTTCCAGTTACGGATTTCGCGGCGAGGCCCTGGCCAGCGTTGGTTCCGTGGCGCGCCTTGTTGTGGTGTCGCGCGCCGCTCTAAGCGAGCAGGGCGCCAGCATTGAAGTTGATTTTGGCGCGCTTTCAGGCGTGCGCCCGGCGGCCAGTGCGGTGGGAACGCGCGTGGAGGTTCATCAATTGTTTGGGCAAGTTCCGGCGCGGCGCAAATTTTTGCGCAGCGATCCAACCGAGGCCGGCAAAGTTGTGGATGTGGTCGAGTGGTTGGCGCTTGGCCGCCCCGGCGTTTCGTTTCGCTTGTTTCAACACGCGCGCTTGACGCTGCAATTGCCCGCGGTGGATGATCCGCGCTTGCGCGTGGAGGCTGTGCTAGGCGATGAGTTCAAGGGAAAATTATTGCAAGTTGATTTAAGTGGCGCGGGTGCCGTTGCCATTTGGGGATTGATTGGCAGGCCCGAGCAAGCCAAAACATCCGCCAATGGATTGCGCATGGTGTTGAATGGTCGGCCCATTTCTGATCGCGGATTGTTGCACGCCATGCGCGAGGCCTACCGCGGTTTGGTGGAGCCAGGGCGCACGCCCGTTGGTTTCATAGCCATTGATATTGATCCGCGCGAGGTGGATGTGAATGTGCATCCCGCAAAAAGTGAGGTGCGATTTCGTCAGCCCGCGCTGATTCACTCCGCGCTGTTGCGTGCGGTGCGAAGCGCATTGCAGGCGGCGAACTTGGTTCCAAACTTGCCCATGGGCGGCGCGTCGCTGGGTTCATCTTTTGGTTGGGCGCCGCGGCGCAATGAAAGTGGCGGCGGCCATTCAACACGCGATTTCAATTCGGATGTGTCTGGTGGCGCTTCTAGTGGTGCGTGGCAGAACGCAAGCTTCGCGCCGCACGCTTCTGGTGGCGATCGTGGTTTTGAATTTGCCGCGTTGCGCGAGGCGCTCACGGTCGGTCAGGCTGTCGGTCAGGCTGTCGGTCAGGCGCAAACTCAGGCGCACAATCAAATCAACGGCGAGCCAATGTTGATGACGCCGCCGAGGCCCGCGACTCGATTTATTCAGGCGGGCAAAGCGTGGCTGATCACTTTTGACGGCGATGGAATTGTAATTATTGATCAACACGCGTTGCATGAGCGCGTCATGTTCGAGCGTCTGCGCGCCAAGCTGACCGTGGGGTCGCTGCCTTCGCAGCCGCGGCTGGTTTCCAGCATAATTCCCCTGAATGGCGAGCAATTGGAGCGCCTAGAAGCATCGCAGGAATTGCTTGCGCGCCTAGGTTTTGATGTGCGCGCGTCGGGACCCAAGAGCGCCACTATTTTCGCCGAGCCGCTCTTTTTAATTGAGCGCCAAGTTGATGTGCCCGAAATGATTCTCAGTTGGCTGGCGCGCGATCACGCCAGCACCGAGGACGGCGAGGCCGTTCTGTCCGAGGTGCTTGACATGATGTCATGCAAGGCCGCGGTGAAAGCTGGCGACGCGCTTTCGGACATTGAGATTGCGGCGTTGTTGCAAGATTTAGAAAGCGTGGAGCGAGCCACAAATTGTCCACATGGACGGCCCACCGCCATGCGCATTCCGTTTCGTGAACTTGAGCGTCGATTTGGCCGCGGCTAGTTCGCGCCGCATGTTTGCGGCATTGTAATGCGCTCTGTTCGCGCCAACTCGACCACATTTGGTTGCGCGTGCGCCAGAACATTTTTCTGCAAATCATGCTGCAAAACCTGCGGCGCAAATGAACGCGAGAACATTTTATTCAGGCTCGTCGACATCGGTAATAATGTGCTCAAACGAAGTTTGACCAGTGCGCAAACAACGGCGCAAGTAGGGGCGGCACAAACCGCACCCGCCGCCGCAACCCAACGACAACTCTACTTCTGCAATGGTGCGTTGTTTCTCGCGCGCATCTTTGAGCACGTCCACAAATGTCAGTTGATAACAAACACAGCGATCAATATGCATGGTGTACTTTTAAAAAAAGAAAATTCATCTGGGGTCGTAGGCGCAATCGTCGCCGCTTAAAAAACCGTTCTTGGGAAAGTCGGTGACATATTTCAACAGTTGCGCGTTTGAAAATTCGCTCTTGCATGGCGTGGAAAAAGCGGCGCTATGTCCATCCAAGAAGCAGGCGTTGCAGCAACCAGCGTGGCAAAAAGCGCTTGTTCCCGCGTGAATCATGGCCGCATCTAGTTCCACCGTATTGCCCGGCGCGCGCATGAATTTATTGCCGCCGCCGCGATAGCCGGCGTCGGCAAACAGCGCCACCGAGGCCGCGTGGCGTCGCTGCGAGGGGTTCAAACCCAAGCGCGCGCGCGACCAACCATCTTGCATCACGCCATCTGCACCAACCTCCGGATAGAAGCCTTCATGTCCAATGAAAGTCGTGTTGTAGTTGTAGCCAGTCAACGGCTGCGCAGTTGAAGACGATGTTTGAAACTCCGGGCACTGCATGGCGTTGAGCGGATGATCGGTGTATATGGTCAACGCGCCAGGCTTGCTGGCGCCGCCTTCGGTGCTTTCAAAATCCCAGGCCACGGTGCGAATGGAACTTGCCTCTTGAAAATAAATCACCGCCGCCGGAAACGCCGCGCGATTATTGGCGGCGTACATTTGGGCGGCCACCCCCATTTGGCGCAAGTTGTTGCAACACGCTGAACTTTTTGCGGAGGCATACACGCCACGAATTCCTCCCGTGGTCAGCGCGATCAGCACACTAATAATGCTGGTGGTGACCAACACTTCCACCAATGTGAAAGCGTTGCGCATCAAAGCGCCGTGTTTGAATGTTGGCGCGGGTGATTTACACATCGCCCATCCACAATAAAAGCAAACTGACATCGCCGGAATCCACAACGCCGCTGTGGTCCAAATCGCCTGGTGAATTTGTGTCTCCAAACAGAAGCAGCATGATTGCGACATCACCGGAATCAATCATGCCACTGTCATCAAGGTCGCCAATTAAAATAGACTTGACCACCATGACGGCGTCCACTTCAGGCGAACTTGTGGCGCCAGCAAGTTGGCGAATGCGCACAAAATGCGCTTGATTCAGTCCCACACTGGCCAAATCAACACCCACGCCGCCGCCCGAACCGTTGTAGGCGTGAATCACTTCGATGTAGCTCAATTCTTGCAGATCCGAAAGTTCAATCGCGGGATTCATGGGCTTGCGAAAATCAGTTGGCAATTCGCCAGGCTCACGGTCAAACGGACCCGCGTCGATAAATCCCATGGTGGGCATGGGTCCATCCGCTTGCGTGTTTGGAATTTCTAACCAAGTCACGCCGTCGTCGCTCACATCAATCACGCCGCCTTCGCCAACGCAGTAGCCGGGACTTCCTTGGCCACCTGAGACATCGGAAAAGAACGCGTTTGAAAACACAATCAAGTCCACGCCGTAAGGATTGTTGGGTGAATCAATCGCCGCTTGGCCAAGTTCAAGCGTGAGCGAACCGCCAACTCCAATGGAAACAATTTGATTGGTCATCCACGGCGGCTGAAATGGCGTCACGGTTTCCGGCGCGCTGGTTGTGCCAGTGGTGCGCGCGGGTTCACCCAGAGCGGTTTGCGGATTGCGATGTCCAACCGCGGCGCCAGTGCCGGCGACATACGAAACAACACGCGTGGCGAATGGTGAATCGCACAAACATTCGCGGGTTGTCATTAGGCACATGAATAAAGTGGCGACCCACGAAATCGAAATGCCGCGCGGACATGCGCAACCACTGCGCATGGTGGATTTCAAAATAAAACATGAACGCATTGGGAAAGCGAATTGGGCATGCGTATGCAAAGGCGAAGGTGCACGCAATGTCGGGCTCCAAAATAGAGAAGCCTTGTCCATACCCTACGTTCGCGAGGGCAGAGACCGATGGTCTTGACAGGTTTTCCGGCTTCGAGCATTCCAAGCGACCCGCCTTCCCAGTTCCAAATGGAACCAGTGGCAATTGGGCCCTTGTGTGGGGTTTGAAGCCCACAACTCGTTACGGCGGCGCGTCCGCGGCGGATTTTCACCGCCTTCCCTAAGCAACTTTTGCCGACAATTCGCAAAAGTTGTCTGCAATTGTGGAACTACCACAATCCATCAAGACGAACAGAGTTTAGCAACTTTTGCAGTGGCGGCATATGCGCAATTTTTACCTACTTGCCAGCGTTGACCAGCCATGCGGATTTGCCGTAGATTCAACCCTCGCTCGTTTGAAAAGACCCACTATGGAGAACCCTGTGAAATTGATTGCCTCTGTATTCACCACTTCGATCGTGTCGGCTCTAATTTTGACAAGCGTTTCGCTTGCCGCATTTGTTGTGCAAGAGGACCCCGCGCCACCATCCGATACCGCCGCCACGCCACCAGCAGACGACGCGGGTGTTGATGCGGAGTTGCAAAATTTGCCAGCGCCAATGCAAGCTCAAGTGAAGCAAATGTTGGCCAAACTTTTGACGGTCAAGGACCCAGCCAAACTTCGCCAAGCGCTTGATGCCATGGACGCGCAAAGCGCGCAAATGCCCGAAGAAGTGAAACCCATGTTTGCATACATGAAGAAAAAAATTCAGGATCGGATTGATGAACTTCCAGCCGCAACGGAAACTCCAGCCGCAACGGAAACTCCAGCCGCCGCGGAAACTCCAGCCGCCGCGGAAACTCCAGCCGCAACGGAAACTCCAGCCGCAACGGAAACTCCAGCCGCCGCGGAGGCGCCAGCGATTTCCGCCGCCGTGCAAAAAGCCATTGAAGATTTTTTATATGGCGTGCTCGCTGGGCGCAAGGAACTTGCGGAGACCAACGCCAAATTTATTTTGGCCAGCGATGTTTCCGATCAGCAACTTGCTCAAATGCTAGATGACCCAACAAGACAAGAGCGATTGGTTCGCGCTGTGCGGGCCGCTAAGGGAATGGGCGAAGTGGGGGATCTTGCATCGCAAATTGAAATTCGAGTGGCGGCGGGCCGCTTGATATTGTCGCGCGATCAGTCGCGTATTGCTCTGGCTGTTGGGCAACTGAATGGCACTATGCGCCAGCAAACAATGGCAAGAGCCACGCTGATCGCGGCGGGCGCCTATGCGATGCCGGCCTTATTGAAAGCCATGCTTGATTCCTCCAACGCGCAGTTGGCGTTGCGTGCTTCGCAATGCATGATCGATATTGGCCGGCCTGCAGTGCTTCCATTGTGCGTGGTTTTAGTTGGGGCGGCTCCGCAAGAACAAATTGCGATTTGCAATATGTTGACGGCGATCAATCAAAAGACGGCGGCGCCGTGGCTGGTCAAGACAATGCGTCTGGCCACAACGAGTGACGTGCGAAACGCCGCCAGCACCGCTGTACGAGCATTGCAAATTGAACATCTTCCAGAGCAAACCTTGTGGACAAATTTGGCGCGTGATTATTTCATCTCGCGGGACAAGCTGACTCCGTATCCAAATGATAAAACCCAAATCATGTGGAGCGCGGATGCAACTGGCAACGTCATTCCCAAAGTGGTGGCCACGGAAATCTATGGAGACCTTATGGCCCAGCAATGCGCCCAAGAGGCCATGCTTCGCGATGCCAAGGGAGTCGAGGCATTTTCAATTTATCTGGCGGCTGGTTTGCGCATTGAATCCAGCGCCGACGCAGGTGAATCCAGCAGTCACTCAATCATGAGCATCGCGTTGGCCGCGGGTCCTGAGCAATCTGAACGCGTGTTGCGCCTGGCGCGCCAAGTGAATGATTCAGTTCTTACCTTGGTTGCAATTCATCTTTTGGCCAAGACAGCCAGCGAGTCCATGTTGGTCGAATCAAAAGCGGGAAGCCCGATACTGGGTTGCCTGAACAATTCAAGTCGCGGCATTCGCACGGCGGCGGCTTTGGCGATTGCCTTGGCCTTGCCAAAAAATGCCTTTGAAGGTTCCGAAAAAGTTGTTCCCATCTTGGGGGCGGCTGTTGCCCAAGGCCGCGAGCCACGGGCGATTGTGATTGCCAAAGATGAATCGCAACGGCGTGATCTAGAGGGTCGTTTGTCGCAGATCCACTGCGTTCTTCTTTCGTCGGATTCAACGGCTTCCTCGATTCTTTCAAATCTGACTGGGCGGGGCGCACCAGACATCATCATTGCCAGTGGTGGTGCCGATGAAATGACCTCGAACATAACAGTGCTGCGATCAAATCCAATCTTGACTGCCACGCCAATCTTGTTGGCAATTCCGGCGTCCGATGAAGTTCGACTGGATCGCAGCATTCGACAAGATCCAACAGTTATGGTTTGGTTTCAAGGCAGAAGCGAAGAACAATTTCAAGCGGCCGCCAAACAACTCATGACGCGCACGATTGGCGTGCAAGCAACTGACGCGGATAGTGCAGCGGAAGCCGTGATTTTGCAAAGTCAAATACTCGATGCACTACGCCTGATTGGCGAGTTGCAGGTGTCGCCATTAAAATTGGTCGATGCGGAAAGAGATTTAATTGACGCTCTTTCCAAGGCAACCGCGCAGACACAAGTTCAAGTGGCCCGCGTGTTAGCGGTTACTCCAACTCAAAATGCGCAACGAGCCTTGATCAATGCGGCGCTTGCCGCCACCGATCAACATCAAATAGTTTTGCTTCAAGCGCTTTCTGAAAGCGGTCGTCGTTTTGGAAATCGAGCAGAAGAAAAGCAGATTGAGCGATTGCGTCAAGCGCTTGTTGAAACCAAGGGCGCCAATGCAGATGCGTTTGCTCAGGCCTACGGCGCGCTGAATCTTGGCACCGCTCAAGTATTAAAGTTGATTTTGAAATGATTTTGTGTGTTTGCGCAGCGTGATAATGCTTAGCATTCGCTTCTGAAAGACGCAACGCCGCCTTAGCTCAGTTGGTAGAGCGGAGCTTTCGTAAAGCTCAGGTCACGGGTTCGAGTCCCGTAGGTGGCTTTGATTTATCCACCCAACCGTTGCAGTTGGTCGGCAATTTGCTCGGCGTAATTAATGAGTCCAGAGGCGCCCTTGGCCTCCACATTGATCCGATTGAGCCGTTCTTGCTCTGGATTTTGCGGATTGAATTGTTCGGGGGGCAGAGCGTTGACCAGTTGCGTCATTGCAATTTGCAATTCTCCAGCCGCGCGTCGAACATCTTGGATTGAGCCCAACACTTGGGTCTTTGCCAGCAATGCGGCGGACGCCAGGGCTGGGTTCAAGGATTTCATGGCTTGCAGTGATGTTAAAAATTTTTGCCGTGATTGGGCGTTGGACAGGTCGCCGCAATTGGTGATGTTCATGTCCTTGGCGGCGCTGTTGAGCGACTCTTGAAGTTGCTTTATGGATTTCTGTATATTGGTTTCAGAAAGATCGACATTCTTCCAGGCTGTCACAATTGGAATTTTTTGCGCATTGGACGCGCATGCCGACATCATAAGCACGGCGCATAGTGGAACGATGTTCTTGAGCGAAAAGAAAGAGAATGAATGACGCAATGATGAACGAATACGGTGTTGATGCTCCATGTAAGAATTGTATTGATAATTCACGCAGGCATGAAAATGATTTTCTTGGCGACTTGTGAGCGTAAAGACAGGCGCGGCGGGTAGACTGAAAAAATGACGCATGACGCCAGTCCAATCACGGCGACCAAGGAGCGTAATTTGCTGGCCATGCTAGAACTTGCTCCCACTCCGATTATTCCAATTCAATTGGACTGCGCCAGCGCGATCATTTTGGGCAAGTGCGAGTTCATGAATCCTTCAGGCAGCACCAAGGATCGCATCGCCACATTTATTTTGACCAAGGCGTGGCGCGACGGAGTTGTGCGGCGCGGCGACCTGGTCGCGGAAGTCAGCAGCGGATCAACCAGCATCGCCATGGCTATGGTGTGCGCGCATTTGGGCCTGAAGTTCATCGCCATCATGCCGGAGGGCGTGAGCCGCGAGCGCATTTTAATGATTGAGGGATTTGGCGGTCAGGTTCGCTTCACTGCGAAATCGCTTGGCATGAAAGGCGCCAATGACGCGTGTCAAGAATTGGCCGCCAGCACAAAAGTTTTTCTGCCGCGGCAATTTCACAACATGGACAACGCGCAGGCGCACCGTGTGGCCACCGCGGCGGAGATTGCGCAGTGGGTGAAAGCGCACTCGCCCGCGTCGGTGGACACCATCGCGTTCACCAGTGGAGTTGGAACCGGCGGAACCATGGTGGGGCTGTATCACGGTTTGCGCGACCACGGATACAAGGTGCTGCCATTCGCGGTGCGCCCAATCGCGTCGGGCAAAAATATTTTGTGCGCGGATTGTTTTTCATCGCTGGAGCAGTGCTCCTTCTCGTCGCGTATTCCCGGCGTGCTTGACGGCATGAGCCAGATCTACAAGCCCGCTGAAATTGAGCATTTGCAAGAGATTGAAGTGGCCGATGAAATTGCCATAAGCACCACGCGCGCGCTGATTCGCAATGGATTTCCCGTGGGTCCTAGCAGTGGCTTGAATTTTGCGGCGGCGCTGCAACTGGCTCCAAGTCTTCCAGAAAATGCACGTCTTGTCACCATTCTTTGCGACCGCATGGAGCGATATTTCAGCACCGAACTTTTCACGCAGTGGCATTGATCTGGATCGCTGGGATAACCACAGCGGATCTTTCAAAGCAAATCCGCCACGCGTCAGCGCCAACTCATTGGCGCAACTGCGCTATTCTTAGTCCATGAGTCATTCACACAATTCCGAGCATTCGCATTCCACTCCGCACCAACCAGCGCGCAAGACGCCGCCGTTTCGCCATGCCGTTCGCCTGTTCATTTTGAACGCGATTTTGTACGGCGCGTGCGCGGCGTTTATCGGCGCCATCATTGGGGATTCGCTGCCCGACAATCAACAACTGAAAGTGGTGTTCGCGCTGTTCGTGGTGCCGTTTGTATTGGCCATCATCAGCACCGTGATGCATGTCAAGTCGCATACATGGACCAGCGTGGACGACATGGCGGAGCGTTTGCTTCATCCGCATCAGACGCCGCGCCAGTGACGCGCCCAATTCGCGCGGAGCAAGGTATGCAACGACGATCGTTCATTGGAAATGTATTGAAGCCAGTGAGCATGTTGGCCGCGGCTTGTGTCGCCGCGCCGCCAACACCGGAAATTCCTCCCGCCAAGGCGACCGAGCCTCCAGGAGCGCCTACGCCAAAAGCGACGGTAAATTCCAAAGCGAATTTAATATTGAACCCATTGGCGGTGGCTCAGGCTTCATTTCATCGCATGTTTAAAAGCGGAGAGTTGACGCTTGAAAAATTTCCACAATTTGTCACCCGCACATGCGGCCTCACTCGCGTGCAATGGAGCGCGCGATTGCTTCCAGGAATCACGCCGGAATCGGCCAAGACCTTGCGCGCCACGTGCGACAAGCAAGGGTTGCGCAGTTTGTTGCTTGATCCAGCCATTGGAATTGGTTTGACATCCAGCGACGCCGCCGTCAGTTCCGCCGCGGTGGAAAGATTGAAGCCGTGGTGCGCCATCGCCACCACGCTTTCCTGCACTGGTCTGGCCATTGATTTGCGCGGATCGGGAACTTACGACGAACAATTGCCGCGCGCGATTGATGGCGCCAATCTTGCTTTCAAGGTGGCCAACGAGGCAGGACTTCCGCTGGTGATTCAAAGTTTGGGTGGCATGACCAGCAACGCCACATTCATGGCGGCCTTGATGATGCAGTTGAAAAATGCCGCCATTCGACTTGAGCCCACATTTGATTCTTGGCAAGTCAGCGACACCGACACCTACAATCGCACCCGCGGATTTGAAATGTTGATTCCATACGCCGCCACTGTTCTGGCGGATTATCTGGCATTTGCGGCCAACGGAGATTCCGTGAATTTCAAAACTGATTTCCTAATGAGCACCGTGCGCAAGAGCACGTTCCGCGGTCCAGTGACCATTTTGTACAAGGGGCCCGCGAATGAAGTTGACGGCGTGCTGCAGGCGAAAAAAGTTTTAATCAAGTACAAATGCACCGCTTGAGAAACAATCTATGAATTCACAGACACACGCAAGCATGACGGAATCCACCAGCGGACATCAACGGCGCAAAGCCATCTTGGTCACCGGCGCCGGCGGCGAATTGGGCCACGCGCTTATTCAACTCTTGTCCCAGGGCGCCAGCAACAGCGTGGTGGCGGTGGACATTCGTGAATTGCATCCAGACATTCGCGCGCATTGCGACAACGCGTTCGTGGGCGACATTTGCGACCACTCGTTGCTTGAGCGGTTGCTGGCCATGTATGAAGTGGACGAGGTCTTTCATTTGGCGGCGCTGCTTTCAACGCGCGGCGAGTTCGCGCCAGAGACCGCCCACCAAGTGAATGTGGTTGGAACATTGAATTTGCTGAAGTTGGCCGCCGAGCAGGCGCGCAGCCACGGCCGCAGCGTGAAATTTATTTTTCCAAGCTCCATCGCCGCCTACGGCTTGCCATCGCTGGCGGAAAAACAGCGCGCCAAGAGCGTGAAAGAAGATCAATATCTTGAGCCGCACACCATGTACGGCATCAACAAATTGGCGGGCGAGCATTTGGGCCGCTACTACCAAGAGCACTACCGCAAGTTGGCCAAGGACCGCGTGATTCAAGCGATTGATTTTCGATCCATTCGATTTCCAGGAATCATGAGCGCGCACACCGTGCCCGCCGGCGGCACCAGCGACTACGGACCTGAAATGGTTCACGCCGCCGCGCAGGGCAAACCCTACGCGTGCTTTGTGCGCCCCGACAGCCGGATTTCTTTCATGACCATGCCAGAAGCGGTGGATGCATTGGCGCAACTGGCCGCGGCGCCAAAGAAAAATCTTTCGCGCTGCGTGTACAACGTCTCTGGTTTTTCTCCAAGCGCCGCGGACTTTCAACGCTGCGTTAAAAAATATTTTCCAGCCGCCGACATTTCATTCGCGCCGGACATTGGCCGTCAATCCATTATTGACAGTTGGCCCGAGGACATTGACGACTCCGCGGCGCGGCGCGATTGGGGTTGGAAACCCAAGCACACGCTTGAGAGCGCGTTCGAGCAATATCTTGTTCCCGCCATCAAGACCCGTTACGCGGCGCATTAACTTGAACGGCGCGGGCAATTTGTAATTCAGTTTTTTAAACACAATAGAAGCGAGCACATCATGACCACCAAGAGCAACAACGCCACCACGACCGCTGAAAATTTTCAGAGCCGAACCCATCAAATACTGCAGCAATTGCAGGAAAATGGACAGTTGAAATTGCTGCAAACCATACAGGGTCCCATGGACGCCACCGTGAAGTTGCGCGAGTACGGCGAAGTGGCGTGTTTCTGCAGCAACAATTATTTGGGTCTTGCCAATCATCCCGAAGTTGTGCAAGCGGGTGTTGACGGTCTGCGCAAGTACGGCGCGGGCACCGCCAGCGTGCGTTTTATTTGCGGCACATTTGATTGCCACGAGACGCTGGAAAAAACCATCGCGCGTTTTTATGGCGTCGAATCCAGCTACTCATTCACAAGTTGTTGGAACGCCAACGAGGCCATCTTTGCCACGCTGTGCGAGCCCGGTGACGCCGTGGTGTCCGACGAGTTGAACCACGCCAGTATCATCGATGGCATTCGCCTGGCGGTCAGTATTAAAAAAGGATTGTTGCGCGGCGTGTACAAAAATGGCGACGCCAAATCACTGTCCGCCAAGTTGGAGGAGTTGCGCGCCAATCCAGAGCTCACCGGCACCTTGTGGGTTGTGACCGACGGCGTGTTCAGCATGGAGGGCAGTGTCGCCAATTTGCCAGAGTTGCGCGCGGTGTGCGATCGCTATGGCGCCATGTTGATCATGGATGACAGCCACGGCACGGGCGTGATGGGCGCCACTGGCCGCGGCACGCATGAGCACTGGAACATGCCCGCCACAAAAATTGATTATTTCACGGGCACGCTTGGCAAAGCGCTCGGCGGCGGCGCGGGCGGCTATATCGCCGGCAGTCGCGAAGCCATGACGCTTCTGGTGCAGCGCGGTCGTCCAACTTTATTTTCAAACGCGCTTCCAGCCACCATCGCGTGCAGCGCAAACCGCGCCATTGAAATTTTGGAGCGCGAACCGCAACGCGTGGCCAAGTTGCGCGCCAATGTGGCGGCCGTGCGCGCGGGCATTCGCAACGCGGGCTTCACCTTGCTTGAAAGCGAGACCGCCATTTGCCCCATCATTGTGCATGACACCGCCAAGGCTATTGCCATGAGCCGCCGTCTTTTAGAACTGGGCGTGTTTGTGATTGGATTTGGTTTTCCAGTTGTGGCGGAGGGTCACGCTCGCCTGCGTGTGCAAGTGAGCGCGGCGCACGGGCAAACTCACATTGACGCGCTTACCAACGCCTTGATCAAGCTCAAGGGCGAGTTCGCAAAGTGATGTTCAAAAGTTGATCAAGCGCAACGCGCTGGTAGGCATTTGCAAACCAGCTTCATCTGTTCATCAAGTTGAAGCGCGCGCGCGTGGCGGCATCTCAGGCGCTGAAAAATTCGCGCTGCCATTTCCATTTGTGAAGGCTTACGCCGGGATGAATTTTTCCGAGTCTGTTCGCCTGCTCATGCGTGCAAGCGCCAACAGGCTTATCAAACTGCCCGAGTAATAAATCACGATCGTCCCCAAAATAATCCAAAGGCCGGGCTTGACCTCGGTCCTCATTAGGCTTGTGCCTTCCCAAAGAAACAGCAGCAAACCCAAGGCGAATACCTCCAACATGCACCATTCATGAACCGCGCGCAGGCGGCGGTTGCGACTTTGATGTTTGGCCTGGGTCGCCGGCGCAATCCATAGCCAAATTTGCATGATCAACACAATGCTTGGGGCGATGATGAGCCCAATGGCAATCAACGCCGCAAGCGCCGGCTGATTGGTGCGCAGTAACGCCGTTAAACTTTGAAGAATGGAGTAACGATCGCTTGTTAAAAGCATCTGATTCAATTGAAAGTACGGCGTGACCAGCGCGATAACGAAACACACCGCGGAAATAACCAGCGTCACTGGACCCACCACGCTCATCCAACCGCTGTTCTGAATCAACCGAGTCTTGATTGTTGAATTGACAATGTCGCCTTTCGCAAAGGGGTTTACCCAGCGATCAAGTTGGGTGGCAATGGTGGACAACATGATGGCGGAGGCGATGGCGCTCAGAAATAAATACACGCCGGAAAATGTTTGCGTGCTCACCGCCCACTGATCCGTGGCCAGCACCATGAGCAAGATCACAATGAACGGATCCAGCATGGACCACTTTCCAAGCAGGCACAACCAGTACAAAATTCGCTCGCGCTCGCGGGTTGGCGGAATGGCCACCCACACCACCAACAAGACGGCCAACTTGAGAAATGGAAACGTGATGCTGAAGAACGCGATCAATATCGCAACGACATAAATTTTTGAATCCCACATCAGCCGCACCGAATTGGGCAGCGAATAAATTTGGTTGTCCACTAGAACCACTTTGATGGACATGAAAGGCACAAACAGCGCCAAGGCTTGCGCAAAAAATGTGGTGGTAAGGACCCCAAGCCATGCCCAACCGATCCATCCAGTTTGGCGCAACAATGTTTGCTCAGGTTCTATGGGCATAAATGAAACAATAGCGTATAAACTGTTTAAAAATTTGTATCCCAGTTGCCGCACGCACCAAAGGCCGCCGCAACCCGAAGGCCAGTCGATTGAATTAAGAAGAACTCACGCCGAATAAGCCGCATGCTGAATTTCTATTTTCATAGGAAGTATGAAACACGCTATGCTGTCTGTTCATGAAACTGCGAACTATTCATGCATGGCAATTAATTTGCGCCGCCGGGCTTTTGCTGAGCGCCTCTTGCATGGTGGGTCCAGATTACGAGCAGCCCAAACCAATTCCAGTGGAGCCATTCCGCCCTGTCGAAGGCGTCGAGGCGAATGCCAAAGCGGCGGAGTTGGAAGGTTGGTGGAAAAATTACAACGACCCCATGCTCACAAGTTTGATTGAGCGCGCCGAGAAAAATAATCTCTCGCTGCAGCAGGCCACCATGAACATCGCGGCGTTCCGATCTGGCTTTGGCATTTCGCTCAGCCAACTTTTCCCCACGGTGGATTTGGGCGGCGGCTATAGGCGCGTCCAGTCCAATCAAGTCACCAATCAAGGTTCAACAACGCAGTCCGCCCCATTTAACTATTGGCAATATGGCGCGGCCACGCCGTCCTGGGAAATCGATCTCTTTGGAAGAATTCACCGCGGCATGGAGGCCTCAAAGGCGCGCCTGGAAGGCTCAGTGCAGGCGTGGCGTTTGTCACTTGTGACTGTGCGCGCGGATGTTGCCAACGCCTATTTGGCGGTGCGCACATTTCAGGCGCAACTTGCGCTTGTGACAATGAATGTGGATGTGCTTGAGCAGATTTACAAAGTCAACAAAAGTAAATTCAAGGCGCAAACTATTTCGCAAATAGACCTTTCCACAACCGCCGCGCAGTTGGCCACGGCGCGCGCCATGATTCCAAAGTTGCAGGCTTCCATTCAACAGCAGTGCAATGGCTTAAGCGTGTTGGTGGGCGAGGGTCCTGGCCCCATGCAGGATGAGCTGCGCAATCCAACAGCCATTCCGCTTCCCGCGAAGTTTGTTGATGTTGGAATTCCAGCGGACTTATTGCGCCGCCGCGCCGATGTGTTAAGCGCGGAAATGGATCTGCAGGCCGCCACGGCGGAGATTGGCATGGCCAAGGCCAACTACTATCCCTCCCTGACTTTAGTGGGGGACTTCTCGCTTGCCGCCTCCGATTTTTCCGGCCTTGGAAGTTGGTCCAACAAGGTCTATTCATTTGGTCCAACCATTCAGTGGAATGTCTTCAACGGCGGATTGATCACAAGCCAAGTCCATCAGAAGCAGGCCATCGCATTTCGCCTGGCACTTCGCTGGAAGGAAACCGTGCTCAAGGCCGCCAGTGAAGTGCAGACATCGATTGGAAATTTCGCCGGCGCAATGGGCCAAATGCAGGCGTATCAAACAGGCTTGGACGAAATTGGAGTGAGCTTTAACTTAATCACCGCCCGCTACAAGGCGGGCACGATTCAGTTGAACGATGTGCTTGATTTTCAACAAGAGGTGTTGCAAGTGCAAGTTAGCTTTGTGCAATCGCGCGGTTTGGCCGCGCAAAACATGGTGGAGTTGTACCGCACACTTGGTGGTGGTTGGGAGACCGCGGAGGTTCCAGACGCCGGCCGCGACGCCTTTGACAAGAATGGTCCCGACATGTTGAAGTCCATGCCATCGCTTGAGCAACAGGCGCAGGCCAATCCCGCAACATAATTCAGGCGCGCTGATCACGGACCAACTGATGACATTCAGTTTGAATTGTTTTGCAAAAAGTTATGGCGAAATCGTCAGCGTGGGGCGATCGGTGCGGCCAGCCATCTCGGCTAATTTTACTTGCGCCTCAATGCGCTGACACAATGCGTCAAGCGACGCGCCCATGGTGGGGTTCTTCCAATTGTCAAGCGGTTTGCCGCTGTCGGAATTTTCACGCAGCGCAATGTGAATTGGAATGGAGCCCAAGAATGGAAGCCCCATGGTTTGCGCCATAATTTCAGCGCCGCCGCGGCCAAATAAATCGTATTCCTTGCCATCGGGGGCGGTGAAGAAACTCATGTTCTCCACCACGCCAAGAACTTCCACGCCCAGGTTCTGAAACATGCGCACGGCGCGGCGCGCGTCGTCCTGCGCCACGCGCTGCGGAGTGCACACCACAACGGCGCCCGCCACCGGCAACAATTGCGACATGGTCAGCGCCACATCGCCCGTGCCTGGCGGCAAGTCAATGATTAAATAATCCAACTCGCCCCATTCTGTTTGCGTGGCCAATTGTTTGAATGCGCCGTGCGCCATTGGTCCGCGCCACACCAACGCTTTGTCTGGGTCAACAAGTTTTCCAATGGTCATTGCCTTGATGCCGTGCAACTCAAACGGCAAAAGCATTTGTCCCTTGGATTTGGTGCCAACATCATCCATGCCCAACATGGTGGGGGTGCTTGGTCCATAAATATCCGCGTCAAGCAATCCAACCGAGTGGCCCATGCGCGCCAAGCCCACGGCTAAATTCACCGCGATGGTGCTCTTGCCAACGCCGCCTTTGCCCGCGCCCACGGCAATTATTTTTTTCACATTGGGTAGTGGGTTGCCCGCTTCACCCTGAATTGATGCGGCTGAAGTTGCGGCGGCTGGCGCAGTGGTTGGCGCGTCAACTTTTGGCGCGACAAAATCTATTTCAAGCGTTTCTATTTTTGCGTGCGCAACAGCAGCCGCTTGGCGCACGGCGCGGTCGACGGTGGAGCGAAGTTGCTCTTGCAGCGAAGCCGCGTGCGGGGACAATTCCAACACAATTCGAATAGCGCCTTCAAACACCGCGATGTGTTTCACCATTCCAAGGGTGACCACATCCTTGTTTGTGGCTGGATCAACCACGGCGCGCAAGGCTTTTTCGACCGCGGACTTGTCAAAGGCTTCTGGTGACATGGGACGGAGATCCTAGAATCTATTGGGCGGCAACGCCACAAGATGAATTATGGAAAATTAGAGATTCTGCAAAGTAGTTCTGCAATACAATCGCGCATCACGCATTTCTTCAATTGATCAGAATTCACTGATCACGATACGAAAGGAACATTATGCGACACAACTCATCCACTTCCACATTCTCAGTCCGAAATGTTTTTCAAACAACGGCGCTCTTGGCTTCCATTACGCTCGCCGCCTCCGCGCAGACCCCTCCGCCAACAAATCCGCCCGCGAATGCGCCAGCCAATCCAAATCAGACGCCTGGTCTTGGTGGACCACCAGTTGCTCCAGGAGCGGCCGACAGTGAAACAGGTTTTGCTGGTGGCAAGCTAGGCGCCAAGAAAGGTCGTGGCACAAGTGGCGCAATGATCGATGAGCGCACCAAAGGAATGTTGTGGATGCGCACTTTTGAACAATTCAAAACAACGCTCAGTGAAGATGTGCGGACAAAAACAGAGGCCATTCAGTCCGCATTCCAAGCGTCCATGAAGACGTGGAACGATGCCAATGAGGAGAAAATGAAAGCTCTACGCGAGCAAATGAAAGGCCAGAAGGATAACAAGGCTGGCAAGGCCATTGGCGAGCAAATGAAAGCGTTGCGTGACACGATGCCAAAGATGGAGGAGACTCAGAAGCAAATTTTCGGGCTGATGAGTGAGTCTGAGCAAGCGGCGTTCAAGACAAAATTGGAAGCCAATGAAAAACAGATGAAGTCATTGCGGGCCAACCGTGATGAAGATGAAATGGGTTCTGGGGCTGATGGCAAAGGCAAAGATGGAAAAGGCAAGGGCGGCAAAGTTGGTCCGGGTGGCAAACCAGGAGATGGTCAACCACCAGCAGGTGGAGACAGCGACAAAGCGCCACCACCACCACCATTTGATCCGTGATTGGGAATGTCCAAGTTTAAATTGGTTTAGACGTGATCTCAATCAATCGGACTTGTTGGGTCAATTCAATGTGCAATTAAAACGGACGCCTGCATTCGCAGACGTCCGTTTTATTGTTGTTCCAGCTTTGGGTTTCAATGTCCACGGAGCGTTCAAACCCAAGCGAATATGTCCGGGAGAATTTTTCCAAGCACGCGTTTCAACCGCCGCCAAATAAGCGAATGTCATCCCAGTTGTCCAAGCCCGACAGCCCATCTTTGCTGAGAATTTTGTCAGTTGTTACGGGCGTTTCTTTATTGCCCATGCCATCGGTGCGGCCTAAAAACACGCCATCTTTGCCGGCGGAAATGAGCAAATATCTTCCACGCGCTGTTCCAGACAATGGCTTGGTTGGATCGCCAAACCCTGGATGGCGCAAGAACTGCGCGAACAATTTCTTTTTGTCCTGAATGCTCGCATCTTCGAACAGCGTGTAATTCAGGGAATCCGGGGATTTGATCTGCGGCATAGAGAGATCTCCTAGATTTTTTGAACCTAAATAAGGATCCATGGTGCTGTATGTGTTTGGATTCACACCGTCAGCAAGCACAAGAAATTGCGCGCGGTCAGGGTTATTGTTTCCAGCAAGGGGGCCAACATTACGAGCAGAGAGCAAGAAGATAATTGGATCGCCCCAAGAGTCCACAAGATCTGGAATGAACAAAGAATTTGCATTGTCGGTGGACTCAAGAGTTCGGCTAGTTCCAAATACCTGCCCCGCAATTGGTCGCAGATCGTTGGCTTTTGGGGAAAAGAAGGGTGGATATTGTTTCCCATTGATGCGCGGGCCCTCGCCCATTTTCCCCACATTAATTTTTACCTCGAAATCCGCCTGGCCAGTTATGCTGAAAGTGAGCACTTTCCATTCGGGTGCGCCGTAGCCCATCGTGACGTCATTATATGTTGTTGCATCCACATCATTTTTGCGCACGCCGCCGCCCATTAATTCAAGCAACGCATTTTCGGTGCCAGAAATTTGCGGATTGTTGGCAAGAATGTCGGTGGGCACAAGTCCTGGATAGCGATTAAATTCTTGTTGAAATGCTTCGCAGGCTTTGGAAAATTCTTGCATTAACCCCAGGGTCTGTGTGACCTTGGCTTTCTCTTGCACCTTGCTTAATGCGGGCAATAAAATTCCAATCAGCAAGGCGATGATTCCAATGACCACCATGATTTCAATCAAGGTGAAGCCGCGACGCTGTTGAGAAATGTTGTGCATGAATATTTCCAGGTTAAAAGTGTGTGGTTTAAAATGTCAACAAAAAAAGTTTGGAGCAAGAATCAACATAATCCGCGGAGCGCTTCCGCAGGGGTCAAGAATGAATCCGAGGCTTCTATAGTAATGGTTCCACTGATTTTACAGAGGAATGCATTCGCCACCATTCGAAAGCCGCCGAATGCCCTCATACACGCCGCACGCCACGGACGTGGCCAGATTTAAGCTGCGACAAGCGGGGTTGTCGCGCATGGGAAATCGCAGCAAGTGGTCCGCTCCAAATTTTTGCGCCACCCACGCGTGAATCTCGTCGGGCGTTCCGTTTGTTTCATTGCCAAAAAGCAAGTAATCACCGCGTTGCATGGGCGCTTGCCAATGTGAGCGCGTGGCGTGCGAAGAATACAGCCACACATTGTTCGGCTGCTCGCGCTGCATAAACGCGCTCCAACTTTCGTGCTCACGCAGGTCGACCAAGTGCCAGTAATCCAAGCCCGCGCGGCGCACGGCTTGCTCATCCATGTCAAAGGCAATGGGCCGCACCACATGCAGCCGGCACCCCGTGACCACGGCGGTTCGCCCCGCATTTCCCGTGTTGTTGGGGATTTGCGGATGGATCAGGACAATGTTGAAAATTGGATTCAAGAGTTGGTCATTCATGTGGAGCGCGTGGGGTGTGAGTGGAAAGCATGGACGCTGTCATTTGATATTGCCACATTCTATTGCACGGCTAGAAAAATAATGGCGATCGGATTGGATTGACCAGTGATCTATGTGGGCAATCAAAGGTGGCGATCCACGCGCTTTCTGGCTACACTTTCAGAATCATGATGGAAGTCCTTCTTGTCAATCTTGCGTGGGTGGTATTGATGGGCGTTTGGGGAGTCTCGTACTTCATTCAAGCTCGCGCCGACCGTGCCAAGGGTGGTCGATATATCGCCAACTTGGAGCCGGAATCAAAGGACTAAGTGCGCTTGTGTTGGCAAGGCCGCGGCTTAAGAGCCGCGCCTGCCGCTTGTGCGCGCTTCTTAGAAGGGCATCGGATTCGCGAACGCGCCGCGCCATAATTACATCTAGAGCGCGGCAACATTGCATGTCAGCACATTTCAAACGCCCCGCGCGCGACTTGAACGCGCGACCTCCAGTTTAGGAAACCGGTGCTCTATCCAACTGAGCTAGCGGGGCAGCGACAACATTAGAGACGCATCAAGGCCGCGCGGCAAGTTGCTTGCCTTGCCAAAAAGGCGCTTGTCCGTGATTGATGTGTTCGCACTCCATGCGCTTTGCGGCATGGGTGCGAAGGCACATCGACGAGTATTTCAACACCAGCAACAATGCCGACGGGCGGACTCGAACCGCCAACCTGAGCATTATGAGTGCTCCGCTCTAACCGGTTGAGCTACGACGGCGAAGGGGAACAGTTTAGCGAAGGTTCACGATCGCGGTGGCGGAAATGTATTTGAAAATTCAAACAAGTGCTACTATTGCACACTTTGAAACGCTCTGATTTGATGAATAAATCCTTTACTTAAAAGAAAGTCCACCACAATGAATCGCACGCTACTTCTTGTTGGCGCCTGTATCGCACTGTTTGGGTCCATGTGCTTTGATGGTTCATGTCCACGTTGTGGCGCGCAAGCCGCCGCGCAGCAATCGGGCGCGGGCACTTCCGCAGCCGTTGTGCCGCAAGCCCAAAGCAACACTTCGTGGCCGCAGGTCTTTAGCCAGAATGGTTTCACCTACACCATCGGCATGCCATCGTTTGTATCGATCAACGGAACTGCGATCACGCTGAGCGCGTCTTTGAATGTTGCGCAACCTGACGGAGTTCAAAACAACGGAACCATGACCATGATGGGTTTCACCGCAACAGGCGATCGCCCTGGCGACATTGAAATTAATGAACTCATGGTCATGCAAGTGCAATTGCCAAATGGTGGCGACGTGAACGCCGCGCAGACGGCGCTGAGCACGCTGACCAATGGTCTTGCGGTTGACATGAGCCGCAAAGCCATCGCGCAGCAAATGACCATCAATCCAATCACCACGCAAGGACTTGGAAATCAAATGCCTGAGATTGTGCAGCGTGATGTTGCAACGGTTCTGATTTCAGTGGCGGGCGAGCCACAATTGACGGCCCTGGCCGCAACGGGTTGGATGCGCACCACCAATACGCCTTTTATTTTGCTGCAAAATGCAAGCAAAGTGTGGTTTGTCCGCATGGGTCAAAGCAATTGGCGTAGCAGTCAAACGTTGGCGGGGCCATGGATTGCCGCCGCCGCTCCTGATGCCAGCGTCATGCAAGCCATGGGCACCGCGCCAACTCCACCAAAAGGTTTTACAAGCACGCCAATAAAAAATGCCGTGACACCAACCGCGCCAATTGAGATTTTGGTTGCGACAAAACCAACTGTGTTGATTTCCTCCAACGGCGCGCCTGTGTTCAATGTGGTGTGCGACGGCGTGCAGCAAATGACCAACACCAACTCCACATTTTTGCGCACCACAACGCCGGCTGCTGACTGGGTGTTAGCCAGTGGCCGCTGGTTTGCACGGTTGCAAGGAATGACCACATGGCAATTTGTGCCGCCAAATCAATTGCCACCGGCGTTTGAGAATTTGCCCGCGACCGGTTCGCTTGCCGCCGCGCGCGCGAGTGTTCCAGGAACACTCCAGGCCAAGTCCGCCATGTTGTCGGCCAGCCAGACACAGACGGTGACGCTGTTGCGCGCCAAAGCGATATGCAATGTGAAGTACACGGGCGCGCCGTTGTTTGCGCCGATTGCCGGAACCGATTTGCAATATGGCACCAATTCCACCGCGCCTGTGATTCAAAGCGGGGCGCAGTGGTATTGCTGCGACGATGCCGCATGGTTCATGGCGGCAAGCGCAACGGGCGCATGGACTTTGTGCGATACGCTTCCACAATCTTTTGCCAGCATTCCCGCGACAAGTCCGATGTATTGCGTGACCTATGTCAGTCCTGTTTCAAGCACCGTGGACTCGGTGACATTTGCTTACACAAACGGATATTTGGGCACCTATCTCAATGAAGGCACCGCCGTGTTTGGAACAGGCAACGCGTATGAGACCACCAATCTTGCCAATGGTCAGTCGCAAACATATCCGCAGACCTATGGATCGGACAATCAATACGACGATGACACTGGAACATACGCGCCGGACGACGACTACTACAACGAGTACCCAGCGGTGCAGCCGGATGTGTATGGATATGGCTACGACGGTTGGGGTTATTCAAGCGCGTGGTCGCAAGCCTGGGGTTGGGGCATGGCCAATCGAAGTTGGTGGAACAACGACAACTGGAATAATTTTTATCCCTACGGCGACCGTTGGAATAATGGCTACAGCGCGTGGCAAGTACATCAAAATCGCTTGGCCGATGAGCGCCGTAGCAATATGGCTGAATCAGCGCGCCTTGGCGGAGTTGGCGGAGTTGGTGGAATTGGCGGAATTGGTGGTGTTGGCGGAATTGGTGGAATTGGTGGAATGTCCGGTTTCCATCCGGAGCACCGTAACAACAACCGCGATCAAAACCGCGATCAAAACCGCGATCAAAACCGCGATCAAAACCGCGATCAAAACCGCGATCAAAACCGCGATCAAAACCGCGATCAAAATCTCGCTCAAAACCGCGATCAAAACTTCGCTCAAAACCGCGGGAATAGCGTTATGAATCAGCCTCGACCACAGGGTCAGGCGCAGATTTTTGGCGGCGGAATTCGCGGTGGAGGTGGCGGTCGCGGGCGTTGAAAATAAATTTAATATTGCAAGCGCGCGTTCTATGTGTGTTTGTAAATATGTTGTTGACAGAAGGCGTTGCGCGGCTGTTGTCGCGCGCAAATTGTGGTCATCAAGCAGCGCTGTGTGATGTCTGACGAAATTGCATAGTTAATGCGCAGGGTTCTTGCGCCATCAAAAATAAATTGAATCGATCAGCGGGCGGCGGTGGTGGCGGCTGGAGCATTGAGCCAGCGTGCAATCAAGTCATCAGATGCCGCTTGCGGATATTTGCGGATCAGCGCCGCGGCAATCAATCCCATGAACAAAGGTTGCGGCATGGTTGGTCGGCTGGTGAGTTCGGGGTGAAATTGCGCCGCCACAAAACATGGATGCTCGCTTGCGGAAAGTTCCAACACTTGCATGATTGGATGTTTGGGATGACGCCCGCTGAAATGCAATCCAGCTTTGGTGAGCGCGTCAATATATTGTGGCTCAACTTCATAACGATGGCGAAAGCGTTCGCGCACCAACTTGGATTTATACAGATGTTCCGCGAATGATCCTGGTTCAATGGCCACATCTTGCGCGCCAAGACGCATGGTGCCGCCAACAATGCCTTCAAGTTTTTTCTGATCTGGAAGTTCGCTAATAAACGCGTGCGCCGTATTCGCATCAAACTCGGTGCTGTTGGCGTCGACCAGTCCAAGCACATTGCGCGCAAATTCAATCACGGCCATTTGAAATCCAAGGCAAATACCCAGGAACGGCAGGCGAGTTGTGCGCGCGTATTCCACGCAAAGAATTTTCCCCTCAACGCCGCGCTGGCCAAATCCGCCAGGCACAATGATTCCATCCACGCCTTGAAGAACCGCGGCCACATCTGGCTTGGAGTCAAGCGTGCTGGTGTCCATCCATTTCAGGTCCACTGATGCGTTGAGCCAAATGCCGCAATGTTCAACGGCCTTGTCAATGCTGGCGTAGGCGTCACGCAGGCTGGCGTACTTGCCCATCACGCCAATGGTCACGCGGTGGGCGCGCGGAGCAACAAGGCGCGAACTAAATTCGCTCCACTTGCGGCGTGATTGATCCTCTTTGCCGGCATTGACACGGTTATGAAGTTGCAGCAGCGAAAGAATTTCGCGGTCAAGTCCGGCCTCGCGCATGGCGTCGGGAATAAAATAAATGCTCTCGCGGTCATGCAGGGAGAAAATGCGGTTCAGCGGAACGTTGGAGAACATTCCAATTTTCTGCATCACTTTTTCAGTGACTGGATTGGTGGCGCGGCACGCGATGACATGCGGTTGCACGCCGCACTCCATGAGGCGCTTGATGCCAAGTTGCGCGGCCTTGCTTTTTTGCTCGCCCAAAGTGGCGGGCTCCAAGATGTATGTCAGCGCCACAAAGCAAGTTGATTCGGGTCCTTCCTCAAACGCCAACTCGCGCAAAGCCTCGATATAGAAGCCATTTTCGTAATCGCCCGCGGTGCCACCAACTTCAACAAACACAACATCGGCGGGACCGCCATTGGGTCCGCCAGTCATGGCCAATTGTCGCAGATGCATCTTCACGGTGCCGGTGACATGCGGAATCATTTGCACATCGCGGCCAAGAAAATCTCCGCGGCGCTCGCGGTCAAGAATATCGCCGTAAATCTGTCCCGCGGTGACAAAGTTTCGTCGCGAAAGATTTTGCTCCAAGATGCGCTCGTATGTTCCCAAGTCCATGTCGGTCTCAAGACCATCTTCAAGCACAAAAACTTCGCCATGGCGAAATGGATTCAGGGTGCCTGAATCAATGTTCAGGTAGCCCTCCATTTTGATCGGCGCAACGGTAAGCCCCTTGTCTTTTAAAAGTTTGGCAAGGCTGGAGGAAAAAATTCCTTTGCCCAAACCGCTCATCACGGTGCCAATCACAACCACAAATTTGGTGCGGCCCTTTTGATATCCCTTGGGCGTGGGCGAGAACCATTCCTTCTCTTCGTCGCTGGCGGAAAATTGCGACAAGAAAGCTGGATCATTTGATTGATCCGCCGACGATTTGGGTTGAGAACGATCCTTGGAGGGCACGCTTGATCGTACCAAATGGAGCAATCCACTCAAGTTGTACCAAGGATATTTGTGCAATTTCTTGTGGATTCATTTGCTTTGCGACTATCAAATGCCTGAAAAACTTGGGAGTATTCACAACATGAGAAATACGCTCTTTCATAGTGCTTTACGCGCATCTTTGGTTCTTGCGGGCATCACGGGTTTGGCCGCAATGGCCGAGGACGCGGGTTTGGGTTGGGGCTTTGAATGCGGCTGCCTGCAGCATCGGCTTGAGCATGAGATGCGCCCGCCTGCCAAGGGCTCTGGACAGATGTGGAATGAGGTCAGTGGTTCGGATTCCCACAACTGGCCGCCTAGCCCAATGGTGAACTATGAGCATGTGAAGATTGCGCTTCGCTTTGCGGATGTGGTGGCGCCGGAAGCGGAGGCGGTGGCCACATACACCGTGCGCCCAATTGGCGTGTCTGTTGAAAGTTTAAAGTTGAACGCCAATGGATTGAAGATCGCATCTGTGAAACTGGATGGCGCGGCGACGGAATTTTTCAGCGATGGAAAAAACTTGACCATGAAGTTTGCCAAGCCACTGCCCAGCGCCAAGTCCAGCGTGATTGAAGTGGCGTACAGCATTTCGCGGCCGACCGATGGAATGACTTTTTCACCGGCGTACCCTGACCGCGCTGGATATGGTCCGCAAGTTCACACGCAGGGCCAGACAGAGGGAAATCATTATTGGTTTCCCTGCCACGATTTTCCCAATGTTCGCCAAAGCACCGAGCTTGTGGTGGATGTTCCCAAGGGAATGACTGTGAGCGGCAATGGAAAGTTGGTTGAGCATGTGACCAAGGGCGAGCGAGAAATATGGGATTATCTGCAGGAAAAGCCTCATGTCGCGTACTTGGTAAGCGTGGTGGTGGGGGACCTTGAAGCGGTGCCATTGCAAAGTCCGTTGTCGGGAGTGCCTATGCATGTGTGGGTTCCCAAGGAGCGCGCAGGTGATGTTGAGCGTACCTATGGTCGCACCGATCGCATGATCGCGCTGTTTGAAAAAGTATTCGGTCAAAAATATCCGTGGGCCAAGTACGACCAATTGTTGGTGCGCAACTTTGGTTCTGGCGGCATGGAAAATACAAGCGTGACCAACTTGTATTTGTCAGCCATTCTCAGTGAGAACGCGGCCAAAGAAGAGGACTTGGACGGCTTGATCAGCCACGAGTTGTGCCATCAATGGACTGGCGATTTCATTACGTGCAAAAGTTGGGCGGACATTTGGCTCAATGAAGGATGGGCCACCTATGGCACCGCGCTGTGGATGGAGGAGCGCGATGGCGCTGACGGATATTTTGAATCCATGCTTGACAACGCTGGCGTGGCCAAGGGCGACAATACTGACAACACGGTTGGCATGGTGAGCAATATTTATAAGAACGCCGGCGAAACTTTTAGGCGCGCCGCCAATCCGTACCCAAAGGGCGCCAGTATTCTGCACATGTTGCGCGAAATGGTGGGCGATGACATTTTCTACAAGGGCGTGCACGCGTACATGGCAAAATTTGCGCTTTCCACCGCGGAAACAAGTGATTTTCGCATTGCCATGGAGCAGACCAGCGGGCTTAGCTTGGAGTGGTTTTTTGACCAGTGGTGCATGCGCCCGGGCTGCCCCAATATTTCCACCACGGCGACCTACGACGCGGCAACGCGCATGTTGAGGATCAAGGCCGAGCAGACGCAGAAGATTGACGAGCGCACTCCGGCCATGCGCGTGAGCACTCCTATTTGCGTTCGCACTGCTTCAGGTGAGAAGACCATTGCGTGGCAGTGGCGCGATCGCACGGCGGAGATTGAAATTCCACTTGATGGACCGCCGCAGTGGGTGGCGTTTGATCCGCGGCTTGCGACTTTGAAAACATTGAAGATGGATTGGCCCATGGAGTGGTTGCGGGCGCTGGCAAAAAATGGTCCAACCATGGCGGCGCGCCGTCAAGCGGTTGAGGCGTTGAGTGGCGATGCTTCGCCCGACACCATCGCGGCGCTGGAGGAGATTGTCAAGAATGAATCTGGTCGACGAAAAATTCGCGGCGAGTGCATTGATTCGATCGCGGACTTTAAGAACGCCGACAGCGCGGCGAGCATTGGAAGATTGCTTGACGCGCCGCCGCAAGATCCGCGCGTTCGTTCGGCGTTGACATTGGCGTGCGCCTCGCTTGCCAAGGAGAAAGCCATTCCAATATTGATGAAGCAACTTGCTGAGGATTCCAGTGATTTATGCCGCAAAAATGCCATAGATATGTTGTCCAAGTTGGAGGCCAAGGAAAGTGTGGATGCGATCATGGCCGCCGCGGACATGCCAAGCCATCGGCAACAAATTCAACAGGCGGCCATGCGCGCCTTGTCCAAATTTGAAACCGCCCAAGCGTTGCCGCAAGCGTTGAAGTACGCATCGCTTGGTGGCTATGACCGTGCGCGCGGCGCGGCGATTGATGCGGTTGGAAAATTGGTTTCCAAAGATGAGAAAGACCCCGCTCGGATCCAGGCGATCACGCAACTTATTTCATGGCTTGATGATCCTGAGCGCGGCGCGCGACGCGCCAGTGCCGAGGCGCTTGTGAATTTAAAATCCAAGGACGCATTGCCGCGCTTGGAGGCCATGGCTAAAAGCGATCCCGACCCGGATGTGCGCGAGGCCGCGGCCGATTGGGTGAAACGCATCAACGGGTAGTTGTGTTGCGAAGCGGGGTGACGCGCATTGAACGAATTTGATTGGGCACATTGTATTTCAATGCGGGCGTTGCAATTGCAACAACACATACAACTGCGCGAATTTACTGACTAGATCGGGCTTCTAATTTCTCCAATTGCTGCGGAGTGTCCACTCCATGAAAGCGCGCATTGCCAATTGCCACGGCGATAGAGTGGCCATTCTCCAGAATGCGCAGTTGCTCTAGTTGCTCCGTCAGTTCCAATGGTGTTGGCGCAAGAGCCACGAAAATGCTTAGGAATTCGCGGCGATACACATATAAACCAACATGTTTCAGTGGCTCCACTGCGATGGTCGCGCCCACGCGATGAAACGGAATGCACGAGCGGCTGAAATACAAGGCGCGACCGTGGGCGCCCACCGCGACCTTGACCAAGTTGGGATCGTTGGCGTCTTCCCCCGGCATGAACGGACTTGCAACCGTGCTCACGGGAACGCTTTTGCCGGCCTTCATTAACGCCTCAATCGCAAGATCAATCAACTCTGGCTCAATGCGCGGCTCATCGCCTTGCACATTCACAATGATGTCGGCGTTGAGCGTGGCCGCCACTTCCGCAATGCGGCTGGTTCCATTGACATGGTCGGCGCGTGTCAGGCGCGCGTCAAAGCCCGCCGCCGTGACGGCGTCCACAATGCGCTGATCATCCGTGGCAACAATGATGCGCTGGACATGTTTTGATTTTTGGGTCTGCTGGCACACATGAACAATGACGGGCTTGCCCGCGAGAAGCGCCAATGGCTTTCCAGGAAATCGAACGCTTGCCCAACGCGCTGGAATAACCGCTACCACTTTCACTTTGCTGTGCGCAGGGCTCAAATCAGAATCGGACTGCGCGCGCGTAGCCATCAACCGCCGAGTTCCTTGAGGACGGTGTCGATCAGTTTGCGCTTGTCACGAATGTCCTTGTAGCCAATGTTTTTGCGCAAAATAGTCGAGCAAATTTCAGCGGCTTCCTTGGCGGGTCCCGTAGTTTTGTCAGCGCGCGCCTGTTCAATAAGACTGTTCATCAAGTCGTAGCGAATATCAAGTTCACGGTCCGCGCTAGTGGCATCAAGCACTTGCAGCGCCTCGCGAAATTCACCAATCGCTTCCACGTGCCAACTTTCGGCGGCGAAACATTTGCCCAACATGTGAGCCGCGTTCAAGCGGCACTTGGCCTCGTCCTTGGCGGCTTGAAAGCAAGGCATGGCGTCTTGGAATCGTCCAAGTTCAAACCAAATTCGTCCAACTTCGGCCTTGAGTGTTCGGTCCGTTGGATATTTTCCCATTCGGTCGGCGTATTCACTGCCCTCAAGTTCAAGACACGCTTCGCGGATTGTCTTTGCATTGTCCTTCAAACTTTGATTGCTGGGATCTTTGGCACATTCTGATTCCGCTTCGCGCAACTTGCGACGCATTTGCACAATACGAATGTCGCCAGCCGCCATGCGGAAGCGATATTCACTCAGACGATTGAAGCCGTCCAAATACACTTCTTGGGATTTCGCCTCGGATTCCGCGGTGCCAATTCGACGCAATAATGTGGCGTATTTCTGCACATTTTCAGGCAGCGCGGGATTTGTTTCCCAGTCTAATTTGGCGCGATCCAGATTTCGCAAATCGGTGTCTCCGCCAGCCGCAATTGTGTCTTGTTCTTGCAGCGCGCGTTGTTTTTCCGCATCCTTGATGTTGGCGCGGAATCCGCCCTCTTGATTTGCCGTGTTGTTGTATCCGCCTTGCTGAATTGCGCGCGCGGCCGTGAGTTGTTTGAGCTCAGTGACCAATTTCGAGTCGGATGGATCCAGGCGAACGGCTTCTTCGCCACATGCCAAGGCTTCATTCCACGCGTCCACTTGGGAGAATAAATTTTTGGATTGAATCCATAAACTTTTACTCGCTTTTTTCTTTTGTTGTATTCGAACCAAATTCAACGCCATGGGGGAAATCCAGCGTCCAAGTTCTAGCATGGACAATTTCCCGGCAAATTCAAGAAACTTCATCAGGGCTGGAAGATTGTTCAGGTTGCGCATCCAAATAAATTCAGCGGCGGCGAGTTTGGACATGTTGCCTCCAATACCATCATCAACCGCTTTGATTTCTTTGCTCGAAGCGGGTTTGCCACCGCCCTGATAAAAACTTTTCGCGGTGTCGAACATGGATTGATGAAAAGCCATGTTGCCCGCATCAAGTTTCACGGCGCTTGCAAACAAATTCAGCGCGTATTCAAAGTTTCCACTGTTGACCATGCTGGTGGCGTGTTGGAAAAACTTAACCGCCTTCTCTGGCTGTGGCTCGACGACACCTTTGACAGGTTTTTCTTCTGCATTGTCCGCGGCATCACCAGTTTTTTTCCAATTAAACATTCGCAATAACTCCTGAGGTAAGTTGCCAACTTGGATTATCAAAGGTAAGCCCTTACGGGCTTGGGGTCAACGCATAATACGGGAGTGAATTACGATAGGTTGCGTGAGTAAATTAAAGCGTTCCATACTTGTGTACCCCGAGCCAGCGTTGCGGAGGAAAGCCAAGGCTATTTCCAAAGTCACCCCTTCAATCCGAGAGCTTGTCAGCGACATGTTTCGCCTGATGCGCGAAGCAGCGGGCGCGGGTTTGGCCGCTCCGCAAGTTGGCGAATTGTTGCGGCTCTTCATCACCGAAGAGCGCCCGGACGATGGAATTCCAGAGCGCGTCTTTATCAATCCGATTTTAAGCAAGCTCGATGGAGACTTGATTCCATATGACGAGGGATGTTTAAGTTTGCCGGACATTCGCGGAATGATTCGGCGACCAACATTTGTCGCCATTGACGCCATGGATTTGGAGGGCAACAACTTTCATTTGGAAAGCGACGCATTTCCCGCGCGCGTGTGGCAACATGAGTTTGATCATTTGGAAGGCATGCTGATCATTGATCGCATGACGCCCATTGATCGACTTCGCAACCGCAAAGCCGTGAAAAATCTAGAACGCGAAGCGGGGCATTAAGTGGCGGAATTCATAGCGGATTTCGCTGGCAGCGTGGTGTTTCTTGGTGGCGGAAGTTTGGGCATTCCATGTTTGCGTGAACTAGCGCGGCGCGGTTGGATTGATGCGGTTGTCAGTCAACCTGATCGACCCGCGGGGCGCGGTCGTGTGAACACGCCAACACCACTTTCAGAAGCGGCCCTTGAATATGGGTTGAAATTAATTCGCACGGAGAACGCAAATGAACTGGCCGTGCGTGCGCAATGCGCGCGCGCCAAAATGCTTGTGGTGATTTCGTTTGGACAAAAGTTATCGCAGGAATTGATCGCGGGGCGCTGTGCGATTAATTTGCATCCGTCATCGCTTCCCAAGTGGCGCGGTGCCGCGCCCATTCAGCGCGCCATGATGGCTGGCGAAGAACACATCACGGCGTGCGCCATGGCAGTGGCCCAGCGCATGGACGCTGGGGAAATTTACGCACGCCAGCACTTTCAAGTTGGAGCCACCGAAACCGCTGGCGAGTTGCATGATCGCATCGCGCGCGAAAGCGTGGACATGATGCTGCAAACAATCGAGCGCGCATTGATAGGCGCGTTGACTGGCGAGGCGCAAATTGAAGCCGACGCCACACGCGCTATGAAGCTTTCAAAGGGCGAGGCCTTTGTTGATTTTGCCCACTCCGCGCGCATGGTTCGCTGTCGCATTCATGGTCTTGCGCCCTGGCCTGGTTGCGACGCGGAAATTGCTGGTGAGCCAATTCGCTTGCTGAAAGTGCAAGAGGTCGCCATGGTAGGCGCCACTGTGCAACCCAATGCAAATGCCACGCCGGGTGAAATTGTGCGAGGCGGATTTGTGTCGTGCAGTGAAGGCGCCATTGAAATTTTGCAAGTGCAGCCCGTTGGTAGACGCGCCATGGCGTGGGCGGATTTTTGCCGCGGTCGATCCATTGTGACTGGTCAACGCATCACCTCGTCGTCGCGCAAGGAGCAAGCGTGAGCGAACAATGTTTGCAAATTTTTTTATGGGCGGCAAGACTGGCTAACGGGGCGCGAAGTCGGGCTGACTCATGAAGTCCAATGCCGCATCAAACACGACCCCGCAATCGGATTTGAAATTGGTTGATTTGGATTATCCGTTCTCCGAAAATTGCATAGCCACCATTCCGGCGCAGCCGCGCGACAGCGCGCGCATGATGGTGGTGCGGCGCAATAGCCAAGACATAGTCCACGCGCGAGTGAGCGATTTGCCGCGTTGGCTTCAAGCGGGTGATCAAGTGGTGTTGAATGAGACCAAAGTGGCGCCCGCGCGCGTGGTGCTGAAGCGCCAACATGACGGTCATGATTTTGAAGGTTTATTGGCTGAAAAACGTACGGATGGCACATGGCTTCTCATGGCCAAGAACAGTCGAAAGTTTCGCGAGCAAGATCGATTGTGCTTGCAACATGAAAGCGGCGCGCCCGGCGCGCATTTGATTTGTCTATCCAAAGTGCCCGATGGTTGGATTGTTGCATTCGCGGATGGAACTGATTCGCAAGCAGCGCTTGAGGAATGTGGCCGCACACCTTTGCCTCCATATATTGTTCGCGCTCGTGGTGACAGTGGACCAAGCGAGGCATTTGATCGCACGCATTATAGAACGACCTTTGGTCACGACAGTCGCTACCACTCTGTAGCCTCGCCAACAGCGGGGTTGCACTTCACGCCTGAACTCTTGCGACAAGTGGAAGCTGCAACGCAATGCGCGCCGACATTTGTGACACTTGAAGTTGGCATGGGAACATTCAAGGCAATTGAAACTCCACGGCTTGCCGACCATGTGATGCACTGTGAGCGATTTTCGGTTTCGGCGGCGACCTTGGCGCGGCTTGATGCAACACGCCCAAATGGACGGCTAGTGGTGGTGGGAACCACCACGGTACGGGCGCTTGAAAGCCTTCCAAGTCCGCTTCCAAATTGCGATTTTCATGGGGAATCAAGCTTGTTTATTCAACCTGGCTATCAATTCAAGCACGTTGACGCCTTACTGACTAATTTTCATTTGCCACGCAGCACGCTCTTGAGTTTGGTGGGATCATTGGTCGGACTCGATCGGCTGAAATCTCTTTATGCTCTGGCACAACAAATGAACTATCGCTTCTATTCTTATGGAGACGCCATGCTTATTCTCTAAACTGATCACGCGCTTGATATTCACAAACGCACCGCACAGAATGAACTCTTTACAACGAACCACTTAGCCCGCACGTATACACACATGAAACTGAGCGAACTTGTCACCAATGTGAATGGACTTGTGCCCCCGGCCGCGCCAAATTCTGGCGATATTGAAATTCAAGCGGTCATAGATGACAGCCGCGCTGCAAAACCTGGCGCGCTCTTTGTTGCGCGCGCTGGTTCCAAGTCCCAAGGCGCCGCATTCATTGAGTCCGCGGTGCGCGCGGGCGTCTCGGCAGTGGTGGTTGCAATGGATGACGCGGTCCCCGCCGGAGTGGTTGCGTATCGCTGCGCGAATCCCAGCGCAATGTTGGCTCCGTTGGCGCACGCCTTCGCGGGCTTTCCCAGTAAACACATGAAAATGCTTGGGGTTACAGGCACAAATGGAAAAACCACCGTGGCTTTCTTTGTGCAGCAACTTATGTTGGCGGCAAAAGAGAAATTTGGTTTAATGGGAACCATTTTAATTGACGATGGAAAAACCCGCGCGCCCGCCGAACTCACCACGCCCGGCGCCGCGACCATTGCCCAACTTTTTAAGCGCATGCATGACAACGGTTGCAAGGGAGTGGCCATGGAAGTTAGCAGCCACGCGCTTGAGCAAGGGCGCGCCGCGGAAATTGATTTCGCAGTGGCGCTGTTCACAAATCTTTCAGGCGACCATTTGGATTATCACGGCAACATGGAGTCTTACGCGGACGCCAAGGCCAAGTTGTTTGAGAATCTCAGCGCAGACGCGGTGGCTATTGTCAACGCCGATGATCCGCTGCACGCGCGCATGTTGCGCGATTGCCGCGCGCGAGTTCTGCGCTGCGGAGTTGTTGGCGGCATCGCGGCGCATGTGGATGTGGAGGCCAGCGTGCTTGAGGCGCGAATTGGTTCCATGCGTCTTCGGTTGCGTGGACCATGGGGTGAGGTCACGGCGCAGTTGCCAGTGATGGGTCGACACAACGCCACAAATGCATTGCAAGCCGCCGCCGCGGCGTGGACCTTGGGCGCCACAAAAGAGCAGATTGAGGCTGGTTTATCAACTCTTTCTGCTCCTCCAGGACGCCTTGAACTGGTCACCAATTTGGATTCGCCTTTCGCTGTCTTGGTGGATTACGCCCACACCGATGACGCGCTATTGAATGTGTTGCGCGCGCTTCGACCAGCCCTACCAGCGGGTGGAAAATTAATCACTGTCTTTGGTTGTGGCGGAGATCGCGATCGCTCCAAGCGTCCGCGCATGGCGGCGGTGGCCAGCGAACATTCGGATGTGGCCATTATCACCAGCGACAATCCGCGCACGGAAGATCCCGCAAGTATTGTTGAGGAAGTTGCCCTGGGTGTTCCTGCGGCAAGTCGCGCAAGTGTCATGAAAATAATCGATCGTCGCCAGGCCATCATGCAAGCGGTTGCCATGGCGCGCCCTGGCGACGCGGTGTTGATTGCGGGCAAGGGTCACGAGGATTATCAGATTGTGGGTACGGTGAAAAAACCTTTTGATGATCGTGTGGTGGCGCGCGAGGCGTTGCGCGCGGCGGAGAAAATCAAATGAGCGACTTTTTAACGGCAGATGAATTCGCTCAAGCGACTGGCGGAATATGGCTTGAGGCGCCAACGCAACCCATCATGGGCGTTTCAATTGACACGCGCGAAGAACTTGCGGGGAAAATGTTCCTGGCGTTGCGCGGCGAAAAAGCTGACGGACACCAATATGTCGACGCCGCTAAAAAAGCTGGAGCCGCCGCCGTCATGATTGAGAAAAAAGATTGCCAATGTCCAGGCGTGGCGCGCTTGTTGGTTCCCAATGTGCAAAGCGCGTTGACCGCCGCCGCCGCCGCGTGGCGCAACATATTGCGCTGCCACTGCGTTGCCATTACTGGAAGCGCAGGCAAGACCACCACGCGCCGATTGATCGCCGCCGCGCTTGAAGCGTTCGGCGCCACGCACGCCAGTCCGAAAAGTTTCAACAATCATCTTGGCGTTCCACTTTCAATTTTAAGCGCGCCGCGGGACACCAAATTTCTGGTGCTTGAAATTGGAATGAATCACCCCGGAGAAATTGAACCGCTTGCACGATTGGCGCGCCCCGAAGTGGCCATGATTGTGAATAGCGGCAGTGCGCATCTAGTCGGACTTGGAAGTTGCCAAGCCATTGCGCTGGAAAAGTGCGCGATTTCGCGTGGGCTTGAAACATCTGGAACCTTTGTCATTCACGGAGATTCCCCTGGATTAATTGATATTGCCTTGAAGCAAGCCAGACCAGCGGGGGGCTTGCTGATTTTGTTTGGTCAAGGCGGTCGCTGTCTTTGGAAATTATTTTCGCGCGACGTGGCCAGCGATGGCTCGCAGCGAATTGTGGTGCAAGGACCCGCCTATGGTGGCGGATGCAAAATTCCGTTCACTCTGAAATTACCCGGACTTCACAACGCCATCAACGCAACTGGCGCCATTGCCGCCGTGACCGCGCTGGGTCTTGACGCGCAAAAAGCCGCCAATGCCATGGGCTTCGTTGAATCTTCGGAAGGTCGCATGGTCCGTGAGCGCATCGGAAACATGGACATTTACAACGACTCCTACAACGCAAATCCAGAGGCCATGTTGGCGTCCATCGCGGCCTTTGCGGAAGTGTCGGCAACCGCAACGCGCCGCATTGTGGCGCTGGGGGACATGCATGAACTTGGCGAGCAAAGCGAAGCGCTTCACCGCATGGTGGGCGAGCGGCTTGCCATTGCTTTTATCGGAAATCCACCTGAAATTGTCATCACTTCCGGTCCGCTGAGCGCCGAAATTGCGCGCGCCGTCAAGGCCGTGGCGCCGCAGGTTCAAGTGGAAATGGTCAGCGATTTGGCGACCCAGGCGCCGCGTCTTGCAGGCATGTTTCGCGACGGCGACGCGCTCTTAATCAAGGGTTCGCGCGCCAGTTCCATGGAGCGACTTTTGCAAGCCATCCGCCTGGAAAAATCTCCCGCCAAGAGTGCGAAGACTTCTTGACCAATCGACCGATGAAGAACGCACGCCATGCTTTTTAATCTTGTTGATCTTTGTCAGAATTGGCTTGATGAACATGGACTGTCCGCTCTTGTTCAATTGATGTATCAGTTGGAGTTTCGGGCCTTGCTGGCAACCGCGTTGTCATTCGCCATCACTGTCTTCGCGGGCCCCAAGGTCATTCGCTGGTTGCACCGTAAAAAAGTGGGCGATTCACCGGAGTTCTACAATCAAACGCTCAACGAATTGATGAAATCCAAAGCCAACACGCCCACCATGGGCGGCATCTTGATTGTGGCCGCTATTTTTCTGAGCACAGTTCTGCTTTCCGATTGGATTCACAGCCGTTACGCGCAAGTGTGCATGATTGTGCTGTTTTGGCTCGCGGGACTGGGCTTTTTTGACGACCGATTGAAACTCACGGCGCGCTTTCGCAAACTTGGAACGCGTGAAGGTTTGTTCATGTGGGAAAAATTATTGTTCACATTGGGCATCGGAATCATCGCTGGTTATTTTCTGTACACGGGCGCGCAACACGTGGACGCGACGGTCTTAAATTTGCCGTTTCAGCGCACCTATCCTCCAACTCCAATCGCCGAAGTGATAGTTCAGCCACCCAATGTCGCGCCCAATGTGATTGTGCTTCCGTTCATATGGTTCGTGGTACTGACCGCATTTTGGATTGGTCTGATGAGCAACGCGGTCAATCTCACCGATGGCATGGATGGACTGGCCACCGGCACAGTTCTGATTGCCAGCATTGTGACGGCGGTCTTGGTGGCGATAGCGGTCAGTCCGCGTGCCAGCTTTTTCCTGATGGTGCCGCATGTGCCAGAGGCGAAAGAGTTGTTGGTGATTGTGGGCACCATGGCGGGGGCGTGCATTGGTTTTCTATGGTTCAACTGTCAACCCGCGGCGGTGTTCATGGGCGACACCGGAAGCTTGGCGCTAGGGGGACTTCTTGCCACCATTCTTGTAGCCATTCGTCAGGAGCTTTTATTGCCGCTGGTGGGCGGGGTTTTTCTTATGGAGGCTGGCAGCGTGGTGATGCAAGTTGGTTGGTTCAAGATCACTAACAAATTCACGGGACAGGGGCGGCGCATTTTTCGCTGCGCGCCTATTCACCATCACTTTCAACTGCAAGGTTGGAGTGAATCACAAACCGTGATTCGTTTCTGGTTAATCGCGCTGCTGTTGGGCATAGCGTCGCTGGTCATGTTGAAATTGCGCTAAAACACCGCAAAATGCAGGCGTTTTCTGGGCCTGATGTTGGGTTTGGCGACCGCGTGGGGCAGGCACAACCCGCCTTGAAAATGGCTTTTACACGTTGAACAGGAAGTGCACCACATCGCCATCTTGCATGACATAGTTGCGGCCCTCGCTGCGCATCTTGCCCGCGTCGCGAATGGCCTTCTCGGTGCCAAATTGTTCCAAGTCCTTCACCAAGTAGCACTCGGCGCGGATGAAACCCTTCTCGAAGTCGGTGTGGATAACGCCCGCACTTTGTGGAGCGGTGAAGCCGCGGTGAATGGTCCAAGCGCGAATTTCCTTGGGGCCCGCCGTGAAATAACTTTGCAGGCCAAGCAACTCGTAGGCGGCGCGCGCCACGGTGGTAAGCGCGGGTTGATTCATTCCCAAGCTGGTCAACATTTCCGCGCGGTCGGCCTCGGGTAGTTCAGATAGCTCGCTTTCAATTTTGGCGCAGACGCAAATCACTTGGCCGCCCTCCACTTTGGAGCGCGCTAAAACTTTTTGCACCATCTCGCACTCGCCGTTCAAATCGTTCTCGTCAACATTGGCCACATACAAAACAGGTTTGGCGGTGATCAAGCCCAAGCCGCGGCCCAAGATGCGCTCCTCGGCGGTGAAATCGCCGCCACGCAAAGGATCACCTTTTGCAAGCAAAACAAAGGCTTTTTCAAGGTAGGCCACGCGCGCAATGGCGTCCTTGTCGCCGCCGCGGGCGGTACGGCGCAAGCGCTCAAGGCTGGATTCCACCACGCCCAAATCAGCCAGCGCCAACTCCGTGTCAATAGTTTCAATGTCGCGGATGGGGTCGGGCTTGCCGTCCACATGCATCACATCGGGGTCGTCAAAGCAGCGCACAACATGCAGAATGGCGTCGACCTCGCGAATGTGGCTAAGGAACTTGTTTCCCAAACCCTGCCCCTCGCTGGCGCCGCGCACCAAGCCTGCGATGTCCACAATGCGAACCGAGGCTGGAATTATTTTCTCGGTTGGAATTTTCTTGGCGATGATGGGCAGCCGGTCATCGGGAACATTGACCACGCCAACATTGGGCTCAATGGTGCAGAAGGGATAGTTGGCGGCTTCAATGCCCGCTGCGGTGAGGGCGTTGAAGAGGGTGCTCTTGCCAACATTTGGTAGACCAACAATTCCACATTCCATGAAGCAACTCCTGTGTTTGAAAATCAATGTCGAAGGGGGAACATAGTAGCGACGAATCATGCCTGAGAGGCGTTACGCTTAGGTTATGTCGACCACTGATCGTTCCACAGCACGCGCGCGCAACAGATTGATTTTTCTAGGCGCTTTGGCGTTGATGGCAACAATGGGCTTGGCCGCTCGCTTGTGGGAATTGACAGTCGTGGATGGCGCCGAGTTTCGTGAAGAAGCCGAGAAGCGACTTGCTCAAACTGCTTTGAAGGAAACTGTTCGCGGCTCCATTTTGGATCGACTTGGCAGAGTCATAGCCAAAGATGTTCCCGTATGGGAAGTTGCTATTGACTATGGCGTGATCGATGGATCTTGGGTGCGTGATCGCGCCAAACGCACCGCGCGAAAAGTCTACGGCCGTTCGTTGTGGGGACGCCTCTCGCACGATGCCCGCGATTCAACAATTGAATTGTGCCTCATGCGGGAGGAAGAGGCACGAAATGAGATGCTTGATCAGGTTGCGTTGTACTGTGATATTCCGCGCGCGCAGATTGACGAGAAAATAGAAATCATCCGCGCGCAAGTTCAAAAGCGCGCTGATGTGATATGGGCCAAGCAACGCGAGGCGTTGACCGCGAAGTTGGGTCATGATCCTGGAGACACATTTCACCCACAACCTATTTATGAACAAAAGTCTTCGCATGTGATCGCGCGGCAAGTTTCTGAAACCGCGGCTTTCGCCCTTCGCAAGGTTGGTGACTTATTTCCAAATTCGGTTAGAGTCATTGACTCCATGCTGCGTGTTCGGCCTTGGGAATCGGCTGACGTCAGCCTGAGTCAAAAAACACTGCCAAAACCCATTCGAAAAGCGGGCGAAGCCAACATTCATGTGCTCGGAGTTTTTGATCATGTGCTTGGAACAATTCGCGAAGAGACATGGGCCGAGGATTTGGAGCGCCGTCCGTTTGTCAAGAGCGATGGGACAATTGACCTAGGCGGATATCGACCAGGACCGGATCTTGTTGGTGGTCGTGGACTTGAAGCGTCGTATGAGGATTGGTTGCGCGGTATTCGCGGACAAAAAGAAACACGTCTGGAAACGGGGCAGATTAAAGAGGTGGAATCAATTTGGGGACGCGATTTAAAGTTGACCATAGACATTGAATTGCAAGCCCACGTGCAAGCCATTTTAAATCCTGAATTTGGTTTGACCAAGGTTCAAGAGTGGCATCACAGTGGCGGGGATGGATTGCCTCTTGGTATGCCGTTGGCAAGCGCGGCGGTGATTGTTGAGGTTGAAAGCGGAGAAATTCTTGCGCTTGGAAGTTGGCCAACGCTTGCCGACGCCGCGGGAATGTCCGCCAGCGATTTGTTTCGATTGCAGCCCGGCGTGAACCGCGCCAGCGAGGCCGTCTACCCGCCAGGCTCCATTGTAAAACCGCTTGTCTATGTGGGCGCGGTGGGCGCGGGAAAATTTTCGCTCGCAGGCGCGGTGGAGTGCAAGGGACATTATTTTCCGGAGTTCAAAGACCGCGCGCGCTGCTGGATTTATCGACCGCAATTCAGCATGACAAATCACAGCGCGCAGACGGGTGGTCCGCTCACTGTTGAAAGTGCAACTAGCCGTTCTTGCAACATTTTCTTCTATACGGTGGCGCACAAATTTGGTCTGCGCCCGCTGGTGGATTGGTATAAAAGTTTGGGTGTTGGCATGACTCTGGGAACAGGTTTACAAGGACCGCTGCCCGCGGCACAGCGTGGAGTTGGTGGCGAAAGCATTGGCATGATTCCAAACGAAGAGCAAATGTTAAATATCGAAGCGCGCCACGATGTGTTCACGCCAATCATCATGGGCATTGGTCAAGGTCCAATAGCGTGGACACCACTACAAGCCGCCAACGCGTTCGCCACTCTTGCTCGAGGCGGCAAAATTCTGGACGCGCATATTATTCAAGACGCCGCCGCGCTTCCACCTGATCGTCGAACAGGTCATCTTGACATGCCAGCCGAAGCGTGTCGCCGCGCGCTTGAAGGGTTGCGCCAAGCTGTCGAAGACAAACATGGTACTGGCCACCACATTAAATATGGCGATGGAAGTCAGGAACCAATAATTTCAATTCCTGGAATTACCATTTACGGAAAAACTGGAACGGCGCAGGCGCCACCGCTTCCAATGGACGACAACGGCGACGGAAAATCAGACCGTTCTGTGAAAGGTATCGATCATGCGTGGTTTGTAGGCTTGGCTGCAAAGAAAGGCGCGAAGCCCAAATATGCCATCGCGGTTCTTGTGGAGCGTGGCGGCAGCGGTGGCAAAGCGGCTGGGCCAATTGCGGGTCAAATTATTCGCGCGTTGTTGGATGATGAATATTTTTCTGACGAGAACAACGCAGAAATCACCAATAAAGGTGCGGAAATAGAGCAGTTCTCTCCATCACAGGATCCGCAACCACCCGAACCAGAAGCGAGCGAAGGTGAAGTGGCGCCATGAGCACAGTGTCCCCACCACTTGGATATACAGGCGGACGAACTCTTGGAAGCGGAGGATTTTTCTGGTTCAACACTGGGTGGATCGTGGTGATCGCCGCGGCCATGTTGACGTTCTTGGGCAGCGCGGCCATCGATATTACGGAACCATCGTTGGCGAAGAAGCAAATTTTCTTCGCCGCGCTCGGTGTCCTTGCCGCCACCGCGGCATGTTTGCCCAGTCACAAACTACTTTCAAATTGCGCGTGGACTTTATATACGCTTTCGTTCATTTTATTGATAGTGGTATTAGTGCCGGGTACGCCTGAATGGTTGGTGCGACCAAAGCACGGGGCGCGCCGCTGGATCAATTTGGGAATGTTTGAATTTCAGCCAAGCGAGATCGCCAAACTGGCGTTGGTATTGGTGCTGGCAAATTGGTTGCGTAGACCACTGGCTATTTCAAAGTGGCGAGGATTTTTTGCGCCGTTCGCCATTGCGGCGCCAATGATTGTGTGCATATTGATCGAACCAGATCTTGGAACGGCAATGCTTTTTATTCCTCCAGTGCTTGCAATGTTGTTGGTGGCGGGCGCAAGAAAAAGACATCTCACCACGCTTATCCTTGGCGTTATGCTGATCGCGCCCATTACTTATCCCATTTTGCGACCCCACCAACGCGAGCGTGTCGACGCGCTTTTTGCGCAGTTTCGCGGCGATGATCGCTATGCGCGCGACATTGGCTTTCAGGCAGACAGGGCGATGACTTTGATTGGCGCGGGTGGATTGTGGGGGAACGATCGCGCGCACACTGCGGCGTTGGTGAAAAATAATCATTTGCCAGAGCAACACAACGACATGATCTTCGCGGTGATTTGTTGTCGATGGGGATTCCTAGGTGGTCTTGTGACTTGGGGTTTGGGTCTGATGTATGTGGGGGGCGCGGCAATTTGCGCAATCTCCACGCGTGACCCTTTTTCGCGCCTCATTGCAACGGGCATTGCCGCGATTGTCTTCACGCAAATCGCCATCAACACTGGAATGACGCTGGGCGTATTTCCAGTGACCGGAATCACGCTGCCGTTTGTGAGTTATGGCGGCTCCAGCCTGGTGTCAGGTTGGCTGGCCACAGGAATTATTTTTGGACTTGGACTTCGCAAACCACGCAACTTTGAAAGCTTAGGAGGTGTTCGTTGAATAGGGTCGCTGCTCCGCCGCCACTTTTTTATGAGATGTTGAAGTTGCAATCCATAGAATTGGATCACGGCGATCAGGACAAGTTGGCGACATTCTTGTCGCACTTGCTGTTGGTGAATCAGCAATTCAATTTGACCGCCATAAAAGATCCGGTTGAGGCGTGGGTGAAACACATCGCCGACAGTCTTACGCTGTTGCCGTTTCTGGCGGCCCTTGAAGCCAAGAATGTTGTCGACATTGGGTCGGGTGGCGGACTTCCTGGAATTCCACTGGCCATTGCCATGCCAAACGTGTCATTCACTTTGATCGAAAGTACAGGCAAAAAGGCTCGATTTCTGTCAGAGGCCGTGCAGTTGCTTGGCTTGCACAATGTGTCGGTGATGCAAGCTCGTATTGAGGACGCATCGGCCTTCCGCAGCGCCGAGCGTGAGGCCATGGACGCGGTCACGTGCCGCGCGGTTGGGCAATTGGCGTCCATAGTTGAATTGGCGGTTCCGTTGTTGAAAGTGGGTGGCGTGTTGCTGGCTATCAAAGGCGAGCGCGCGCCGCAAGAAATAGAGGCGGCGCAGCGTGCTCTTGAGTTGTTGCACGCTAAAGTGGACACCACCACCCGCACTCCAACTGGAACAATTGTGGCGGTGGTGAAATTGGCCAAGACTTCGCGGTTGTATCCGCGCGATCAAGGGCTGCCGTCACGCAAGCCGCTTGGAATTGTGGAGCCCAATGATTCTTCTTCGCAACAAAGTTAGACATTCATAATGACATTGCACGCCGAATCCATGTTGTGTGAAGACGGTCCGCTGGCGCGGCGCTTGGTTGGTTTTGAAATGCGTCCGCAGCAAGTGGAAATGGCGAAGTTGGTTGAGGAAACCTTGACCAAGCGCGGTCGGCTTTTGGTGGAGGCTGGAACAGGCGTTGGAAAAAGTTTCGCGTATCTCATTCCAGCCATCGCGCGCGCCGTGGAGGCCAAGGAACGCGTGATTATTTCAACCAACACCATTAGTTTGCAGGAGCAGTTGATTGAAAAAGATTTGCCCTTGTTGCGCGCCGCCTCCAGCCATGAGTTCAGCGCGGTTTTAGCCAAAGGCCGCGGAAATTACGTCAGTTTGCGCCGCTTACGTTTGGCAAGCGAGCGTCAAGATCGCCTCTTTCCCGATGAGGATGAGCGCCATCTCTTGCACGCCGTTGAAGATTGGGCCACCCAAACGCGTGATGGAACATTGTCGTCGCTGCCGGTGCTTCGGCCCGAAACAATTTGGGAGCAAGTGCAAAGCGACACCCACAATTGCATGGGCAAGCGTTGTCCAACCTATGACAAGTGCTTCTATCAATCGGCGCGCCGGCGCATGGAGAACGCGGATATTTTGGTGTGCAACCACGCGTTGTTCTTTAGCGACTTGGCCTTGCGCGCGCGTGGCCGCGGATTTCTTCCCGACTACACGCATGTGATCTTGGACGAGGCGCATGAAATAGAAACCGTGGCCAGTGAAAATTTTGGTTCGCGTTTGTCCGAAAGCGGCGTGAAACATTTCCTGCGCACGCTGGTGTCAAGCAGCGGCAAGGGCTACTTGCCGCAGTTGCGTTTGGCCAAGGCTGGCTTGGAGCGCATTGAGCAGGCGGTGCGTTGCGTGGAGTTGTGTGAGCAAGCGGCGGAGGGCATGTTCAACGACCTCTGGCAATTGTCTAAAAATGGTTCGCTTGATCCAGAGTCCGCCGGTGAGCAGCGGGTGATTGGCGCCAACGCCGTGGTGGACTGCTTGAGCGATCCCATGAAAAACATGGCGGGAATGCTGCGGTTTTTGCGCGAATCTGCCGAGGAAGCCGATCAATTTGAATTGAACGCCTTCGCCGAGCGCGCCGACGCCTTTGCAATGGCCAGCCAGTCTTTGGTGGCGCAAAATATTCCTGGATGCGTGTACTGGATTGAAGGTGGTCGAAAAAATAAACGTGGCGCGCGCGCGGCGGTGTCGCTGCAAGCGGCGGCGGTTGATGTTTCACCGTTGTTGCGCGAGCAGTTGTTCTCTAAAAATATTTCCGTGGTGCTCACTAGCGCCACGCTAGCGACCGGTTTGAACGACTTCTCGCTGGCGTCGCGGCGTTTGGGTTGCGACGACGCCAAGACCGTGCAACTTGGAAGTCCATTTGACCTTGCGCGCCAAGTGAAGTTCATCATTGACGCCACCATGCCAGATCCAACCAATCAAAATTTTGAGGCCGCGCTGGCCAATCGCATTTTGCGCCATGTGCGCGAGACAGATGGCGGCGCGTTTGTATTGTTCACCAGTTTGGCCACCATGGAGCGCGTGGCGCGCGCGGTGGAATCGGATTTCGCGCGCGACGGTCATCCGTTCTTTGTTCAGAACCGCGGCATGCCGCGCAACATTATGTTGGACCGCTTCCGCGAGGATGCGCGCAGCGTTCTGTTTGGCGTGAGCAGTTTTTGGCAGGGCGTGGATGTGCGCGGCGATGGCTTGCGTAATGTCATCATCACGCGGCTTCCATTTGAAAGTCCCGACAAGCCGCTCACCAAGGCGCGCGGCGAGAAGTTGACCAGAGAGGGCGGTGATTCATTTCGCGACGACCAACTTCCACGCGCAATCCTGCGGTTTCGACAGGGATTTGGCCGCCTGATTCGCTCCAGCCAAGATTCAGGGCGCGTGGTTGTGCTGGATTCGCGCATTGCAAAAAAGGATTATGGTCGCGCGTTTCTCAAGGCGTTGCCCGAGGGCGTGGTTCCTGAAATTGACGAGGGCGAGGGAATTGATCCGCCAAGTTTCGACGAGTGATCACGCCTTGATGATGGAGGTCTTGGCGAAAGTTCCACCTAAAATTTTCGCGCTTGGCGCCTTGAGCCACTCATCAAGAATGTTGGCGTAGACGCCGCGGAAATCTTGTTTGAACTTCAAGTCGCCGCTGTCCAAGTCCGTCAGGCTTGGATGCTCGCCGTGCACGCCAGCTTTCACCTTGGAGCCAATCACAAACATGGGCGCGGCGGTTCCGTGATCGGTTCCGCCGCTGGCATTTTGTTTCACGCGCCGGCCAAATTCGCTGAACACCATGCTGATCACACGGTCCTCGGCGTGTTGCGCCGCCAATTCTTTTTGGAACGCGGCCAACGCATCACCCACTTGTTGCAACGCGCGGCCGTGGCTTGCAAGTTGGCCACCATGCGTGTCATAGCCCCCTTGGGAAACGTAGTACACGCGCGTTGGCATTCCATCGCGAATCAGCGCGGAAACAATGCGAAGTTGATTGGCGATTTCGGATTGTGGCCAGGTGGTGAGTGATGGTTTACCCACAGCGGCGCGAATTCGATCGCTGCCCAACTGCGCGTCAAGCGCGGTGCGCATTAAGAATGCCGCCTGACTTGTCTCTGCGGTCTCGGGCAAAATGCCGGCGCGGTTGATCTGCTGATATGGATCATCCAAACTCTTGTGCAAATCCTTTCCCAGCCAGCGAAACAACTCCGCGCTTTCAAATGAAATTGGTTTTTGTATTTGGCCATTGAGCGCCAGAGGAGCGGTGCGTCCAATACTGATGGAGCCTTCAGGAATTGGAGTGCCGTTGCATGTGTTGTCAAAGTAGCGACCGATCCAACCGTTGCCCTTAGCGCCAGTGTTGGCGGTTTGCCAAATATCCATGCTGGTGAAGTGGCTGCGATTTGGATTTGGATATCCCACTCCTTGCAGCACCGCCAACTTTCCATCGTCATATAAACCTTTCAAGCCCTTGAGCGACGGGTTCAAACCAAGTCCGCGTTTTTGATCAAGCATCAACGCCACGCCAGTCTGTCCCTTGGCCGTGCCGTTGGGTGCGGGAATTCCAATGGTGGGCCGCGCGTTGTAATACTCGTTCATTCCAAAGGGAATCACGGTGTTTAGCCCATCATTTCCACCGCCAAGTTGCACCACAACCAGAATGCGGTCCTGAGGAAGTCCGGCGCCGCCAGGATTGCCCGCCAGTTGCGCCACCATTCCAAGGGCCGAATTTTGTATGAACTGCGGAATGGTTGTGGCCATGCTGGCAAGCGCCACGCCATGACGCATGAACAGTCGCCGCGAATATGGAAAATTGTTTTCACTCATGCTTTGCTCCTAAACAATTTAGCGCTAACACAGTTGGTACTCCGGCATGGCCGTTGTTAAAGCAAGCACGGCAATGATTCGATCATTGTCCAAGCGCTCGCCGCGGCTTTTGGCGAAGGCCATGACTTGTTGAAGCCGCAATGGCGATGGGGACTGCGCCAAAGTAAATCGCAGCAAATATTCAATGCCGCTTGCCATGTCCACGCTTCCGTCGGGTTGGCGCAAGTGGTCCACTAAATGCGTGGCGTTAAATGGAATGTCGCTGGCTTGCCATTCGTACATGTCCGGTTTGCGACCGGTAAGCAAATACACCAACACATTTTGGCGAATGAACATAGTGCTGGTGTTAATCCAACTGCGCCCGCCGTCCCAGCCTTTGACATTGGGCGGAAAGAAAACATTTTGTCCCATCAAGTCGGTGGCGCTTGCCAGCGCGCTGAGTTCGCGCACGGGCGTGCGCAGGCTGCGCACGGCTTGCACCGTCAGTTGAATGGGGCTCTTAATAATGGCGCCACGATTGGCCGCGCTGTAGAAGTAGGCGCTTGAAAAAACCGCGTCAAGCAGCGGTTTGAGCTCATATTTGCTGGCGCGCAGTTTGTTGGCCATGGCCAGAATGAACGCCTTCTGCTCTTTGGAAGGTTCGCCTGGCACATCATTGACAAAAAACTTGAACAACTTTCCAGCTATGAATTCCGCGCACTCGTTGCGCGCCAGAATGACATCCAAAAATCCATCGCCATCAAATTGGCCGCTCTTGCCCATGATGTTCTTGGTTGATGTGTCATGATTGTTGGTGTTGAAATAAAATGTGTCGTCCTGAAATGTGTAGCCAGTCAACGCCAGGGCGCCAGCCTTAATGTCGGCCTCGGTGTAGCCATGGCCTTCACCAAGGGTGAACAATTCCATCAGTTCGCGCGCCAGATTCTCATTTGGTTTGGACTTTTGGTTCTCATCGTTGTCCAAATATTTCAGCATGGCTGGATCGCGAATGATTCTGTGCGCCAATTGCGCGAAGTTGCCGGTGGCAAATTTGCGAAAGAGTTGGTTCTGCTGGAACATGTGAAAGCTGTCTTCAATGGTGCGATAGCCGGTGGCGAAATGTCCGTGATAAAACAGCGTCATCTTCTCCTCCAGCGGCCGCGGAGTTTCAATCATGCGCTGCATCCACCACTTTTGCAGTTCGGCGATCTGCTTGCGGTCTAGACCTTGCTTGCGTTGGCGCTCGCGTTGCAGCGCGGCCAACGCTTCCTCATCATTGGATTGACGCGCTTTTTGATTTGTTATGCGCTGCTCATTCGTTGGAGGGGCCATGATGCCGTTGTCAAAAAGATCGGCTTTGACCGCCTCGCTTGGCTGAGATTCGTATTTCACCAATTGATCGACGGCTTTGTTCAAGCCTATGTCGGCAAGAACGCGCGCCTGCGCTGGCGTGCCACCAAAGCCCGCGCGATTCAGTAGATGAACCGCGGCGTCATAGTCGAAGGCTTTTTCGGGCAAAGGTTTGAGAGCGTCTTCAAACATTCAGAGTCCTTTTGTACTGTAACGCGCACAATCGATCTAATTCAATGTCTAAGTTATTCAATTTCTCGACAGGTCCTAACCATCTTCAACTCATGTAAACATTCGCAATCATGCGTTCGAACGCCCTTCATCAACTGCAATTTCAGGCTCTTTGATTAAATTGTCACTTTGCCACAGAGCGGCAATCACAATCACACCCAAGGACATAAGTAAATAAGAAGTTCTCGCCCCCACCATGCCGAGCTCGGCCGCCACGGTCGCCACAAAGATGGCTGGCCACGCCACGGCAGCGGGGACCCGCCGCAATTTCAACAGCAGCCACGCGGGGAAAATGATTCCGTAAAAACCAAGCCAGCGCAAGTAGGTCGCTTCACCGGCGCTTGTGACGGAGGAAACGGACGCAAGCAGTTCGTTTGCCGGCATCAACACTGGAACATCCACGGTGATCGCGGTGAGCAAGTCAAGCGCCAATCGTCCCAGCGCCATGCCCGCTACTGGCAAGGCTAAAAAACTTGCAAATCGAATGAAATTGCTTCGACCCATGGAACTTGGAAACCACGCGGGCGCGCCTGGCCAACTGCGAAGCGAAGCGGGGCTGGTCACTGAAACCATGGCGCACATGGTGAAGGTTGTTTGCACAATAATTTGCGCCGCAATAGGCCACGCCAACATCATGAGTCCAGTGGCCGCGTTGAATGTGCTTGCGGCAAAAATAAGTTGAGCCGCGAATGCAACGCCAAACACCGCGAAGCAATGTCGGCTTGGACTTTGTTGCAGCGCGCGGTGGAATGTTGGATCAAGCGCGGGGCACAGCAAGAATCCAAACGCCATGAATGGCGCCACCCACGCCAATGACATTGGAGTCATGGTTCCAATCACGGGTGGATCGTTCAGCGCGCCCAAGCCGCATTGTGCGAAGAACACAAAACTTGCAATGGCGCACACAGTTCCGGCGATGGTCCAGAAGCGTGCGCCGCATGGAAATATTAAAAATAAAAGCGGCAAGAGCCTGCACAGGTCGGACCAATTTACCGATGTGCCAAGCAGTCCTTGCATGCCCAATCTGCGGTCGGCCCATGATCCAAACCACGATTGAAACGCGATGGTGACCCACGCGAACCAGCGAATGCTGGGGGCATATTGCGCCACAAATCGGCGGCTGGTTTCTGGTGTGAATAGATATCCAAATGCGACGCACCCAAGAATATTTGGCACTGCAAATGCGACAAATCCTGGCCAACCCCACCAACGCAAAAGCAGAATGGGAAAAAACATGCCAACGCACCAAGTCCAACTACTGGCTAAATACAAGCCCCAACCCACAATTTCAACGGATCGTCGCATGCGCACATCATGACCGCAACACGCGGACATGTCGAGGTCACTCGTCGGTGGAATTGGTGGTGGCGGTGTCAAGCTCCGTGACTTTTTTCGACTTGCGAAGCGCGCGCGCCTTGGCCATGGATTTGGGCGTGCAGTGGAACACAATCTGGCAACGACCCACACGCTTGTCGCCGCGTTGCTTGCCCATTTGCTGATGGATGTTGATGGCCAAAATGATGTTGAATTCGCCGCCGACTTTGACCAACGCATCAATGTCTTGTTCGGCGGTGATGTCATACAAAGCCGGACCAACGCATGGACGCAGGAATCGATATTCCATTTTCTTGCACACCACAAAATAGTCGCTGCCCACTTTTCCAAACAGGAACAAGCCCGCGGCGACTTCGCTGTTGCCAAGCAACGCGGCGCCCGCCATGGCGTTGTACCAATTTCTATTGGCGCGGCTAAATGGAAGCAACGCCGTGAAGCGGTTGGAATCCACGCGGCGCATGGTGATGCCCGATCGAAACGCGAAGGGCAACCAAATCAAGCTGCACACTTTTTGCCAGAACCAATTGCGTGTGCTCAAGCGGCTAATGAAAGCCTCGGCGCGCTCGGCCATGGTCCGCTTGACAACCACCGGCGTGCTTGATTCCACATTGACAAAATTGGATGGCGCGGGGGCACTGCTCACAAATTCATCTTAGTCGCAGTTCATGAAGGCTTCTAGTGGGAAATACGCATTTTTTGCCTATGAAACACAAGGCAAACATAATGGAACCTTGGCGAGTTAGGCTTGCAACGCAATGTCAAAGCGCAATCTTGCAGTGTGCTCATGGAGTCTGCGCCCGCATGATCCCGCGGAATTACTTGAGCGATTGCGCGCCACTGGCATGAACCGAGTGCAGTTGGCGCTGGCTCCAATGGTGGCGCAACCAGAAATTTGGCGCGGCGTGATTGATGTTCTACGCGCCAATAAAATTGTTATTGAGAGTGGAATGTTGGCAATGGCCAGCGAGGATTATGCATCCATCGCGCGCATCCGTGAGACAGGCGGCGTTCGTCCTGACGCGCATTGGCCGGCTAATCGAGCACGCGCCGCGCACGTGGCGGACATTGCCAAAGAATACGGCATTTCGCTGGTTACTTTTCACGCAGGTTTTTTGCCAGAACATGCTGGCGACCCAGCGCGCGCCACAATGATCACTCGTCTGCGCGAGGTGATTGATTTGTTTGCCAACGCCGGCGTGCGGGTTGCGTTTGAAACTGGACAGGAAAGCGCGGACACTTTGAATGGCGTGCTTGATGAACTTGAGCGCGCGAATGTGGGCGTGAATTTTGATCCCGCCAACATGCTGTTGTATGGTTTGGACGACCCAATTGCGGCGTTTAAAAAACTTCTGTCGCGGGTGCGCCAAGTGCATGCCAAGGATGCGATTGGCAGTGGAAAAAACGATGTCTGGGGCAGGGAAACCGCGATTGGTGCGGGGCAAGTGCCGTGGAAGGAGTTCATGTGGTTGGTCTCAACTCTGCCAAGCGAGGTGGCCGTGGTGATTGAGCGCGAAGGTGGCGAGCGGCGCGTGGAGGAAATTGTGGCGGCAAAAAACTTCCTGCAACCTATGCTCTAGCCAAGAGGTCAACGTATGCCAACGTATGTCTATGAAGTCATCATGCCAAATGGAGAAGCTGGCGAGCGCTTTGAAGTTTTTCAACCGCTGAGCGATGCCGCGCTGCAGAAGCATCCAGAAACTGGTGCGCCGGTTCGCCGCGCCATTGTGTTGCCGCAAGTGCAAACAACATCCGACAAGGGTCGCTATTCAAAATCAAATTTGGAGCGTCTTGGTTTGTCCCGATTTGAAAAGCGCGGCGATGGCCACTACGAGAAGACCGCGGGCCAAGGTCCCGACGCGATTTCCGCTGGTGATTAGGACGCGTCCATTATGAAGCCAACTGCGCCACCAGCGATCCGTGTGAAGGAATTGACGGTGTTGTTGGATCGCGCCAATGAGGCGTATTACACGCACGCCAAGCCATTCATGAGCGATCAAGAATTTGATGTTTTACTGGCGGAATTGGTGGCAATTGAGAAAAAATATCCAGAGCTCGCCGATGCGCATGGTCCCGCCGCGCGCGTTGGCGGCGCGCCAAGCAAGGGCTTTGTCAGCGTGGCGCACCGCGTTGTCATGCAGTCCATTGACAACACATACGACATCGCGTCATTTCGCGAGTGGTATGCAAAATGCGAAGCCGCGTTGGGCGCGCAACCCGTTGTGGTGGCCGATCCTAAAATAGATGGTGTTGCTATTTCTTTGCGCTATGAGGCGGGCGTGTTGACGCAGGCACTGACGCGTGGAGATGGCGTGACAGGCGACGATGTGACGGCCAATATAAAAATGATTCGCAGCGTTCCGATTCGCCTCAAGGGCGCGGCGCCAAACGTGTTGGAGGTGCGTGGAGAAATTGACATGCCGTTCGCCAGCTTTGCGCGCGTGAATGCGCAGCGTGAGAAAGAGGGCGAGCAGTTGTTTGTGAATGCGCGCAACGCCGCCGCGGGCACGCTGAAAAGTTTGGACCCCGCCGTGGTGCGCGCGCGCGGTTTGCGTTTCACCATGCACGGGCTTGGTGAATGTGATGCCATGGATGTGGGCACATACTGGAAAATGCTTGAAAAATGCAGGGGATTTGGCATTCCCACCAGCGCTCGCAGCATGCGCTGCCACGACTGCGCAATGGCATGCGCCGCCATTGAAAGTTTTGACAAGGAGCGCGCGCAACTTGATTACGGCGTTGACGGAATGGTGGTGAAGATTGATTCGCTGGCCATGCGCGAGAAGCTTGGCTCCACCAGCAAGTCGCCGCGCTGGGCGATCGCGTTCAAGTATCCAGCCGAGCGCAAGGTCACGACGCTGGTGAACATTGAATGGCAAGTTGGCAAAGGCGGCACGCTCACACCGCGCGCCACCATGGAGCCGGTGTTTGTTGGTGGAAGCACGGTGCGCCACGCCACGCTGCACAACATTGAGGAGATTTGGCGCAAGGACATTCGCGTGGGCGACCACGTGTTGGTGGAGAAGGCGGGTGAAATTATTCCGCAAGTGGTGCAGGTTGATCTTTCGGCGCGCAAGAAAAGTAGCGTGGCGGTGGTGGCGCCCGTGGTGTGTCCAAGTTGCGGCAGCGATTTGGAAAAAGAAGGCCCCAAAATATTTTGCCGCAACCCGGCGTGCAAGGCGCAATTTCGCGAGCGCGTGAAGTGGTTCGTGGGCCGCGATCAAATGAACATAGAAGGCCTTGGCGACAAGGTTGTCGATCAATTGGTGGACGCGGGCATGGTGAAAAAATTCGCCGATTTGTTCACGCTGGACGCCAAGACAATGGCCGACATGACCAGCGAGGCCACCACAAGCGCGGGCACGCAACAGCGCAAAATAGGCTTAAAAACCGCGCAATCTATTATTAATTCAGCCAACAGCGCCAAGGAAAAAGGTTTGGCGCGCGTGTTGGCGGCGTTGGGCTTGCGCCACATTGGCGCCACGGCCAGCAAGACCTTGGCCAAAATATTTCCAGACGCTGGCGCGTTGTTGGCCGCAACGCAAGAGCAGTTTGAGTCGCTTGACGACTTTGGCAAAACCACGGCGGCAAGTTTGGCGGGGGACTTGCGGCGCGCGGACATTCGAAAAATGTTCAAGGACTTGGCGGCCGCCGGCGTGAATTTGCGTAGTCCGTTGTATGGCGCGGCCAAGAAGGGTGGCGCCGATCACATGTTCGCTGGAAAAACAATTGTGCTCACGGGCACGCTGGAGAACTTTGAGCGCTCAGATTTAGCGGAGCGGTTGGAATCACTGGGCGCAAAAATTAGCGGATCAGTTTCCAAGAAAACGGATTTTGTCATCGCTGGCAGCGACGCCGGCAGCAAGTTGGGAAAGGCGCGCGCTTTGGGCGTGGCTATTTGGAATGAAGCCCAGCTTGTGGCCGCTTTGAAAAACTCCCGCGGATGAAGTTCGCGGGCGCGATTGTGCGAATATGTTGTGGCGGTTGAACTTGCAAGCGTTCTTTCGCCAATACTAAAATAAGCGGCTTGACCCGCTTATTTCTTGGTTGCTGGTGGACCAGGCAACGGCCGAATGGAGATGATTTCCACGGTTTCCACGGGCACATCGCCCATCTTTGTTTTTATATTCACACAGGTTTTTACAGCGCGAATCACATCGACCACTTCCATGCCGTCAATGACTTTGCCAAACACCGCGTAGCCAGGATTGCGACCGTTGGCGTTGAGAAACTGATTGTCGACCGTGTTGATAAAGAATTGGCTGGTGGCGGAATTTGGATCGTTGGTACGAGCCATGGCAAGAGTGCCGCGGGTATTGAGCAAGCCGTTTTGGCCTTCGTTGACAATCGGAGCGTTGGTGGACTTTTGCGTCATGTCGCTTGTGAAACCTCCGCCTTGAATCATGAAGTCGCGAATCACGCGGTGAAAGATTGTGCTGTCGTAGTAATTTGCATTCACATACGCCATAAAATTTTCAACACTCTTTGGCGCCATCTTGTGATCAAGCTCCATAACTACATCGCCCTTGTTGGTCTTCATGACCACATACATCATGTCAGACATTGGCATGGGCGCTCTTGCGGCAAGGGTTGCTGCTGGCGCAGGTGGCGCAATAGGTTTTGCAGGCGCAATTGGAGCGGCGGGTTCGGTTGCTGCAACTGCTTTTGCTGGCGCAACAGGTACTGGCGCAACAGGTACTGGCGCAACGGCTGGAGTTGGCGCGGAAGTAGCGGCGGCTTCCGGCGCTGCATTGCATGAACTTAGAAATGCTGTTGCGCAAAATAGACCAAATACAAGGACGGTTTGAAGTGATTTGTGCATGTGGTTTCGCATAGGGGCAATATGATAACCATTTTTAGGCGCATGGAATATCGTGTGGCTTGCCTTGCAATGCCCTCGTAGAATCGACTCTCCACCCATGAATCCATTTCGTGCGATCTCCGATTTATTTTCCAATGTGAAGTTTGGAATCACTCTGCTCACGCTCTTGTTCATCTATATGACAGTGGGCAGCGCCGGAATTGTCTATCCAATTCATCCCAACTTATTCCACCCCGACGCATGGACGCACGCCATGTTGCGACAGTGGCGTCCATTTGAGTTGACGGAGTTCGAGTGGTTTCATTGGTGGCCATTCATTGCATTAATGTCGCTGATCGCGGCCAACATTACTTGGACCACGCTGAGGCGAATTCCATTTCGTCCCGTGAACTTTGGCGTATGGATGATCCACTCCGGCATTCTCACATTGATCGCGGGCAGCCTGTGGTATTTCTCCACCAAGGTGGAGGGCGACGCACCAGTGTCGCGCCGTGAAGTGCTTTTGGAAATCACTTCAAGCGATGGCGCTAGCAAGGGTGTTGGAACAATCTTGGCGTCGCCTGGCAACCAAACACAAATTCAAGTTGGCGCGGAGTTGTGGACTGTGCAAGTGGCGTCGATTGATCCCAACTGGAAAATGCAAACGGCGGACGCCTTGGGTGAAAGCGCTTACAGCATCATGTTGATGGTGGAGGGTCCGCGCCAGAAATTTATTCGCCAAGTGATCGCCGGTCGGCCCGACCTTGCGGAGGATTTGCTGTTCACTGGCAATGTGCAGAAGCCCGTGGAAAGAGCTGTTAAAGCCAAAGGAACCGCCATTGTGGAGCCGCTCTTTATGGCGCGCGTGGAGTACGCCAGCCAACATTGGTTTTATCTCAAAAACGATTTGCAAAAATCGTGGGCGTTGTATGTGCGCAAGCCTGGTGACACCGCATGGACCGAACGCCCCATCAACGGACTTCCATTTTATAACGATTACATTTCCGACCGCGGGCACATTTTTTTCGCAGCCGTAGATGAACCCATTGATCCAATCGATGTCTCCATTCCCGCCGTCGCGGCCAACGATCCATTTCCAAACATCACATTTTCAGCGACTGGTTACCTGCGCTACGCCGTGGAGCAAAGTCGCATAGCGCGAGGTCTCGCCGACAGTCCTCTGAATCCATCCATGCGCGTTCGTATTGAGTCCGCCACTGGAATCATTCGCGACTTCACGCTTGCGGCGTTTGATCCGCGTGCGCGCACTTCGGAGGGCGACTTGATTTGCTTTCGATTTGTGGATTCCGCCGCCATGCTTGCGCAGCGTACGCATGAAGCGCAGGTTCAATTTACGCTTGAAGGAGTTGGCGACATTCTTGTGGATCTGTCCGCCAAGCCTGGCGCGGATGGTTTTATTCCGATTGGTCCAGTGGAGCGCGGCTACGGTTTGAAACTCGACGGCGCGCAGGACGACATTGTTCTTTCAGGTGGCGAAGTGAGCGTGGCGATTGTTGACATGAAGACGCCGCACGGCGAATTTCGCCGCTGGATCTTCAATGATCCCGCGCTCAACCGTGATATGAATGCCAGCGACAATCCTGATCCACGCTCCGCGCCCCTGAGCATGGCGCCTGAACTTGGCGCACGATATTTGCCTGGAATTGGGCGCATTCCCATCACTTTGATCGCGGGTCCAGATCCAGCGCAGTTGACCGCGGTGCTGGCCATTACCAATGAAATACAAGTGCGTCCTCTGGCAGTTGGCCAACCGCTTGTGGTAAGCGAGGGCACCACGCTGCGAGTGCTGGAATATTTTCCACGCGCAGTGCAGGAAGTTCGTCCTGTGGTGGTTCCATTGAATCAGCGTGTGAAAGATGTTGGCGAGCGTTCATCCATGGCGCGCATTGGAACCAGTGACGGCGAAACCAAATGGCTGCTCTACCACGACTATGTGTTTGACCGACCAGAAGATGTTCTTCGAGGCCGTTTGTTTCAACCCACGCGCATTCACCTTGCCGATGGATCCGAGGCGGAGATTTTATTTTCCCGCAGGCGCTTGCCGCTGCCCAGTGCTGTGGCGCTTGAAACATTCATGCTTACTGCGCATGTGGGCGGCTTCACCGGCGAGACATCCACTATTCGCGACTACACAAGCCAACTTCGATTTGGCGAGCCCGATGGAAAGTGGAGCGCGCCGCAAGCGGTCAGCGTGAATCAACCTATTGAACATGATGGACTTTGGTTTTTTCAGGCGCAGTGGGACCCGCCTGACGCCGGCCAAGATGGCTTGCCCGCGAGTGCGGGTTTAAACTTCACGGTGCTTGGTGTTGGAACACGCAAAGGGGTGTGGCTGCAACTTACGGGCGCAATTTTGGCCGCCATTGGAATGTGCTATGCGTTCTATGTGAAGCCAGTGATCAAGCGTCGCGCCATTGAAAAAAGTAAAAATGCGGCGCAAATCAGGCCGCATTCAGCCTCCGCATTGACAGTGTTGTTGATGCTGAGCGCGGTGTTTTGTATTGGCAACCGCAACGCAAGCGCGCAGGACATTTCAGCGAGCGCGAATACCCAATCGGTTGCGACCCGTGAGGTTGCGTTGATGAGTCAAGGCGGCGCCATCACCAGCGACGCCATCACCAGCGGCGC